>JAIRXG010000023.1 GCA_031268335.1 Campylobacteraceae bacterium
CTGCCATTCTTACAAGAGCGTAGATGTAAAGGTTAATAGTTGAGATTGCATGCAAGCTTGCAAAAGCGTAGATTAACCAATATGCTCTATCAAGATTTTAACTCCTATGCCGATTAATATGATATTGCATTTATTTTTTGAATACGAAAAAATCTCTTCAAAGTTCTCAATTTTTACACCAAAGCAAATTTTTAAAAAAGAGCTCCTTAGTATTTTCAATTCTTGTGTATTAATTGTCATATTTATACTATTGCTTATCATAATAACTTTTTTCGTCCATTAGTTTAATACTGTACTACTATCTTTATCCTTTGGATTTACATTAGTTCTAATAATGATATAAATCCGCAACAACAATTCCATTTAATTTTGATACTAAATTTATAAAATTAAAACATAGGGGGCTGTTTTTTATTTTACACATGTTAAAATTATACATGGATACAAATCTTTACAATATTCAAACAATAAATGGCAACAATTTTGAAGTATGTTTAAGCAACGAGTCACATCCTGTTTTTAAAGCACATTTTTCTAATAATCCGATATTACCCGGATTTATATTTTTACACATTTGTGAAAGTGCGTTAAATATCACTATAACAGAGATAGCGAGAGTAAAATTTATCACTTTTGTCAAGCCATGTGATATTTTAGTGCTTAATATATCACAAAAAAAGGATAAGATTCATGCAGAATTTATATGTAAAGATAAAAAAGTTTGTACATTAAATTTTAAAGGAGAAAAAGTTGAATAAAAACGATTTAATCATAGATTCTTCACATGTAAGTTTAAAAGATATTTTAAACTCCCAAAACGTGTATATAAGCAAAGAGAGAAATTTTATAGAATACATTGATGCATCACATAAGTTTTTAATAGATACAATAGAATCAGGTAAACCGATTTACGGCGTAACTACAGGATATGGTGATAGCGGAAAAAACTATTTGGATTATAAAGATGCCGCTTTATTGCAACAAAATCTTTATAGATATCACGGTTGTGGAGTGGGTAAATTTTTAAACCAAGAAGTTTCAAAATACGCTCTTATAGCAAGGGTCATATCATTGTCCAAAGGTTACTCTGCTATTTCATATGAACTTTTGATGCGTTTCGAATTATTGCTAAATCATGGTATATATCCCGCTATACCTTCTCAAGGCTCTGTAGGAGCAAGCGGCGATTTGACACCATTGTCGTATATTGCCGCAGTCATTGCCGGAGAAAGGGAGGCTTATTATGAAGAAAAATTGCAAAATACAGCCGATATCTATCAAAAATTAAGTATTAAACCATATGTTTTTAAGCCAAAGGAGGCGCTTGCCGTTATGAACGGTACGACCATTATGAGCGCTATAGCTTTAGATTCTTTAAGGCAGTTTGAAATTTTGCTTAACTCTATTGAATCGTTTGTTGGTGGTATGTATGAAGTTTTACTTTGTGACACTACTCCTTTAGAGAAGTTTGTACATGCAGTAAAACCATTCAGCGGACAGATAAAAAGTGCCGAGAATATTTTGCAAAAGACACAAAATTCAAAGCTAACGCATGGCAGAGACGAAAGATACGCGAAATTTTTCATAGATAATAATCTAAATATTCAAGATACATATTCCATGCGATGTGCGCCACAAATTTTAGGCGTCATAAGGGATAATTTTGAAATATCTAAAAAATGGGTTGAACAAGAGATAAATTCTGTAAATGACAATCCGCTAATTGATGCGCAGGCTGGGAAAATTTACACTTCCGGTAATTTTTATGGAGGATATGTGGCGCACGCTATGGATACTTTAAAAATATGTGCCGGAAATTTGGCGGACCTTTTGGATAAGGAATTTGCTATTTTGGTAGACCATAAGTTTAATAGGGGACTTGGTGAAAATCTAAAACTCAAAAAAGAGGGCTTTTTCCATGGTTTTAAAGCGATGCAAATAACGTTAAGTTCGCTTGCGGCAGATATCATAAAAAACACAACAGCCGCGTCTATTCATTCGCGTCCTACAGAATCTTTAAATCAAGACAAGGTCAGTATGGGAACAACTGCTGCTCTGGATTTTTCAAAAATGCTTCCGGACATTGAAAATATGCTAAGCATTGCATTTATAGGATTGGCACAAGCCACAAACATAAGAGGTGTTCATTTAGTGTCGCCATTTTTGCAAAATATATATGATAGGATAAGAGAAAATGTACCGCCTTTGGAAGAGGATAGGAGAATGGACAATGATATCGCAGAAGTAGCAAAACTTATACGAAATGGGGCTTTGGTGTGAGTAAAAGCGCGCTTATAACCGGCTCTACCGGAGCAATAGGCGAAGCTATAGCCAAAGAGTTTTTTGATCACGGATATGAATTATATCTGCATTACAATAAAAATGAATCAAAAGCTAAAGAGTTGGCAAAGAAGTTTAATGCGCAAATTTTACAATGGGATATGAGAGATAAAGAGACTATTAGAAGAGCTATCGGAGAAATAAGCGTGGACATTCTAATCAATAATGCGGCTATCACGGATGACGCTCATATATATTGGATGAGTGACGAACAGTGGCAAAGTGTTATAGATACAAATTTAAACGGTACGTATTACGTAACAAAAGCTTTATTGCCGCAAATGATAAAAAATAAAAAAGGTTCCATAGTAAATATTGTTTCAATTTCAGGGATAGTAGGAAATCATGGGCAAGCCAACTATTCTGCGACCAAAGGCGCGTTGATATCTTTTACAAAGACGTTGTGTCTTGATTTGGCAAGATTTAATATAAGAGTGAATGCCGTTGCACCAGGACTTATATCTTCGGAAATGTCAAAAGATATTGACGAAAAAAGTTACAAATCAATAATTCCTTTAGGACGTTTTGGAAAACCGGAGGAGATTGCAAAAGCCGTATTTTTCTTAGGCGATAGCGCAAGTTATGTGAGCGGTGAAGTGTTGAATGTAAGCGGCGGAATGATTCGTTGATATTAACCATATTTTCTTTTATCTATGGCCCTTTAGTAGTATGGCTGACCGATAGTTTTAGCGTAAAAACTTCCTCCACTATTATTTTAATTGTGAGTATTGCCTTGATAGTTTTAACCTATAAGAAAAAAAGTTCTGTTTGGGTTATACCTTTGGTATACTTTGTTATTTCTTTAAGTACACTCATTTTTGGTAAAACGGTTTTGATGCAATTTGCTCCTCTTGCGATATCGCTTGGGGTAGCTCTTTTGTTAAGCATGAAATACAAAACTTCTTTTATGATACAAAATGGATTGGATCATTGGTATTTCTTAAAGCAAAAACAGATAACAAGAGAGCAAATCAGTTCAAGTGTTTGGATTTGGGCGACAGCAGCATGGATCAATGTTTTTTTGCATACTGTTTTTTTGATTTTTATGTCAAAATGGTTTTGGGCTTTTTATGTGTCGGCTGGTTGGTATGCGGTTTTCGTATCAGCAGCAGTTTTTCACATCTACATGTGGAGGAGAAAAAAGAAGGATAAGAGTTGAGTAAAATAACATACATGTTGATATTCTTGGTTTCACTTTTAAGTGCGGAGAATATAAAAATAGATTTTAAAGAGACGCGTTACATTGATGCTTTGAATGAAAAAGTAACAAGAAATGGACAAATAAGTTTTTCAAACGAAAGTGCAAAAATATTTTATGAGTCCGGAAATAGAGAGATAACGCTGATAAATGGTCAAGTAACAATAAAAAATGACAAAGAAATTGTGCAAAAAAATGCAAAAGAGGAACAAGGTATAATTAATATGTTTGCAATATTTAGAGCAATTTTTGAAAGCGATGAAGAGAGATTGAAAATGTTTTTTAAAATCACTCAAAAGTCCCAAAATGAAGTTTCATTGAGAGCCATAAATTCATCAAATCCTATAGCAACATTAACTTATAAAATAAATGAAGGTAATATAACTAAATTGGAACTTTTTTCTCAAAGTGGTGATAGGATAACTATAGATGTGGTTAAAAAGAGGTAGTCTTGTTGTAATTTTTGCGCTGCTTTTATTTTTTATCGCTTTGCTTGACATACAAAAACGCATAACAGTCTCTTTCTATGCGCTTTTGCCCGAAAGTAGCTCTAAGGAAGCTCTTTTAGTTTATCAAAGCATAAACAAATCACAAGAAGTAGTTTTGGCGGCAAACGGAACGCAGTTTGACGAGATATTGCAAAAAATATCAATGCTTAAAGGATATGAGACTTTGCGCCCATTGTCTCAAGTGAGTAATTTTACAAATCAATATCTTTTTTATTTGCAAGATACACCAAACTCTTTACCAAGTAACGATGAGGTTCGTGAAAAACTGTCAAAACTTAAAAATGATTTATTAGACGGCTTTAAATTTACAATCAACAAAAATGATCCGCTCTCGCTTTTTTCGTCGCGTGAAAATTATATTTCTGCACCAAGCATAGAAGGTTTTGAGCGTACGTTTGTTTTTAGACTCAACATAATGCCTGAAGAGTATGAGCAATACTATGACGAACTTCACAAAATAGCCGATGGCGCATATCTTTTTTCACCATTTTTTTATCAAGTGGAAAATTCAAGAGCATTCAAATTGCAAGCCAAATTTATTCTTGGATTAAGTGCTGTAATTTTAGGACTTTTATATATCTACTGGCTAAGGAAACCATCGCTTCTTTTTTTCTCTTGCCTAACACTTTTGAGTTCTACGGCATTCGGGCAATTGGTAGCGGGGATAATTTGGCGTGAAATTTCTATGTTTTCTTTAATTTTCAGCGCAGCGGTAAGTACAATATCCATAGATTATATGTTTCATTATTATTTACATGACATGTATGGAAGTAAAAAAGGATTTTCGAAGCCTGTATTTTATGGATTTGCAACAACTTTTATCGCCTTTTTTGCACTTGGATTTGTAACTTTTACACTTATTTCTCAAATCGCGACAACCGCGGCATCCTCACTGTTGTTTGCTTATGTGTGTTTTGCGTTTATTTATCCGCATCTTGAGTTTGGCGATGCCAAATTAAGACTTTTTAGATTTAAAACTAAAAAGCTATTTTCGCATTTGTCCGTTTGTATCTACAGTATTTTGATTATTTTAGCTTCATTTTTTTGGATAACATTTAATTTTGATATAAAATCTTTAGATATAAAAAATAGCAATCTAGAACAAAAGCAAGAACTACTTTCACAAAGTATAAATAATAAAACAGTCATTTTACTATCGGCAAACACACTCGATAAATTGATAGAAAAGTCCGAAACACTAAAAGACGGATTTGTGCCAGTATCTTTACTTTTATCACAAAAAGAGCATGAAATGAAACGCGATAAGTTAAGTAAATTGGATTTCTCATCTTTACGTAAGAATATAACTTTTTATGCAAATGAACTCGGTTTTAAAAAAGGTTTTTTTGACAATGCTTACGATGACAAGATGTTAGCATTGCCTTTGCCTACTTACACTGATGAATTTTTAGGCGATAATATTTTAAAAGTTATGAAATCAAAAGATAAAATATACGCTATTGGTTTTTATGATAAAGATAAGGTAAATTTACTGGATAAAGACGATATATTGGCTGTAGATTCCGTATCGTTATTTCAAAAAGAGTTAAAAAATGTAGTGCAAGAATTAGCGGCTGTTGCGATTTTTATAGCATTTTTAATAGTTTTTGTTATTATGATTTTTGCGAAAAGAGATTTTGCGCGCGCATTTAGTTTTGTATTGATGCCGATAGCTGCATGTTCTTTAATATTTATTTTTATACCGATAAATATATTGCATATATTTATGTTAGTCATCGTGTTGGCCACAAGTGTAGATTATGGCATATATAGCGTATATTCGACTGAGGAACGTACCAGTGAAGCCATTCATTATTCGCTCTTTAGCACAATAGCTGGCTTTGGAGTATTGGCATTTAGTTCCATTTCAGCATTGCAGGCAATTGGAATAACTGCTCTTTGCGCAGCATTTAGCATAATGGTATTATTATATTTCAATAGGGTAAAGATATGAAACTTATAGTTGAAAATGAGGATTTTACACAAAAAATTTACGAAGTAACGGAGCAAAATTGCAAAGACAATATGTTGAAAAATGCAAGCGGATTAATTGAGGCAAGCGGTAAATTTGAAAGTGCTGTGTGGATTTTTAGAGCATTGGGCTCAGGAGCAAAAGCAATTTTATATGATGTTTCGCACAAAAGTTTGAGTAGAAAATTAAAAGAAGAGTTGAAGTTACCCACATTAATGCCAGGTTCAGAAGAGCGCATATTTTGCAACATACCATATGACATTATGCTGTTTACATCTGGCACAACAGGGATGCCTTCCGGTGTGTTTAAAGCAAAAAAACATCTTGAAAGTGAGATAGCTGTACTGGAGAAATTAGTGCATTCGTATAATATCTCAAAAATGGTAGCTAGTGTGCCTTTTATTCATATTTATGGGATTTTGATGTTAAATTTAGCTAAAAAAATGAATATTGATTTGTGGTTTAGAGAGAGATTTTTGCCTGCGGATTTAGGAGCATTAATCAATAAAAATACGCTTGTTGCAACAACGCCGCTTTATATAAATGCATTTTTGCAAACGCGCGAACATTATGATTTTGACGGAGCTTTGTTTATAAGTTCCACCGCGCCATTATCGCAAGAAGCCTCAAAAGAGTTTTGTGAAAGATTTAACGCAAATATTATTCAACTTTATGGTTCTACTGAAACAGGAGGTATAGCGTATCGTAAAAATGCGGACATATTTTGGCAGCCTTTAGATAATGTTATCTGCAAAAAAGCTAAAGACGGCTGTTTACATGTAAGTTCTCCATGGGTTAGCGATATAGTATATGAGGGTGATTTTAGATATCTTAACGGGCAAATAAAAACATTCGATGAGGTTGAATTTGTAGCAGAACGATTTGAACTAAAAGGACGGCAATCAAATATCATTAAAATCGGCGGTAAAAGATTTTCTACTATTCAAGTCGAAAACATTGTAGAAAAGCATAAATTTGTTAAATTTGCCCTAATAAATGTTGAAAAAAATGAAGCCAGCATACTTAAAGATGAGAGTCTGGTTGTCTACATAGAAGGCAAAAGACCGCCTGCAAACGAATTGAAAATTTTGATAAAAAATGAGCTTGGAGTAAATATTCCTATAAAAATTGTCATGATAGAGGCAGTCCCGCAAAATTCAATCGGTAAAAAAATAAGGGATTTTAAAAATCTCAAACTCATTTGAGCATCAAATGTATAAAATATAATTTAAAATAATCTCAATTTTTCCAACTAATCTTTAATCTATTTTTATAAAAATATCGATACTATAACGTTTTATTGCTATATTTTGTTCTTTTACTTATCATTGTTATAATTGATTGGAAAAAGTTCAAAAAGCAGCTGATTGAATGGGTTTATTGTTTCTCAAATAGCCTATTTTTCTTAGTTGAACCGACACAAATCTTGTATTGAAATCCCTCGGGCGCCCGCGCCTGTCGCAGAACAGGTCAAGTTGAACCGACACAAATCTTGTATTGAAATCCCTCATAAAGCCTTGATACTCCATCTCTGTTTTTTGTTGAACCGACACAAATCTTGTATTGAAATCGTTAATCCCGCCCCTGCAGGAACAACTATCTCAAAGTTGAACCGACACAAATCTTGTATTGAAATCGAAAGTAGTAATTATAGCAGTACTAAAAAATGCCGAGTTGAACCGACACAAATCTTGTATTGAAATAGAATACAAACAAAAGTGGAAAGCTTAGAACTAACGTTGAACCGACACAAATCTTGTATTGAAATACAGCAAGGAATTATAAAAATAGCCGGCACAGGAACAGTTGAACCGACACAAATCTTGTATTGAAATGCCTGTTTTTGCAATTTTTGTATGGCTGTTAAATGGGTTGAACCGACACAAATCTTGTATTGAAATCGTTCCGAAATCTCTTTAATAAGTTCTGTGTTATCTAGTTGAACCGACACAAATCTTGTATTGAAATCTTATTAATCGTAAGGACGGGCGTTTTTGAATGCGCGTTGAACCGACACAAATCTTGTATTGAAATCTTTAAAATTAAAAAATATATTAGAGGAGACGATGCGTTGAACCGACACAAATCTTGTATTGAAATTTTCAGAATGATATAAAATATGTCCTTTGTTTTATCGTTGAACCGACACAAATCTTGTATTGAAATCGGACGGCATTTTTTGAAAGTGCGAATTTGCCGGGGTTGAACCGACACAAATCTTGTATTGAAATGCAAACAATGCGGGATCATAAAGAAACGATGCAAGGTTGAACCGACACAAATCTTGTATTGAAATAAAAGCCTCCATCCACAAAAACAATACGAGCGTAACGTTGAACCGACACAAATCTTGTATTGAAATTTACGGGGGGGATGTAACGGGGCGGGCGCGGTAACGCGTTGAACCGACACAAATCTTGTATTGAAATTTGATTTAATAGACTCCTTTCAAGCGTCTGAAATGGGTTGAACCGACACAAATCTTGTATTGAAATTCTCCTATATTTTCCCAATATAACGCAAGTATTTCCGTTGAACCGACACAAATCTTGTATTGAAATCGGTAATACTAAATTTCAATACCGCTACATTGACGGGTTGAACCGACACAAATCTTGTATTGAAATATTCAAGCAATGCTAAAAACAGCGATACCCACGCGTACGTTGAACCGACACAAATCTTGTATTGAAATGGTCAGCGTAACTCAGGTCAATGTCTCTCAGATTAGGTTGAACCGACACAAATCTTGTATTGAAATAACAGCCCTTGCAGCGTGAGGTTTACATCGTCGCTCTGTTGAACCGACACAAATCTTGTATTGAAATTCTAAACCCAAAAGGAGCTGCAAAATGTTAGCTGAAGTTGAACCGACACAAATCTTGTATTGAAATGCGTTTTGCAGGACGAGGGTTAGTTTTTCTATGGAGGTTGAACCGACACAAATCTTGTATTGAAATATCTTAAAATTTGGTTTTCTTACCACGGCGAGCTTTGTTGAACCGACACAAATCTTGTATTGAAATTACAATACAAGCGTGTTATAACAATGCCTTAAATATTTTAGTTGAACCGACACAAATCTTGTATTGAAATTTTTTTTATCTACAAAAACGAATTTGAGTGGTGGAGTTGAACCGACACAAATCTTGTATTGAAATTGCTCTTTAATGTAATCGTATTCGCCCACGGCTTCTGTTGAACCGACACAAATCTTGTATTGAAATCAACTTATACGATGCATGGTTTCTTTTGTATTGTATTTGTTGAACCGACACAAATCTTGTATTGAAATTTAATAAAAGCTTGCGAGCTGTCGGTAATATTCATCGTTGAACCGACACAAATCTTGTATTGAAATTCTAGCCTAAAGGTCGTTATGCTGTAGCCAGCTTTGTTGAACCGACACAAATCTTGTATTGAAATCTTGCAAGGGATTGTTGTCCGTCCACTCCTTCATGTTGAACCGACACAAATCTTGTATTGAAATCCCCGTGTGTATCCAAAACTAGCACCATCTGCTTGAGTTGAACCGACACAAATCTTGTATTGAAACCTACTGCCGTTCCCGTACTGTACATGTAAAAATTAGAGTTGAACCGACACAAATCTTGTATTGAAACTCTAAACCCAAAAGGAGCTGCAAAATGTTAGCTGAAGTTGAACCGACACAAATCTTGTATTGAAACGAATGAATAATAGTACAAAAGACAAAATAGCATACAGTTGAACCGACACAAATCTTGTATTGAAACCGTCTGCGGGAATTGTAACGTCTACGTTAAGAGTAGGTTGAACCGACACAAATCTTGTATTGAAACTTTTTTTGCTCCTTTGTTTTAATACTGTTATTATAGTTGAACCGACACAAATCTTGTATTGAAACAAATGTCCGGCGTCATTAAGTGTCGTAAAATTACCGTTGAACCGACACAAATCTTGTATTGAAACCAAAGCAACTCATCATCTATAATAGACTTTTTATTAAGTTGAACCGACACAAATCTTGTATTGAAACCTTTTTCTTCCACAGGAAGTTTTACTATTTTTGTTCGTTGAACCGACACAAGTGTTGTATTGAAACACGCCAAATCGGCGGCAGCGGTAACTACCTAACGTCGTTGAACCGACACAAGTCTTGTATTGAAACTATTATCGCTCTGACAACTTTACCTACGATACCAAAGTTGAACCGACACAAATCTTGTATTGAAACGCTGAAGATGATGCGTAAATTCTTAAGTCTCTGTGTTGAACCGAAACAAGTGTTGTATTGAAATTTGCGTATGCGCAATCAAGGGCGAATACGCAATACGAGTTGAACCGAAACAAGCGTTGTATTGAAATCGTTTCCTATCTTTAACATTTTTAGTATTCCTTTCCAGTTGAACCGAAACAAGCGTTGTATTGAAATACTGGTTTAGCAAACCTAAAAAGCTTTTAATTGTATGTTGAACTGAAACAAGTATTGTAAAAACACTTGAGTTTTTACCAAAATTTTAATAATGAATATAATTGGTTAAAATCATTTTTCATTACATTTATTTGGTTTAAAAAATAGACTATACAAACCCTCCTTTTGCAATGTCCATACAAAGATAAAAATCTTTTTTTACAAAACAAACTATTTTCTAATTCCTTTTATAAATAGATTGATGATATTTCGTTTGGATTTTGCTTCGCTTGAAGGCAATCCTTGTTCGCTTACATGTCTTACGTCCTCTATTGAATAGACCGCATTTGGATTAAAATGTAAAATTATCGGCAAGATTTTTTGTATATCGGCTCTTTTTATGACGGTAAATACAACATTTACATGACCCGTGTTGCCTTCGGCGTCCAATACGGTAACGGAGTAACCGCTCTCTCGCAACGTTGCAGATAAAGAATAAGCGTCTTTTTTTGTGATGATGCGAACGACAACAGTTCCTATGGCAAGTTTTCCTTCTATAAAAATGCCAAGAAAGTTACCTATCGAATAACCAAGCGCGTAAGCGAAAAAATTGCTGATGTGCGTTAGATTTGCCATAACTTGCGTAATGGCCGTAAGCCAAATACAAATCTCAACGAACCCCAACATCGGCGCTAGATACTTCATTCCTTTGGATAAAAATATAATTCTTATAGTCCCGATAGTCACGTCCGTAATTCTTGCCAAACATATAAGCAGCGGAATACCGTACAATTTAAACGCATCACTTTGAAATATATCCGTAAATTCCATAAACACTCCTTACGGTTTTCAGTGATTATATCTTATTAAACGTAAGTTTTATCTGCTCATAGCCAAACCAATTCCTATACGTTTTGTCTGCCTATTGTAGTCTATCAAGCTTTCGCCGTATCCGTCAAAATATTGTATATATCCAAATATGCCGCTTTTTGCGATTGGAAATGTCCAGTCAAACTGTACAGCGCCTTTGTTATAGTCAAAATCAAAATTGTTTCTAACAAGCAATCTAAAAATGTGCTTTTTATAAGGATATACAAGAGTCAAGTCGCCATATCCCATATAATCTTCAATATCGCTGTTATCGTCGTAATCATTGCCTTCTCTCACATGATACCAAACGCGCGGATTGACAAGAAGTCCTTTATATTGCAAAAACAGATCAAAATAGAGTCTATTCCACGAGCGCGACTCATCATCTTCTTGTCCGTTTGACTCATGCAAAAATCCGAATTTATAAGCTTTAATTATGGAGTTTTCACTTTTATGTGGTACTATCATATAGACTTCCGGTTGATAATTTGTCTCTCTAAACGGCGAGGAGTATTTCATTATCTGCCACCAAGAACGTTGAGTATAAGCGACTCCAAAAACTTCGTCAAAGTTAAAAAAATTTTTCAGCAAATCTTTTCTCACGCTTATTTGAAAAATCAGCTCCGCGCGCTTTCTATCTTCATGGGATCTAAAATCGTAAGTTATCGGCAAAAGATAGTTTGGTTTATAAGTCGTTATGCCAAAAGCGGAACCTATTATTTGCGATATGCTGTCTTTTGTTTCATTATCTTCGTATTCGTTTATAAAATCCACAAGATAATCAACCTTTTTTACCGTAAACTTTTCGCTATCCGCTTTATTATCAAGCGAACTGTTTGTTAAAGATTCTTCAAGTTTTGAATCGGAACTGATATTCAAATCCTTAAGACCTTGAGCTGCCCTTTTATACCAAAAAAGAGCTTCGTCGGTTTTGTTTTCGCTCTCGTATTTTTCGGCAAGCTCATAAGCACCTTTAACCGTTACCTCATTCCCAAAAGCAGTAGAAAAAACCGCGATTGTGCAAAAAGCGCAAAATAAACAAGATACTTTCATTTACTTTCGTCCTTTAAAAAGTTAAAAAGTATTTTATCTTAAAAAAAGTTATTTGTAACTTTCATTACTATATTTTTTTATTTTATACATGTAAGCTTTTTTCATAGCATCCTCAAACATCTCATTATTTTTATATTCAAATCCAAAAACGTTTTTCCATAAACTCTCATCTTCCATACAAAGATAGAAAAAAACGTCTTTATGCCATGCCTCAAACGCTCTGTAAAGCGCGCCGAACATACTCTCTTTTACATGTGTGGGATATGAAAATTTACCATTGATATCAAAAAGAGGCATCTGTAAAATACGGCTATTGTTCGCTTTAGCTCTAATCTGTTTAAGTACTGGTTTTGTAAAAGTCAAAGCGCCCATAGATACGAGCGCAACTGATTTTGATTCAAAAGTTTTTAATAATTTAGCCGCAATTTTTTCATACTCTTCCTTCCAATTTTTAAAATATATCATGGGATGAAAATGAAATCCGACCAAAACACCTTTTTGACTTAGACTCTTAGCGCTCTGTATACGCTTTTCTATTGAAGGTGTAAAATACTCTTCATTGTCAATGACAATTTGCGGATTTAGCGAAAATGTACAAATGATATTTGGAGGCAAATCGGTCTTCAAAAGATAATCTATATTGTTGCTTTTACTTTTAAACTCTAAAATTACGTTTGGATTTTTACGCGCAAACTCTATCAAAACCTCTAAAATGCCCTCTTTATTGCCAAGCATTAAAGAATCTGAAGATTGTCCCGTGCCTATGTGATAAATTTCGTTTGGATTTAGTTTTATTTGCGAAAGTTTTAAGGCAAAATCTTTATTTAAAGATATTTTGCTGTCGTAAAAAGTCTGTATAGAGCAGTATGAACATCCATATGCGCACCCTTCGACGACATCTAACGTTAAAAGATTGCAACATCTGGTTTTTAAAGATGCTACCGGACATTTGCCAAATCCTAAAATCTCTTTATCAATGCTTAAAAACTCAAGCTTTCTGTCTCGTTTCGGCGTTTTTATGCGAAAGTATTCTTTGGGGGAATTTTTTATCTGTTCGTATTTTTCAAAAAAACTTTTGAAACTCTTTTTGCCGCTATCCTGCCACAAAGTTTTTGCATCCAAACCCCACATTTGCAAATCGACCGCTGCCGTTATGAGCTGCCTTATTTGAGAAAAGCTAAAAGAATAAAAATCTGATTTTTGTTTTATGAATTCGCGCGTTTTTACATGTAGGCTTAAAAACGGACTTTGCTCGCACGCTTTGTCAAGTCGCAACCCATTATCTTGCATAAACACTCCACAAAGGAAGCGTTTTTTGTATCAAAGAGTTTACTTTGTCTTTTGCCGGTATGGTTATATCCAAATGGTCGGACACAACTTTGAATATATATCTCTTTGTACATGTAGGGATACTGCTCAAAAAAGCTTCTCCTTCTTCATCAACCAAACAAGAGTTTATATTTTCATCGCAATTAACGCCGCTTTTATGTGAAGAGAGCGAAGCATAAGGGATGGAAAGATTTTTATGCGTGGCGCAAAACAGAGAGCCTATTTTTATATTTTTGTCGTTGCATCCGGCTATTCCGACATTTATCGCGACATGCGGCTTAAAAAGCGTAAAAGTCAAAGCCAAAGCTTCTTTAGTTTTTTCCTCTCCAATACCTGAGACAATAAGAGCGGTATCCTCGTTTGTATATATATTAAAAGGGATTCTGCCGCTACATGTAAGGGCGAAAAATCTCACTATCGGTTTTGCTTCGGCAACAAGTGCGGTATGGATAAGAGTCTTTATTTTCATTGCGCTATTATACTAAAAGAATATATTTTCAACGATAAAATATCCCAAAAACTCATTTGATACTTTTAAATGTGACATAAATCAAATATCTTTAATGAATTTACTGCTAAAATCTTAAAATCTATTTTTTAGACATATATAAAAAATTCTCAAATAAAGGGGAAAAAGATGGCTGTCGAAGAAGGAAGAAGAAAGTTCTTCGGCTTCGCGCTTGGTGGATTTGCTGCCGTGGGAGGCGTTTTGTCTCTTGTGGCGATGAAAAAAACGTGGGACCCACTTCCAAGCGTTCAAGCTGCTGGTTTTTTGACTGTTGACCTCTCGCCGATGAATGAAGGTGAACTTAGAAAAGTTAAATTTCGTGGAATGCCTATTTTTATTTTAAAAAAGACAAGCTCTATGAAGAAAAACGACGCAAGAGACGTTGTAGTTGAAGATGTAAATTATACGGTGGTCGTGGGACTTTGCACGCATCTTGGATGTATTCCGGATTGGATTAGTTCAAAACAATATTTTAAATGCGCCTGTCATGGAGGAATATTTGACTCCGATGGTATGGTTCTTGCCTCTCCTCCTTCAAAACCCCTGCAAATCCCTCCTTTTGAAATAAACGGGAACACTTTGGTACTTGGCAAAGAAGGGCCGGAATACAAACAGCTTACGGCTGAAGCGTAAAGGAGAGCAGATGGCACAAATTAGAAAAGCAAATGGATTTATAGATTGGTTAGATCAGCGTCTTGCTGTAAAATCGCTTGTAAAAGTATTGATGACAGAGTATTGGATACCAAAAAATATCAATTTTCTGTGGGCTATGGGCGTTGTACTTTTAACGCTTTTCGCGATACTTTTCATAACGGGACTGTTTTTGTTGATGTACTACAAACCTGATGTAAAGTTAGCATACGACAGCGTCAATCAAGTTATCATGCAAGAAGTTGCATACGGCTGGCTTTGGAGACATTTACACGCTGTGGCTGCATCGCTCATCTTTCTTGTTATATATATTCACATGTTTGTGGCGATATATTACGGTTCGTACAAAAAAGGTAGAGAGATTATATGGATTAGCGGTATGTTATTATTTGTATGTTTTTCGGCAGAAGCGTTCAGCGGATATATGCTTCCTTGGGGGCAAATGAGTTACTGGGCAGCAAAAGTTATCACTGAATTGTTTGCAAACGTTCCTTTTATAGGTTCGGACCTTGTCGTATGGATACGCGGAAATTACTTTGTATCGGACGCAACTTTGACAAGATTTTTTATGTTGCATGTAGTGTTGTTTCCTATCATTATCATAGCCATTATCGCTTTGCACTTTTACTCTTTGCGTATTCCGCATGTAAACAATCAAGATGGTGAAGAGTTTGATTTTGATGAAGAGGTAAATAAATTTAAATACCGCAGCAAAAAAGACTCTAAAGTCATACCTTTCTGGCCTGCGTTTTTATCCAAAGATTTTTTTGTAGTAAGCATATTTTTAGCATTTTTCTCATATTTGGTTTGTTTTCATTTTAATTTTGCGATGGATCCTATCAACTTTGACCCTGCAAACGATATGAAAACACCGGCACATATCTATCCCGAATGGTACTTTTTGTGGAGTTATGAGATATTGAGAGGCTTTTATTTTGATATTGCGGGTATTACGGCTATGAATATCGGACTTGTGGTGTTTGGCTTGTCGCAAATCATATTTTTCTTGCTGCCACTTTTTGATAGAAATCCCGAAGTGCTTCCGGCGCACAAAAGACCTCTTTTTATGATTTGGTTTTGGTTGCTATTGATAGACATGGTGCTTTTGACTATTTATGGTAAGTTGCCTACAGGCGATGATATATATAGTTTTGCAGTCGTTTCAAACAACCAAGGAGGCTTTATAGCTACCGTAGCGTTTATCGTACTGTTTGCATTGCTGCCGGTTATAACTATTATTGAAAAAAAAGGCGGAGGTGCAAAATGAAAGAGTTGAAAATTTTAGTCGTATTGATAATTTTCACATTTATAACATATTATGGTATAGAGCCCTTTGCGCACACGCAAATGAATCCATATGTAGCGCCTGCTAATTTTGATATGGAGCAAGAAGATATCGAGCTTGCCGATGTGAAAATCAAAGAAGCCCAAAAAGCTTTAACAAGTGCGGAAAAAATAGAAGCAACACAAGAGCAACAAAAAGCTTTAGATGCCGCTCAAAAAGACCTTGATGCTGCTGAAGAAAGTTTTGCCTCATACAAAGGACTTTGGGAGAGTGTAAAAGAGATAAAGGCTTTGGAGGGAAATGCCACAATGGGAAATGAGATCTTTAGCATGACATGCATCTCATGCCATGGTTTAAAATCTCAAGGATTTGAACCGCCGTTTGACGATGCACTCTCTTCCGAAGCTTATGGTGTTGTGGTGCCAGACCTTGGTAAAGCCGGAGCTATATATGATAAAAACTTTTTAGCGGCTTTGATAATAAATCCCGTGCATGCTTTGAAATTGGGTCATAAATTTAACGATGAAGAACCGTTTCCGATGACGGAATTTTTTGGCTTCGGAGGAGATTTAAATCAAGAAGTAGCGGATATTGTCGCTTATCTTCAATCCGTAGCTACACAAGAAGAGGTAAGCGGTAAAGAAGTTTTCGAAGACGCTTGTTTGAGATGTCACGATTTAAAATATGACAATTTACTAAGATCGACCGAACAAACGGCTCTTGAGGGTTATATGGGTTCAAATCCTCCAGATTTATCTATGATGATACGCGCTCGCAGCGCCGAATATCTTAAAACTTTCATAAACGACCCTCAAAAAAATATACCCGGCACATCTATGCCAAGAGTCGGTCTAAATGAAAAATCTCAAAATAACCTCATAAGTTATTTGGAACAAGTAGGCGATAGCAAAAAAAGCGAAAGAACAACATTGGGATATTACCTGATAGGGTTTTTTATCATTTTAAGCGTGCTTGCTTATTTATGGAAAAATGCGGTTTGGAAAGAACTTCACTAATATTTCTTTCGATAAATTAAGCGGGGTAAAACCCCGCTTTTTTGTAAAGCAAAGACTTTCGCTTTAAATATATTTTTTAAATCATTTCTATCTTATATTGCAAATCCAAACTTCAAATTTTGCATTATAAAAAGACAAAAAAATCATCCAAATATTTAAAAAACTTTTAAGTATTTTATCGAGAGTATCATCAAACCTTTATGTTCTGAAAAACATTTTATGTAACTAATCTAGTTTTAACCCCTACATATACACATATAATTCAATATCATAAGTTTATAAATACATTTGTCCTTCCTAATAACCGAATTTGAAGGTATTTGTATGTAATAAAATAACTTGATACAACTTACAAATCAAACCGCAGAAATCAATATCAAAATAACATATAAAACAACAATATGGTTTAAATTATGAATATAAAAAATCGGATAAAATTTTTTGGGACAAATTTTGAAATGCAATAGAGTCAACGTTTAAAAGATTTTTTAAGATGGTAGAAAAATATTTTTCATTTTAAAACAACACTTATTCTTAGAGGAAAATAAACACGAATTTCTGAAAAGTTATATGTAATAATACAAGCATTTTCAGTTGGCAAATAAAAGTTATATTTAATCTTCAATATATTATTATATCAATGATATTTGTAGATAAAAGAATAAGCAAAGAGGCAAATTTGAATTTAATAGAAAATTATTTAGTTATAACCAATAATAATTTTGACATCTCATGCACGATTATCTTTTTTATTGCGATGCGTTTTCGCATCATAAAAGTAACAAATATTTCCAAAAGTACAAAAAGGAAAAAACGTAAACGTTGATACATGTTTATTGGTTTAAGCATTAGACTTATCATGCATTTTGTTAATTATTTTATATAACTTTGTGCTTTATGGGACCATTTCCACAACCTAAATCCGGAGCATTTTTTATAGCGCGATAAATATAATTTTTGCTTGTCTGTATCGCTTTTCCAAGAGTTAATCCAAGTGCAAGATTGCAAGCTATAGCCATAGAATATGTACAACCTGTACCGTGAGTATTCTTTTTTTGTGCAAATGGCGTTTTAAAATCTTTCGCAAAACTACCGTTTATAAAGAGCCTGTCCACTGCCTCATTGCTATTAGGATATATATTTTTTATCAAAAAATTGCATTGAGGAAGTTTTGCATCTGTAGCAATATTAAGCCCAAAATATTCAGCCTCAAAATGATTTGGCGTAACTATGTCTACTAACGGAAAAAGTTCTATTAGTGCAGATTTTGCCTTATCATCCAAAAGTTTTGAACCTGCGCGCGAAATTGCCACCGGATCCAGCACCATCGGTTTATTGAAATTTTTCAAAATGCCCGATAAAGCTTTTGCTGTATCATAACTTCCAAGCATTCCAATCTTTATCGCACTTATGTCAAAGTCGCTCAATATCGCTTCAATCTGTTTTATAACAAACTTCGCTTCTACTCCGCAAACCCCGCTTACTCCATTTGTGTTTTGCGCTGTTAACGCCGTGATTGCAGTTGTGCTAAAAAGACCATGCGCTTCGGCTGTTTTTATGTCTGCTTGTATGCCAGCACCTCCGCTGCTATCAGAGCCCGCGATACTAAGTACTACTTTCATTATCTTCCTTTTAAAAATTAATTATATCCAATGGTTTAATACAAACTCAAGTGGCGGTTTGGTATATTTTCATTCTCAGTTGCGCAAAAACCAAATTGTAGTTTTTATGCCGCTTTTGATATAGAGAGGTGTCCGAGTGGTTTAAGGAGCACGCCTGGAACGCGTGTGTGGGGTAACACTCACCGAGGGTTCGAATCCCTTCCTCTCTGCCGGAAAATCTTTTATATTTCAGTATTTTTGACAGTCATTTTTGTTTTTAGGATAAACGATGCGCATTGTTATACTGCTAAACAAGCGATTGCATTTAAAAATAAACTATAAAGTATAAAAAACTCTATTTTGATTTATATTTATAAGATAGTTGTGTATCCGACCATTTTGCCCTTAAATATTGTTTTATTGCTTTTTGGCTAAAATGGGGCTTATTTTTATTAAAACAAGGGATTTTATGCCGCAGACAATAACAGAAAAGATTTTCAGCTCACATGTAGGTAGAAGCGTATATGCAAACGACATCATAGAAAGCAAAATAGATATGGTTATAGGCAATGACATAACAACACCTATATCTATTCGTGCATTTGAGGAGAGCAAAGCTCAAACTCTTGCAAATCCGGACGGATTTTCTATAGTCATGGATCATTATATTCCTGCAAAAGATATAGCAAGCGCAAACCAAGCAAAAATATCACGCGAGTTTGCATATAAACATAACTTGAAATATTATTTTGACGAAAAAGATATGGGTATAGAGCACGCGCTTTTGCCGGAAAAAGGACTTATAGTTCCGGGCGACGTGATAATAGGAGCGGATTCTCATACATGTACCCATGGGGCATTGGGAGCTTTTGCGACAGGCGTTGGCTCTACGGATTTGGCATATGCGATGATAACGGGAGAAAATTGGTTTAAAGTTCCAAAAAGTATCAAAGTGGAATTTAGCGGCAAGCCGAATGAGTTTGTTTATGGGAAAGACTTGATTTTGGAAATCATCAGGATGATAGGTGTTGACGGCGCATTATATCAAACTCTTGAATTTACTGGAAATTCTTTAGAATATCTCACTATGGACGATAGATTTAGCCTCTGCAATATGGCTATAGAAGCCGGAGCAAAGAGCGGTATAATAGCTGTTGACGATATAACGAAAGAGTTTTTGAAAGATAAAAAAACGCCAAGAGAGGCGAAGTTTTTTTATTCGGACAAAGATGCAAATTATGCACATGTTTTGAAGATAGATATATCTAAATTGGAGAGCGTTGTAGCATATCCGTTTTTACCAAGTAATGGCAAGAGTATATCCGAAGCTGTGAAGGATAATCTGGATATAGATCAGGTATTTATCGGAAGTTGCACAAATGGGAGATTGAACGATTTAAGAATCGCGGCTAAAATTTTAAAAGGTAAAAAAGTCGCTAAAAAAACAAGAATGATAGTAACGCCCGCCACGCAAAAGATTGCCCTGCAAGCACAAAAAGAGGGTCTTTTGGATATTTTTGCGGAAGCGGGAGCAGTAGTGAGCAATCCTACATGCGGTGCGTGTCTTGGCGGATATATGGGAATTTTGGGCAAAAATGAGAGATGCGTTGCTACTACCAATAGAAATTTTGTGGGCAGAATGGGAGATAGAACAAGCGAAGTTTATCTTGCAAATTCGGCAGTGGCAGCAGCAAGCGCAATAAAAGGTAAGATAACAGACCCTAGAGAGATTTGATAATTTTTGCAAGATTTCGCCTAAAAATTTTACTGTTACATAAATAAATTTTGGGAAGTAAACATTGTTTGAAATTTTATTTTCTTTGTCTTCTTATATCATGTCTTCAACAATTGAACCCAAATGAGCGTTGTTTTAAAATCTTTTTGCAGCCTCAGCCTTAAATGTTTGAAGTTTTATTAAACCGTACATGCAAAGATTTTAGTCCTATTTCATGTTTTGTAATTTTATGAGACAATACATGTATAGAGTTTCAATTTTCAAAAATCAATACATATACATGTATAAAAATTTTAACCTTCAAGAATTACATTTGTGAAGTTTTGGTTTGAATAGTTGCATGTATCTTGTTTAGATAAAATTTCACCCGTTTTTCGTTGCTATTGAACAGATTTGGCAAAAATAAGCGTTGTAAAATTATATAAACTTATAACTTCTTTAAATTATAATTTTTTATTAGCTAAGAGATATCTTTCTTGTCGTTGTGAACGCAACGGAATATCTAAAAAACATAAGCAGCTTAAGTCATTTTTATTACCATTTAACACAAATACTTATTTACTGATATAGATAAATTTATAAATTATTTAATAAGGTTGAAAAAATAATTAATATAGTGTATAATAGTTTTCGTTTAAAAATGTTATGAATTTACATAATAAATTATTAATACTTATTGTACTATTTGTATGTTAAAAAACTTGTTTACATGAAGATAAACTCTTGCGATATATCGCAAGAGAATAATAGGAGTTAAAAAAATGGGAAAGATTAAAGTAATTTTTATTTTGCTGTTCGCACTCTTTCTGGCAGGTTGCTGCGTTGATGAGAATGGCAATGTTGTTGCCGGTGATTGTCCGGTACCAACAAAAGAGGTGGTAAATGCAACATTTAAGTGCAATGAGGCTTCTTGTAACGATCTAAATGTAAGTTACGGAACTAACGTTGGTATCTGGAGCTATAAAAATAGCGGTACAGGTATTGTTGATTTGAATATTTCCGTGTCCGGTATACCAAACAAAGAGATTACTATCGTCTTTACAAATGAAGGAAGTAGTCAAGTTGCTTTGCCTTCCATTCCTATAGATAAGACTTTAAAAAGTTTAAAAAATGAGATATCTTCATTTGATGAGCATGAGGTTTTTAATTTCAAAGAACCGGATTTTATGAGAGATGAGCCTATCGAGCTTATAGAGATTGACGATAAATCAAGCTTAAGACAAGCGCCTTCATACAAAGTGTGGTCTGAGAACAATACATATAATTGGAAAGTCCTTTCTGACTTTGGTTCAACTTCCCGCCCATCTACCCTTAGAAAACAGTTGACGATTAACGGTCGTGTTATCAATTTGTGGGTTGAAAACAGCGAGTTTAATAATAGTAATATGAACACGGCAAAAATTGATTATATAGCCTCTTATATCAGCACTATATATACCAGTGTAGTAAGTATAGCCGGAGAGCCTTGGGGAGCGCACAAATATTCCAATATTATAGCGAGTAACCAACCTTTGGATATAGTTTTTTGTAGACTTAATGGTGCAGGGGGATATTTTGGGAGTTACAATAACTATAAAACAACAACATATTCTAATTCCAATGAAGCGGTAGCTATATTTGTAAGTACAAATATGGGTTATGGATATACGTTAAGTATAATAGCGCATGAGCTTACTCATGCCAGCAATTTCTATCAGCGTTATGTTCTTATGGGCAGCAATCATCATTTTAACACGTTTTTGGATGAGATGACAGCTGTAATGATGGAGGATGTGATAGCAGGCAATATATCATATAATACTGCTAGTAGCAGATATGCGAGTTGGCTTAGAAGCCCGCTTTATCAGCGAGACTTTACGGATTGGATATATCTCGATGCCAACAGTTATGCCATAGCTGCTAGTTTCGGATCATTTTTATTGCGTCAATATGGTATAGATTTTTACAAAACATTATTTAAAACAAACGGTTCATCTACAAACGTTATAGACAATGCTATAAAGGTATACGACAGCGGCGGTTTGGCAAAAGCTTTGAGAACTTGGGGAGCGAGTATCGCGATGCTTCCGGCTTTGACCGCTCCAAAAGGATTCGGATATCCTGCCCGCAGTAACGACAACGGTTTTAATTTAGAAGCGTTTGATGGAAATGCATACAAATCGTATCGCACTTTACCGACGTCTTCTCCGGCAACGCTTGCTCCTCGCACTCACTTTCCATTTTTAAGAAGAGCGGCGAACGGAATATATGAGGAGTTGTTTAGAGTGCCAAGCGGTGTTAGCGTATCCATTGTAGTAAAATAAAACTTTGATGGTGCGTTTCTAATACAAATAGCACAAAAGGCAAAAAGATACATGTTGTAATCTCTGGCGCGTGAATCTTTAAACTTTGCGCGCCAGAGATTCTTTATTAGTCTTTAAATAGAGCTTTTAGCGCATTAGGGTCGATAGCTGTTTTAGCTTCGCCCTCTTTTTTGCTCTTCTCTTCAACCAATTCTATTTCGTATCCTGTGAGCATAGAAGCTAAACGAATATTGATGCCCCCTTTGCCTATGGCTTTTGATTTTTGCTCGGTGGAGAGGGTAACCACACCTTTTTTGTTATCTATTTTTACGCTCGAGATTACCGCTGGATTAAGCGCGCGGGCTATAAAAATTTCCGGTACGGTAGAGTATTCTATGCAATCTATATTTTCATTATGCAACTCTTTGCTGATAGCATTTATGCGCACGCCTTTTGTTCCGACCGTAGCGCCGACCGCATCTACATTAGGGTGAAGCGAAGCAACCGCAAGTTTTGCTCTTTCTCCGGGAATTCTCGCTGATTTTTGAATGATTACCGCACCATCTTTTATTTCAGGTACCTCAAGTTCTAAAAGCGCTTCTAAAAATCGCGGACTTGTTCGGGAAAGCTCTACGTTTATTCTTTTGGATTTGTCTATAAAAACTTTTTTGATTACGCTTTTTATAACGTTTCCGACTTTGAACTTTTCACCTTTAATGCGATTTTTGCGCGGCAATACGCATCTAATCTCATTTACTTCTATATAAGTATTTTCTTCATTGTCTACGCTTGTAACCATTCCGTGTACACATTTTCCAATTTTGTTTTTGTACTTTTCAAATATCTGCTGCTCTAAAAGTCTTTGGATGTGATATTCGAGTTCTTTTTGCAAAGTAGATGCAGCCGTTCGGCCAAGATTGTCCAGAGGCAATTCATATCTCAATTCATCGCCTATCTCTGCGTTTGGATCTATCTCTTTGGCTTCTTTTATGTTTATATAGTTTTCATTATCATCATTTAGTCTTTTATCATCATCAGCGACAACAAGCACTTTTTGAAATAATTGCAAAATTTTTCTTTTTTCATCTATTTGCGTTTCATACTCGTATTGTTCGCCATAAATGCGCTTTGCTGTTTTTTCCAAAGATAGTTTGACAGTATCTTTAACTTCATTTATCATGAGCCCTTTTTCGTTGGCAATAGACTCTATAATATCTATGACTTTATCCATTATTTTATCCCCTATCGTTTTTTTGCAATGAAAAAGTTGATTTTTATAATTGCGAAGAGTGAGCATTGTACCAAAATGTACTTTTATTTTACTTTAATTGCTATTTTATACAAATGTAGTTATACTATTTGCTTTTATTGACTATAGGACGGCTAATATGGAATTAAAACTTGCAAAAACAACACTTACTGAAAAATCCAAAACCATAGAATTAGATAAAATTGAGGAAATTATTGAAAAAGAAGGTGGACAGATATTTTATTTTAGTAAAGAAAATCCTCATAAAAATTTAGTGAAACTTGTAGAGTATTTTGAAGAGAAAAACTTTAGCGTTTATTTGCGCGAAGTAAGATTTGGGCTCGGCGAAGGGGACTACATGTATGAGGTGCATATCTTATAAGTAAGCCCTTTTAATATGGCAAAAAAACTTTTTTTAAAGACGCTTGGCTGCGCTATGAACGTTAGAGATTCGGAGCATATGATAGCCGAATTAAATCGCATCGAACGATATGATTTGACGCAAGATGAGAGCGAAGCTGATTTGATAATCATAAATACATGCAGCGTAAGAGAAAAGCCTGTAAATAAGCTCTTTTCGGAAATCGGACAATTTGTAAAACACAAAAAAAAGAGCGCTAAAATAGGCGTTTGCGGGTGTACCGCAAGCCATTTGGGCGAAGAGATACTTAAAAGGGCTCCGGAAGTTAGTTTCGTTTTGGGTGCTAGAAATATTTCAAAAATCACTCAAGCGGTAAATTCTGAAAAATTTTTGGGTATCAATATTGACCATGACGAGAGCGAATATGCTTTTGGAGAGTTTCGCCAAAACCTATATAAAGCTTATATAAACATCTCTATAGGTTGTGATAAAAAGTGCGCTTTTTGTATTGTTCCTCACACAAGAGGCGACGAAATATCCATACCGCACGATATCATCTTAAACGAAGCAATGAAGGCCACAAAAAACGGAGCAAAAGAGATATTTTTGCTTGGACAAAACGTTAATAATTACGGTAAAAGGCTTAGCGGAGGCAGAAAAGGGGAGCTTAATTTTTCACAACTTTTGTCGCAAATCAGCAAAATTGACGAAGTGGAGAGAATCAGATTTACTTCGCCTCACCCTTTGCATATGGACGATGAGTTTTTGGAAGTTTTCGCTTCAAATCCTAAAATTTGCAAATCCATGCATATGCCTTTGCAGAGCGGCTCCACAAATATATTAAAAGCGATGAAAAGAGGATACACAAAAGAGTGGTTTTTAAAACGCGCCGAAAAACTTAGGCAAATGTCGCCCAACGTTGCGATAAGCACAGATATTATTGTAGGATTTCCGGGAGAGAGCGAAAAGGATTTTGAAGATACAATGAGTGTAATGGAAGAGGTGAGATTTGAGCAGATATTTTCATTCAAATACTCTGCTCGTCCGCTTACGGCAGCAGCGCAAATGACAAACGTCGTTGATGACGAAACGGCTTCACTTAGATTGCAAAGATTGCAAAATAGACACATGTCAATGCTTGACGAGATGAGTTCAAAATATTTGGACAAAACATTTGAAGTATATTTTGAGGAGTTAAGAGACAATGGAATGGCAGCGGGACGAACATCTCAAAATTTTACTGTGTGTGTGGCAGGCAGCGAAGAGTTGCTTGGAAAAATGAAAAATGTTAAAATCACTCGTCCGCAAAGATTGGTTTTATATGGACAAATCGTATGAAATTTAAGATTTTTAAAAAATTAAGTTACAAAGTTTTGCCGTATGTAGTGATTTTTGCACAAAAAATACTCTTTTTAACATGCAAAAAAGTCTATAAGTTGCCAAAATGCAAGCCGCTTCCTTCGCCCGTTATTTGCGTGTGTTGGCACGGACAGCTTTTGATGATTGCGTACATATATCTAAAACTAAAATTTTCTAGCAATATAAACGTCATAGTAAGCGAACATACACACGGGGATATGGCTATCACCGTAGTAAAAAGATTTAATGCAAGTTTTATTAGAGGCAGCAGCAGAAGAGGAGCCATAAAGGCGTTAAAAAACGCTATGGACGCACTAAATAGAGGAGAGAATGTAGGCATAACTCCGGACGGCCCCATAGGTCCGCTTTATAGTATTTCCGACGGCGTAACGGTGTTGAGTCAAAAATATAACACTGATATCATAGCGCTTGGTTGGAGTGCAAGTTCGTATTGGCAGCTTGGAAGTTGGGATGAGGCCAAGATACCAAAGCCATTTTCAACTATAGTTTTTAAAGCAAGCGAACCTTTTAGCTTAAAAGGACTCGATAAAAACGAAGCAAAACAAAAAGTAAAAGACATGTTAATGGAGTGTATGGAGTAGCTTTAGTTTTCTTGTTTAGAAAATGTTTTTTAGCTATAATGCCTCAAAATTTTTATTTAAAAGGGCATTTTATGAAAAAAATTTTCGTCATTTTGTTTATAGTTTTGTCTATGCTTATTGCAAATGATGACTCAGGGGAGCTAGAAAGCAGTTGCAATAACGGCAATGCGGATAGTTGCTTAAATCTTGGTTTGTTGTATTATTCCGATTATTACGGAGTTGGCATAGAACAAGATACGTACAAAGCTGCCGAACTATTTGATAAAGCTTGCGAGGGCGGAAATGCGAGAAGCTGCTCTTTACTCGGATATTTTCATGCTTATGTAAGTGAAGTGCAAGATTTTATTAAAGCTCGTGATTTGTTTGATAAAGCTTGCGAAGGCGGATATTCCGGGGGTTGCAATAATCTTGCCATAGCATACGCTAACGGCGAGGGCGTGAAACAAAATTATGCAAAAGCCGCAAGATTGTACGCCAAAGCTTGTAATAGCAGAGATAGGCCGGAAGCTTGTAATAGTCTTGGCGATTTGTACTATTATGGAAAAGGCTTAAAGAAAAATTTGGAAAAAGCCAATAAAATCTATAAAATTTCATGCAACGGCGGTTATGATTTGGGTTGTTACAACCTTGCTTTTTCATATGATAACGCAGAAGGTATCGAGCAAGACTACAAAAAAGCAATGGCGCTTTACAGACGAGTTTGCAACAATGGATACATTGACGGCTGCAACAATCTCGGTGTTTTATATGAAAATGGTAATGGCGTAAAACAAGACTACAAAAAAGCAAAAGAGTTGTACGAAAAAGCTTGCGAAAATGATTATGACTTGGGTTGCTATAACCTTGCAAACTTACATTTGAAAGGCAACGGCACAGAGCAAGATTACAAAAAAGCAAAAGAGTATTTCGCCAAAGGTTGCAATTTGCAAGACAAAGAGAGTTGCGGCGAATACGAAAAATTAAAAGATGAAGGCCATTAGAACGCCAGACTAACTTACGGTATAATTCATTTATTTTAAAATGGATTATGCCGTTTTGTCAGACTCTATTTCACTACAAACCCCTACATGTATGCAATCCGTATTTAATATAATCACCTAACGTAAAATGACATGTGCGATTTTAAAATAAAGACAACATTGTGAATAACATTTTAGCAACAGCAATCATTGCTTTAATATTTACAGGTTGCGAAAGTTCGTCGTTCAACGAACAAATTGCTCAAGAACTTCCCAAGCTTGACAGAAATTAGAACATAGTAGAATTGATGAAAACCAAAATGGCATCGGAGACGATATAGAGGCGTATATCGTAGAAAATTATCCCGATGAGAAACAAAAAGCATTATTTCAATTTGCAAAACCAATACAAGCGAATTTGTTGGTTAATACAGCAGACAGAATAGCTGCTAAAAAAACAAGCATATAAAATTCACAAGCCTTGCATTGCGTATTTTTGAGATTTGATACAAAAAACTACCGAAATTTTAATAGTTAAATCATAGATATAATTTAATTGCAAAGTTATACCTAATTTCGTATCACATTTTTATAAAACAAATATAAATTACCGCTATATGTACGCTTTTTGAGTAAATTTTGAAATTTCAGATAAAGATACTCCGATAACTCGCCGGATTGTATTTGTGTTATACTATTCGTTCATAAAAAGCAAAAGGCAAAGCATGAGTATTAAGACTTGGTTTTTGACAACCTTCAGGGAGCCGTTTTTGTATCACTATACGTCTTTGGAATTCAGAGCCAAAGTATTTGCTCTCATTATAGCTCCAAGTTATGAAAGCGCTAAAGAGTACGACCACAATCTTTTAAAAGGAATTGCTGCGCAGATTTACGAGAGCGACAAACATAGACAAGGTGTATTTACAAATATTGTCAAAGAGTATATATCTGTAATTTTGCGAAATCCTTCTGTCGCTTACGACGAATTTGTAAAAGAGATAAATCGCAAAGTAAAAACAGACAAAAAACTCGCCGAAAAGATAAATATGGAACATTTGAGCAGATTTTTGAATACAAATATCAGTGAAGATAGGCGGCTTTTGCAGCAAAGAATATTTGAATTTTTAGAAGAGCAGAGCAAAACTATTTAGTATCATTGCAATTTTTAAGCTCGCTTGTATTGAAAAATGACTTTACATGTAAGACTTTGTTGAATTTTAAAGTTTATGCTAATTTTGGTGTTATATTTTGCTCTAACAAAAGATATTTTTGGAGCGGTTTTGGGTTTTTACGTTAAAATTTGCACAAAAAATCAAAACTATCAAATCGCAAAAATGTTTTGTTTCCTCTATTTTAAACTTTTCGCTCGCACAAAAAAACGGTTGTAAAAGCAAATATTTTACATCAAGCTTTTCCAATGTGGCATTTGTCTTGATTCAACAACAAAAGCTAAAAAAATAATATCAACTTAAAATAATTTCGACACAATAATGTGATATAACACTTAAATTTTTATATGTACTAACTTTTAAAAGTTGAAACTTTATACATGTATTTAACAAAAATAATATGATAAAAAATTCACAAGCAGATTTCAATACAACGCTTGTTTCGGTTCAACTTGACAGTTAATATTTTTCTCATCAAACCTCAAAGCATTTCAATACAAGATTTGTGTCGGTTCAACGCAGCATAAAAACCAAGCTCAAAATCACCGCTATCAGATTTCAATACAAGATTTGTGTCGGTTCAACATTAGATTTTTAATGCTTCCATCAAAAGCACTTAATGATTTCAATACAAGATTTGTGTCGGTTCAACGCGGCGTTAGATTTGCGATAACGTCCGGCTGCAGATGATTTCAATACAAGATTTGTGTCGGTTCAACGCATTTGTAGGGGATTTTATAAGTGCAGGTAAACAATTTCAATACAAGATTTGTGTCGGTTCAACAAGAGCTAAGCTAACTATTAAAGCCGAAGTAATAAGGTTTCAATACAAGATTTGTGTCGGTTCAACTAAAGAGCGTAGTTAAAGAAATAGAGGATATTATGTTTCAATACAAGATTTGTGTCGGTTCAACGCACTGCGGCAAGCTTTGACGGCAGCGCAAATATCAGTTTCAATACAAGATTTGTGTCGGTTCAACTTACCCAGTTGCTATCAGGCATATATGCCAATTGCGGTTTCAATACAAGATTTGTGTCGGTTCAACGGTAGGGCAAGCAGACTGTACGAAAGGGTTGTGGAGTTTCAATACAAGATTTGTGTCGGTTCAACTCTATGAGGATGCCTATTAGTTTCTTTAGTTTATGTTTCAATACAAGATTTGTGTCGGTTCAACTTTTGTTTTCTGTTGGCATTTTTTTACTCCTATTTAGGTTTCAATACAAGATTTGTGTCGGTTCAACTTGTAGTTTAACAGCAGCATCGTGTCTTATATTATGGGTTTCAATACAAGATTTGTGTCGGTTCAACTGCCATTTCTCTTAATTCACTTGAGCGAGAAGAAGTGTTTCAATACAAGATTTGTGTCGGTTCAACTTACCTTCCATAAGGGGAGGGAAAGGAGCTGTAAAAGTTTCAATACAAGATTTGTGTCGGTTCAACCAAAATCTCGTGGGTTCGCGCGTTTTAATAGGCTAGTTTCAATACAAGATTTGTGTCGGTTCAACACAAGCAGCGTTTAACGCTTATGTTTTTATGCCCCTAGTTTCAATACAAGATTTGTGTCGGTTCAACTTTTTATTGTCGGGTGTGACTTTGATCATAGGCACTAGTTTCAATACAAGATTTGTGTCGGTTCAACAAACTATAATCAACTTTACGATGGGATGGGCATAAAGTTTCAATACAAGATTTGTGTCGGTTCAACTATTACGCGAAACGAAATTAAAAAAGATTTTAACTAGTTTCAATACAAGATTTGTGTCGGTTCAACAGGTTGTCGTAGGGTGGACTTGTCAGGACCAGGTCCAGTTTCAATACAAGATTTGTGTCGGTTCAACTTTCTACTTCTATATCTATGTAAATTTTGCTTCCGGGTTTCAATACAAGATTTGTGTCGGTTCAACCGTCTGTTATTTCAAGCTCGCTTAAATCCTTTAACTGTTTCAATACAAGATTTGTGTCGGTTCAACTATAAAAGAGCATTTTATAGACAATCATTCAAGAGTGTTTCAATACAAGATTTGTGTCGGTTCAACTGGGTTTTAGGCACGATTTTAGACACAGTTTTAGACGTTTCAATACAAGATTTGTGTCGGTTCAACTAAAGGGTTTCCATTCAAGGTATATAATGCGTCTTCGTTTCAATACAAGATTTGTGTCGGTTCAACAAGAATGTTTTGTTAATATTCCGTGTCTGTTTTTCTGTTTCAATACAAGATTTGTGTCGGTTCAACTACGGCTACGCTTGAGGGTATTAGTGCTATGAATTAGTTTCAATACAAGATTTGTGTCGGTTCAACGAGATAGTTGAAAGTATTAAAAGCGCAATAGGCATGTTTCAATACAAGATTTGTGTCGGTTCAACTCAATGGAAAAAATTTCTTCATGTCCGCTCGCATAAGTTTCAATACAAGATTTGTGTCGGTTCAACAAGCAAAAATAGCAGTGGCGATGGCGGCGGGCACGCGTTTCAATACAAGATTTGTGTCGGTTCAACAGAGACAATTTTAAAGGTTTGCATAATATGTAAAAAGTTTCAATACAAGATTTGTGTCGGTTCAACAGTTTTAAAAGATGTGATTCCTTTGGCAAACAACGCCCGTTTCAATACAAGATTTGTGTCGGTTCAACTGGATTTTCAAAAACTTGTAGAAAACTACGACGATACGTTTCAATACAAGATTTGTGTCGGTTCAACAATCTCTCTCCTTTATATGCTACATACTTTTTCATCGTTTCAATACAAGATTTGTGTCGGTTCAACCAAGAAAAATAGGCTATTTGAGAAACAATAAACCCCTTTAATCAACTATTTCTTGAACTTTTTCCAATTAATTATAACAACGATAAATAAAAGAACAAAATATAGCAATAAGATATTATATTATTGATATTTTTATAAAAATAAATTGGAAAAATTAAATAAAAATTTGCTCACTATTTTGTTTTTGGGTTCCGAGAGTCTCTTCTTCAAAACTTCCTGAATTTAGCACTTTGATAATAGTTATAAAATCCATCTTTGAATCAATTGTTTTTTTTAATTCATTAATTAATTTTATCTGATTTGATATTGTAATATTTCCGCGAAAGATAGATTTTTGATGATGTTTGAGATATTTTTTACAAATCTTAAAAACTTTTGTAACACGATATTTGCCAATCTCACTAAACTCGTCGGCTATATCATAAAACAAAAAAATGTAATTATAATTTGTAGAAAATTTTTTCACATTTTCTCTTTTAAAATAAATGGTGTAAACTCTTTTTTTTCTAAAATAAATTTTATTAGTTTATACCCGTCAAGCCTTAAACAATGTCCATACGAAACTTTTCTTTTAAGTTTTGGGTGCAAAAAAGTTTCATCCAGTCTATTTCCAAACTCTTCTATGAAAATTCTTTTGCCATCTTCGTTTAATAACGCATAATTTAATTTTTTATCAAAATGTTTTGAAACTTGGAGTTTTTTTCTGCCGACTAAATCAAAAATGCTTCTAAAAACTATTACGGGTTTAAATGCCTCGCACAAATCAAGACATAAGCTGAAACGCCCCTCTCTTGGGCTATGCAAAAAACTTATGGATTGGTTTAGATGTGTATGGTAAATTGCTGAGATAGTTTTAGTATAAAGCAATGTGTTTCCAAAACTTATAAGCGCATTCATAGGATTGTCGGGCGGACGTTTGACCCTTTTATTTATTAAAAAATCTTCGGGTAAAAAATACTTAAAACTATCATAAAATCTACTCCAAACTTGTCCTTCAATAGATAAAATTTGTTCAATAGTCAGCGCTTTTTCAAGTAAATTTGATACTTGATACTTTAACCAATCAAGATACTCTTTTAACTCCTTTTTTTCGTGTCTGTAGTAATGATACAAAACTTCATGTATGTTTTTTGCTATAGCATTCACAATACTTTTTGCTATTATAAGACGATGTTCTATAAAACACAACGACTGTTTTATAGTCAAATTACCATTTATGAGATACTCTTTCGGATAAAAAGTGCCGCTATATCCGCCGCCATAATTGAAAATGTGCATCGTTATGCCGGCTTTTGAGATAAAATCCAGAAATTTTGTATTAAAACTCACCTCATTAAAACAGTAAAGTTCTCTTATCTCCTCAATCGGCATGTAGAAATTTGTATTATCATTTCTAAAAGAAATGGAGTTATCTTTGCGTTCAAGTTTTCCCATAGAAAATATGTAACGGGTATGACGTTCTGACATCAAATCTCCTATATAAAACAGTATTCATAATAAGCGCATCTTTTACATTTTGATGCAAAAATAGGTTTCGGAGGAACTTTTTCTTCAATCAAAGTATCTATCTCCTCAAAAATCTTTAAAAGTTTGGCTTCATATATGTCGTCCAAAATCACGACTTCTGTTTTTGTTTGTCTGTTTTTTTCGGCATATTCAAGTTTGCCTTTTTTCTCAATACCTTTTTGCTTCAGCGTAAAAAGTTCAAGTAGCAATTGCCATTTTGCAGCCTCGGGATCGGAATCGGATTTTTTAAACTCAATCACATAATCATCGGTTATCTTATCTATTTTTACATTTCCTAATAACACTTCAGCATGTTTGCTTTTTTCTTCATTGATCTCGTGTAGCACTCTTCCGATATGCACATCTTCGCTGTTATCTTCAAGATTTAGGCGATTAGCACTAAGCCAACACTGTGTCTTGCAATGAAAATAGTAATTGATTAGCGTTCCTGTTATGCGGTTCATAAAAAAATGTTGTCTTTTATGGAAATGTATTTTTTTCTATCAAATTTTCCATCTTTTGTTATATATTCTTTATAATTTCTGATATAAAAAAATCCGAATTTTTCTTCATCATAATATGGTAATTGATACTTGTTATCAAACCTCAAAATGTTAAATGTAAAAAATTGCATCAAAGAGTTTAATTTACTTCTTTTTATCTCTTTTTGTGCATAATTCTCTATATCGTTTAAAGCTATAAACTCATCCCATATCTTCTGCCCGTCAAGTTTTTCATTTTCATCAAGATAAATTCTTATGCTTTCTTTATCCTTAAACTCTTCAATATCATATTTTGATATTTCCAATTTAAATGGAAAAAATAGCCTAAAATTATCACTTTTTATAAGTTGCATTTTTCCTTTTATGTTCTCAAAATTTAGCTTTAAAACATTATTCTCAAACTCTTCAAAATTGCCCATTATCCCTTGTGTTATTTTTCTGTCATCTTTTTTTATCTTTTCAAATACCTCACCGTAGAATGATTTAAAATCTTTGTTTGAAAGCTTCTCCCTTGATTCTTGTTTTCTTAGATTATTTTCAATTCTAAAGTCTTTTCTATATATTTGACCCTCATCGTCTTTGTTGAAAAAATACACTTTTGGTTTACATGCAAAATCAAGTTTCAAACAACTTCTATTAATCCTTCCTAAAAATTGTTCTTCACTGTCAAGAGTAGAAATATCTTTTAAACCTAAATCCATATCAATATCAATGCCGGCTTCTATAACTTGTGTTGCAATTACTATAATTTTAATATTTTCTTCTTTTGTTTTGTTTATCACATACTCTCTTGTTGCTTTGTTGTCATCTCCACTTAATTCGTAAATTTCAAAATTATTAAATCTTTCATCTTTGTAGAGCAAGTCATAGAACTCTCGCGCACTATCTTTTCTTATAAATTCAAATACAATTTTTGAATAATTATCTTTTTCTTCATCTAATTTCTTAATCAGATTCGCATTATCAATTTTTTTTATCTCTAAGAGCGAAAAATCAATGTCTACTCTATTTTTAAAATACTTATTTTGAAAATAACTATCTTTGTTTTTTATAAGCTCTACAAAAATCGTGTCATCGTGTTCTATTAACTCATCAAGCTTTGGCAAAGTTGCTGACATAATGATGATTTTCATATTTAAGGCTTTGGCGTAATACTTGAAAAACTTTGTCATATAACTCCAAAGATTTATATCATAACTTTGAATTTCATCAAGAATAATCACGCTATTTGCCATTTGCCACAGAGGAAAATTATCCTCTTTTGTTGTGCCAAAAAGAATATCAAAAAAGGAAATATGAGTTGTGAGAATAAGCTCATTGTGAAAAAACAATCTATTTATATATGATTTTTGATATTTAGTCTCTTCGTTTTCAAGTTCCTCATCGGTTTTTTCTTTTATTGGAGTTATGGAGTTTATAACTTCTATATCCAATTCATTTTCAAATATCTTTTTTAACTGTTTTTCTGTCTGTTCAACCAGAGTGTTAAAAGGAAAAATATAAAATATTTTATTTATATCTTGTTTTTGTATCAATTTCATAGCAAGATTTATAGAAGTTAATGTTTTACCGCTTCCTGTTGGAGCTTCAAGATAAAAAATATTTTTGTCTAAATTTTCAATTAAGTTTTGCTCGGCTTCTATGAATAATTTTGAACGAAGGATATTGATATCAATTAAATTTTTATTTTGGCGAATATTTTTTACAATTTCATAATTTTCAAATTTTTTTACTATTTTTTGTTTATCTTTTATCGCCCCAAAATCATTAGTTGGTAAATCAGCCATATAGTGAGTAGTCGCATAATAGTCGCTAGAAACCAAAAGTGAAAAAAGTAGTTTATTTAAGATGTAAAATTCAAAAAAATTGATGTCGTATTTTTTTATATGATGAAAAAATGAGATACATTTTTCATCATATTCTTCAAAAATAGCTAATCTTCCGTGATGTTTTGTGATATGATAAGAAAAAGCATACAAGATATATTTCAATTTATCTTTTTCTTTTCTATTTGCGATATTTTCGTTGATATGCTTCTCAAAATATTTAAGATATTCAATTTTAGAATATGAGGAGTGCTCTGTTGAAACAGAAGAATTTTTATACTTCTTATATCTTAAATTTTGATTATTCATTTTATTGGCTTGAAAATATGGATTTATCTTTCCAATATCATGCAGATAAATTGCATTTTCAAACATCTGTTTTATTAACTCAAAATATTTATTATCAAGATTTAAAAAAAGTCTATCTAATAAGTTGTCTAAATTTTTTACTTCCTTTATCTTTTTAAAATATTCAATAGTCCTTAAAGAGTGCTCTATTAAAGTCTCATTTGGTGTATGTGCCAAAATAAATTCATCTATATCAAACTCTTTTAAATCCACCATTTACATTATCTAAAAAAAAATATAATTTTTATTTTTAAGCGAAAAGCAACTTTCTGGTTTTTCGTCAAGCTCACAATTTGAAAAGCATAAAGTTGCATATTCATAAAAATGAAAATCTTTTTGCAAAGATATAGGAGAAATTTCTTGAAATATAAAAGGTAACTCCCCTTCTTTCTCACAACCATTTATGTCACCCTTTTTTATGAAAAGAGAGTCTACATAAAGACCATCATCTAAAAATAAATTTTCACTCAATTCTATTTCACTTACTTTGGCTATGTTTGCAAAATGGTCATTTTTGCCTAAATATGGAATATATACGGCTTTTTTATTTAGTAGATAATTTTTTATTTTTTCATATTCAATGCTATCGTTTTCTAAAATCATTATTTGCCATTTTGGATTTTCCAACCATTGTTCACGCACTATCAAATTACCGCCAGTTTCTTCTGATGCGTATCCGACGGAGTTGTTAAAAATTTGAATTTTCTTTGAAAAATAGCCATTTTTTGCAAGGGGGATAATGGAAATTTTTAAATCTTTTAATTTTTCATAAAATTCAGGAAAGCCATCATTGTAATCAGATGAGTCATTTTTTAATCCCTTGTTGCCATCATACAATTTTGTATAACCACCAAGCCCGATTATTGCACCAAGTAATCCCAAAAGTGCAGGTTTATGTATATTGTTATATGTAAAATATGCATATGAATTAACATCTGGCTTTTTAAAAATGGCTGTTTTTCCACTCAATTCAAAGCTTATCGCTTTCATTTTATAATTTTTCTTTAGTAAATATATTGAACTTATCTAATGAAGTTATCACTTCAAGTTTAAAAGGGTTAAAATATACTTCAGTTTTTTCATATTTATCTTTAATAAGCTCTTCAAGTTTTGATAAACTTATGTTTCTTTTTTCACTATCAAACTCTATATAATCACTCAAATCTGGTAAATATGCTTCATCTTCTTTGCACTCTACAAACAGAGCAAACTCATTTTCACAACCAAACTTAGAATTTGTACTATACGCAGTAGCACTTACAAGAGCTACTTTTTTAAACTCTTCATAATCCTCTTTTGTATATCCTTTAAAATCCCCTCCTAAAATATGCTTGTATTCATCATAAGATTTTGGGTTGATTGAGAAACCGTAAAAATAATGTGCTTCATCAACTGTTATCTTCGTGCCCAAGGTTGATTGTTTTGCATCATCTTTCGTGGAATCTGCAAATGGAGACAATATATCTTGAACTTCAATATTTGTATCATCAAATTTGTTAAATCCTTGCCCAAATTGAACCGCACCGGTTATGGAGATATTTTGCCCTTCTTCTGCAAATGTTGCTCCGAAATTTTTAACATCTATTGCACTGAAAAGATTTTTATAAACTTCTTTTGTTGGAGTTTTTTTGTCAATATTTTCAAACAAGAACAAATATCTTTCCGCTAATTTTTTAGGGACAACAGCCTCTTTTTCTTCTTTCCAACTTTTTATATAAAGAACTTTTTTACCTTCATTTTCCCACATCTTTTTCATAGGATACTTTAAAGCCTTATCGCTTCCAAATATATCGCCATTGCTTATTGATTTTGGGCGACCAGTAAAGTCTGCATTCCAATTTGCCATTTTAGCTTTTATGCCAATTACTCCGTAAACTCTTTTCATTGCTTTATCTCCTCCGCATTTTCTTTTTTATTTGATTCCCAAAAAATATTGTCAACCATAAAGCCAACTAAAAATCTGTCTTTATCGCTGCTTGTTAGCTTTTCCTCATTGTGATATGATTTTAAAAGCGCAACAGTTTTTTTAATTTTTTTATTGTTTAGACCAACCTTATATTTGAATTTTTCCAAATCATTATTTAGTGCACTTTGTAACTTTGATATATATTTTGCTTTAAAATACTGTTCTGCCAAAGCCAAAGTTTTATTTTTGTTGTCAGCTTTGCTTAGTGAGAGCAGATAAGCTGCCCATTGACCGGCTAAAAACAAAAACTCATCCTTGGTCAAATTTTTATACTCATCTTCATTATTCAAAATAGTCTTAATATTTTGCAACTCTTGTTGTATATCCATGTTCTCTCCTTCTAATGACAGTTTTAAATTCATCGCCTCTTTTGCTTTAAAGTATCTTTCACTCATGTAATGATTTACTATAAACTCAGTTCCATATTTTTTAATAACATATAAAAATTCTCTATCGTCATACTTTTTAAAATAATTTATCATTACAAATCTAGTGATTAAAAGTATTGATTGAAGTTTTTTAGATAAAAAATCAGACACCTTTATATCTTTGCTGTCTTTATAATAATTAAATTTCAACTGTTTATTATAAAAAAGGTCATCAATCTTGTCTTCCAGTTGGGATAGCTTTTTTATTTCATAATCTAGTATCAGACTTTCTTCTTTATCTTCTATATATAGATAATTCTTTACATGTATTGAGGTAAACGACTTATTCACATCATCCGTTTTTACTGGTATATAATCAAAATCTGTTATTTCCGCTTCATCATTATTTGACTGTTTTTGCATAAAAAAATGATCTCTATCTAAAGTTCTATATTCATTGTAAGGTTGATTTTTTAACCAGTCAAAAAATTTTTTTAGCATCATAGCATTTTCATTTTCCAACATAAAAGGTGTTGCATTTTTTCTAGTTTTGTTTCCCAAAAATGGCTTTTTAGAGTTTAGTCCCATATTTGAATTTGATAAACCATAGATTTTATTTTCAATTTTTTTATTGTAACTGCTATCATTGAATATTTTTAGAGATAAGTATATCTCACTTTCGTTTGTGTATTTTTCTAACTCTTCATCAAAAAATATTTTTATATAATTTTTTATATTCTTCTCTTCGGCAATTTTTATAATTTCATTAAAACAATTTTTCAAAATTTCGCATTTTTTTAAGATATCTTTTTTTCTGTCTTCATTTTCTATAACAAATTTATACCCATCTAAAACTTCTTTATCCTTTTTATCATTAAACTTTTTAAAATTTAGCAAAATGTTAAAATGATGGTCAATTTTATCTTTGGCATAGTCAGCATTTTCAACTTTAAAAAAATATGACAAATAGTTTATGTTATGAATTTTTTTATCAAATAACGACTTATTAGAATTGATGTATGAGCTATAATAATCTCTTTTTATAAACCACTCCTTCATATCGCTATTTTGTATGCCATCTAAATCTGAAAAAAACTTATCTTTTTTTACGATTTTTAATTCATAGAATTCTAAAGTGTCATCTTTATTTATTTTTACATATAGTCCATCTTTTAAACTATATGAATCAAGAATGAAATTTTCTCCCTTTTCTTTGTATAGTTTTTTAAATACTTCTAAAATGTCATAAATCACTTTATCCCTTTCGCGAGAACAAATCCGCCACCATAGCTATTTTTTTCGCCAATTCCGCAGCTAAAAGCGATGAAAGCAAGTTTTTGCGAAATATCATCTTCGTTTGGAATTATTCTTAATTTATTGCCAAAAAACTGAACCTCTTTATCATTTTTAGTTATTATAATATTTTGAGGAACTTTGTTTTTAATCTCAATTAATTGAATGAAATTTTGTTGTATATCTATCTCTTTATTGAAGAAATTTTTGTATTTCTTCTTTGCATTATTATGTAACAATTCTTTAAGTTGCTCTACGTTACCACTCTCTTTTATCGTCCAAAATCTTCCGTTATCCACAGAAACTATAACCGGAGATACACTATATAATTCACTTATAAAAAATTGTGAAACTTCTCTACTACTTATTTCAACGATTGTAAAATGTTTATTGTTAGTATTGTCTTTCAAGCTGCTATTAAGAGCATTTGCAAGAGTTTTATTCAGCGTTCTTATCGTAAATTTATAGATTTTGCTTTTCTTGTAAATTTTATCTTGTTCTGTAGGGTAGAAGCTTCCGAAAGTATAAAATTTATAATCTTTGCTTTCATGTATTTCATCAAGTCCTGCCAAATGTATAGAGTAATTTATATATTTTGCGATGATCTCAAAACTATTTCGAAACCCAATATCATTTTTTAAGTATGCCACACATATCAGTTCAAATGCTTTCATGAATTCAACCTTTTTATTTGTTTTTATAAAATTACAATGTAAGATTGTATTACTTAAAAAATTAATAATTGCTTAATCATAATTATCAAATTAATAATATTAGTGTTGACTACCTATTTTGTTACTCCATCATTGCAAAATAGTGTTTTGAATCCAATTTTTGTTGAAATCTATTGCAGTTTATCTGCTGCTTCTATTCCCATTTTATTAAATGTGATATAAGTACCTCTTGTGTTAGCTGATATTATTCCTGTTGAAATCAAATCTTGAAGATATGGAGCATCTGACGATATGTATCTACAACCAACTGACTGAATAGCTTGTCCTTGTGAATTGACATAGAAATTTGGTAAATCAACTTTTGTTATTTCTTCCCCATTCCCCCCCATCTTTATAGCAGTAGCTCCTACAGTTGCACCAGCTCCTATATTCATTCCTGCATATATAAGTTCGGAAGTTTGAGACGGCAATCCTGTTAATTGAGATATTACGGTTGCTCCAAGAGTTGATTGTTGTTCGCCTGAAATTAGAGTATTGGCATGCAATAAAATAGGAGTAAAAAATAAAGATAAAATTATCAGGAATACATGAAAACGCTTCATAATTTAAATTATTCTTTCAATAAAGGTTTCATAAATAACGAGTTGGCAGTATTATTTTTAATGCACAGTATAGAATTTTTTGCAAATTCTATACAAATATTATTTTTTATATCATTAATATCTTCATTCTTGCTAATACATACCCATCCATTGTCTATATCTTTAAATAATTTCCACGACTTTGGGTTTGAAATATCATACGATACACCATGTTGCAAACCTTCATTTGAATTAATATATATATTTCCATATACAGATTGTGGTTTATTAATTTTTCGATAAACATAATTTACTAATGGAAAATATCCCCAAGGGTAAAGAATTTTTCTTTTTTCAATATCCACTTCAAGTTGCAGTGTATTTATTGATAATGAGCAAAAATTTTTTCTATCTAAATATATAATTCCACTATCTGCGTTAGGTATAAAATCAAGTGAATATTCTGATTTTCTGTAAATTAAATCACCATTTAAAATATTTGGTGTCAAAGAATACAGAAGTTTAATTTCAAGCATAATGTATTACTTTGTACTTTTAAATAAAAAATGCAATACAGTATTTGTATTAGGATCTACAACTAATTCATACATTCCTTGCTTACCATTCATTGTTCCTTGAACATCCCATCTTAATGCACCAGAAACACCTCCAGGGTCTGATATTGGCGTTTTAGAATTTATTATTTCTTGTATTAATTGTCTAGAATCGCCATACGGTCTTACCGGTATACCACTTTTGCTCATATCACCAAGGTGATTCTCGACAGTTTTCGTTAGTGTTAAATCAAAAGCATTTATTTTAGTAGCATCTGTTCCCACCCCCCCAACATTCCCCACCGTCTTAATCCCAACTCCAACACCAGCTCCTATATTCATTCCTGCATAAATAAGCTCGGAAGTTTCTGGGGTCAATCCTGTTAATTGAGATATTACGGTTGCTCCAAGAGTTGATTGCTGTTCTCCCGAAATTAGAGTTTGAGTTCCTGTGTAATAGTTATCCCAACCTATTGTCCATAATGCCGAGCCTCCTATTGTGCATCCTACTCCCGCTGTTGTTGAGCAAGCTATCAAAGAAGCTCCTATATCGGCTATACCTGTTATTGCCTGAACTCCTCCTAATGCTCTTGTATCCAATTCATTGCTTGTAATCTTATCTGTAACATAATCTTGAGGCATATAGAAAAACGGAGGAGTTCCTATAAGAGAATCATCGGTTATATCTTTATTCTCTTCAAGAAATGATATTGACGATGATTGAAGCAATATGCTTTGTTCGTCTTTGTACTCTTTACCATCATTTTGCAATTGTAGTAACTGTTGATAGTTAGGGTCTTTATCGCTTACTCCATCGGCACAATTTGTTAATGCGCAAGCTGCTGCGGTTAGTCTGTATTGTTCTTCTTGGGTTTTGTTTTGTTTAGCATGTTGAAGTATATCTATCTCGCTACCGCTTAACTGCCTGTTAGCTCCTTTGCTCTTATCTAAATTGTTATAGATTACAGCATTAGTAAAAGAGTTAAGAGAAAGAGCGTTTGAGTGTGAAAGTGTTTTTGTATAGACAAATGTGTTTGGAATATTTACATGTAATGGCTGGATTGAGGCAAAGAGGGGAATGTTGAAAAGGAGCAAAAAGATTGTGAAAAGTAGAGTGAGGTTTTTCAGGAGAGCTCCTTTAATTTTTTTATTTCCACCATGCAAAACTAAAAGCCCAACCAAGAGCTTTCAGTGCTTGTTCGTTGAGTTCGGGGTGTTTTTTTTTCATCATATCTATTGCCCAATCAGTAACGCCATTTAATGTGTAGTTAGAACAATCTCGCAATAAACCGTCTAATTCATTTAATATTTTATCTATCTTATACAACAGCACCATTCCTTTTTCTTCACCAAACTCATCAATTACTCGTGTCTTATCTGAATGTGGATAAAATTCTACACCAACTCCATAGTATCTTACTACTGCCAAACTCAACTCTTCATCAATCATAGTTATTCCTTTATTTTTTAAAGATTATTGTTTCTATACCCGTCTTTGGGTCTACTTGAATAATTTCGGTAACTTTTGGATTGGTTTTGAGTGCTGGAAGTTCTATAGTATTCCAGACGCTTGTTGGTTTTACCGAATCTCCAAGAACTACACGAACAGTTCCTTGTGCTCCCTTGGCATATGCTTTTGAAGCTTCTTGCCAAGCTTGCACTGTCGCTTGATTTGCACTATCAAAAACTGGCAAATTTATCCCATTATTTTTTGCAAATGTTTCAAGAGTAACGCCACCACGTGTAGTTGCAATATTTGCTGCTATATTTTCGCCTTTCTCGCCCAAGCCAGACCAAAAATATGCTTGACTATTTTCTGTAGCAAAATTTGCACTACCCCCGCTCTTGCTTCCTATCCCCACCTTCGCAGGAACAAAAAGCAATAGAGTATCTAACGTTACATCTGTTAATCCTATAGCATTATCAGGAGTCCAATAAGGATTATTGAA
>JAIRXG010000003.1 GCA_031268335.1 Campylobacteraceae bacterium
TTTCCATAAATATATTCAAGTTTAACAGGTTTCCATATCTTTGAAATTGGTTTGCCAATTCCCATATAATTTTGCCATTCTTCAACTTTTGAAAAACGCAATTCATTAAATCCTTCATCTGAACCGATTAAATAAAATTTCATATTATACCTCTGTATAAGCATTATTTACAATATTTATATATTTTGTCAAGTTTCTTATCCAATAATTTTCATACAATATATTCAAATAAATTTTAGGGCAAATGGCGTATAACGTTCCGGCTGTATGCGACGGTTTGCCAGCCCGTTGCGATAACTATTTGCGCAGTCCCGCATTTCATTTTCTATTATCCTGTTCTTTTCCATCATTTTTCTTTTGTACGGTATATCATTTTTACGGGTGCAAAGTTAATCAATTATTCAATACCGGCAATTTGACTGTGTATTTTGTAGAGACGGGGCGCGCCCCGTCTCTACGATGACGTTGCCCATCGTTGCCCAAGAGCGGCGAAGCGTAAACAGACCTGTTATGCGACGTACCGCCGTACATTATTATTTTTATATTATATTATAAATATGTATTGTCCCATTTATCATTTACCTTTCGTCCGTATACTTTTTTTGAATCAATTAACCAGTTATTATTTTTTTTCAATATTATATACATAAATTTATCATCTTCATTTTGAGTATATACTAACATTCTATTTTTATTCGCTTGTTCAATTTTTATTATTTTTTCAGTTTCATTGTATATAAAAGTACCATCAACACCATATGATATGCAGTTTGGCCGTCCATATTTTCTATCTTTTTGAGTACAATATTTATCAAAAATATTTTTTACGTATTCTTTTTGCTTTTTATCTATTTCCAAATAATGTAAATCTGATTTATCAATTTCGTTACAAAATAATTCCCAACCATTCATTTCTTTAATGAAATTTTTTACTAGAGTATCAGCAATTTTTTCTAATTTATCATCCATTTTAATTTATCCTTAACCAAGACTAAACCATAATATTTATTATGTCAATTCTTCTTCCAACAAATTTTTTATTCTATTATATTTTCCAACCATTTTAGGCGGTATGTCATATAACACATATATAAACGCAGTATTTTGCACGATACCAAACTATCTCAATTGAGCTTTGTACAAAGAGGTGTATATACCGTCTTCCTTTTTTACCAACTCGTCGTGTGTTCCGATTTCGGCTATTTGACCGTAATTTATCACCACTATTTTATCTGCATTTCTAACGGTTGATAAGCGATGAGCTATCACAATAACAGTTCTGTTTTTCATTAAATTATCTATAGCTTGCTGAACAACCGCTTCAGATTTATTGTCAAGTGCTGAAGTAGCTTCATCAAGTATAACTATCGGCGCATTTTTCAAAAATGCTCTTGCTATTGCAATACGCTGTTTTTGACCGCCCGAAATCAATACGCCGCGCTCCCCTATATGTGCATCAAGCCCATCTTTTAATTCCGATATAAACTCATCTAAACAAGCGCTTTTGATAACGAGGTTTAATTGTTCTTCGGTTGTATCTTTCCTATCAAGAACAATATTTTCTCTTATTGTACCGGAAAACAGAAAGTTATCTTGAAAAACAACCGCGATATGTTCTCTCAAAGAACTCAAGCCAATATCTCTTATATCAATACCATTTATTTTGATAGACCCACTCATTACATCGTAAAAACGCGGCAGTAGATTTCCGATAGTAGTTTTACCTCCACCGCTATTGCCGATAAGTGCCACTGTTTCACCGGCATTTATTTTAAGACTGACATCTTTTATAGCCAACTTTTCTTGTGTATATCCAAATGAGACATTTTGATACTCTATGGTTTTAATTTCGCTGTCAAGTTTTGCAGCTTCCTCTTTGTCTATAATTTGCGGTACAGCGTCCATAAGTTCAAATACTCTCTCCACAGCCATGAGTGAGTTTATAACGTTATTAAAATTATTGCCCATGGCTTTTAACGGAGTATAAAGCATTAATAACGCGGCTATGAAAGAGACGAAACTACCCGGAGTTATATCGCCAGATGTAATGAGATAACTGCCATACCATATAACAAGCGCAATACCTATAGAGACAATAAAATGCATCACCGGCGACATAATACCAGTTCTTTGCACCATTTTTATACCAAGAGTAAAAACCGATTGAAGCGTTTCTTTAAACTTTTTTTGCAGATGCTCTTTTAAATTATAAGAGGTAATGACTCTATTGCCATTGTATGCTTCATTGAAATGCGTTACTACTTGCGCGCCTGAAAATACGGTCTTGTTCATAATATTTTTCACACGACGCCTTATAGTTGTCAATGGATACAGAGCGCATATCATAATGGTCAAAGCTATAAGCGCTAACTGCCATGAGTTATAAAAAAGCACGCCTATAAGAGCGATTGATGAGATTACTCTTGTAATAAAAAGCTTTATGTTTGCTATAAGTCCGTTACATGCAGTATCAACATCTCCGTTAAAACGAAATTGTACCTCCCCCGAACTTGTTTTGTCAAAAAATGAAGCCTCGTAGCTCATAAGTCTATCAAAAAGTTTAGTTTTGAGATCATTGGCTATCTTTCTGCCCACCCATGTGTTAAAATAGGTAGAAGCGTAGTTTAGGGAACTTTGTATAAGACTAAATACGATAATCAACACTGGTATATAAGCTGTTGCGCTGACTGATTTTTCAACAAGAACAACATCCATATACGGCTTTAGAAGAAGAGCTATAAAAGCATCCATTGAACCAACCGGGATAGTAATAACCATAGCCAACACAGCTCGCACCCAGTAAGGTTTTACAAATGGCAGAATTTTTTTGTAATTTTGTATCATATATGTAGAATTGACTCTATTTTTTATACTCTTAATCATAATCCGTCCGATTTTCAATTTGTCTCTATTTTACCAAAATAAGCCAATAAAACAATTTAGTTTTTGCGTTTGTATAAAAACTTTAACAAAAATAGATTGCTCCAAATAACCACTATTGGTTTATCTCAATCATATTGCAAAAATTAGATAAGTTTTTATAATTCATATTTTAGATTAGCCAAAATATCCGATTTATCGGCTATTTTCGTATTAAACTTAACAACCAGCGTATTGTCGCTAATATACCATTCTGCTATTCCTATCGTATTTTCTAAGTATTGAGTATAATCTTGTTTAACTTGCGAAAGCGGAATGTATATATTTTGAAAAAATGCAGGATTTTTAAGCGTTAGTATCAAAAAAAGCCAGACAATACATGTAAAAAAAACTATCCAAAATATCTGCATTATTTCATAATGTTGTAAAAAAACTCCCCCAACAATACCACCGCAAAATGTACCGAAATATCCAAAAAAGTTAAAAACTCCAAGCGTAACTCCGCGGCTTTTAACTTTAGCGTATTTGCTCGTTAAAGATTGCATTAGAGGTTCGTGAATATTAAATCCTGTAAAAAACAAAGTTACACCGACAATAAAAAACCGTGCATCTTTAGCATATCCCATAAAAAAATAAGACAGTGCGAAAAACAGTATCCCAACACAAAGCATCTCTTTGCTTTTTTTCATCTTTTCGCCGACAATAACGGAGGGCAGCATAGCAAACATTCCGAAAATCATAGCTGGAAGATAAATATACCAAAGTTCTTTTTTGTCCCACAAAAATTGCCGCGTCATAATGATAGGAATACTCATGAAAGTCATGGTCATAAGCATCTTTTGCAAAAAATTAGTTATATTCATACGACATAAGTTTTCATCTTTCAAAAGCTTGCTATAATTAATTTTTTTTCTTTCGTCAACACTTTGTATTTTTGGAGGATTTTTTATAGTAAAGAGCAAAAACAGCGATAAAAACGCCAAAAATGCAGTGAACAAAAAAAGTTTATCTATGCCAAAATACCCTCCTATAATAGGTCCTAAAGTCATTGAAAGAGCAAAACTTAAAGAGATAATTATCCCCATGAAAGCCATAGCTTTTGCGCGCGTCTCTTCTTTGGTCAAATCGCTTATCAAAGCGCTCCCCACCGCGCCTACAGCTCCCATTCCTTGTACAAATCTTCCGATAAAAAGCGCGTATATTGAGTCTGCGTAAGCGCATACCAAAGAGCCTGCCATAAAAATGACTGTTCCCACAAAAAGCGCCTCTTTTCTTCCAAACTTATCAGACAAAGCACCGAACGGTATCTGCATAACCATTTGAGAAATTGCGTATATGCCAAGGGATGCGCCTACCAAAATTTCATTTGCTCCCTCTAACTCAAACGCATACACGGACAATACGGGCAAAACGATAAAAAGTCCTAAAAATCGCAATGCTATGATTATGCTTATAGGAAATATTGTTTTAAACATGTGAAGTTTGCCTTAGTTTTGAATAAACGGTAATTATAATTTATATTTTTTAAAATTCGCTATCTTTTTTCATTTTCCTAAAAATTTAAAGCAAAAAATTGTAAAATTAGTTTTTGTATTTTTGCCGGAGGCGCGCTTGATTGGGAAGATTATATTAGCTAGTTCAAACAGAGGTAAAATAGCCGAGTTTAAAGATTATCTGAGAGATTTTGAAGTGCTCTCCTATGAGGAAGTCATTGAGCCTTTTGAGATAGAGGAGTATGGAAAAAGTTTCAAAGAAAACGCTATTATCAAATCGCGCGCTGTTTTTGACAGGCTAAACGACAAAAACGCTATTGTTTTATCGGACGACAGCGGTATAAGCGTACCTCTTTTGAATGGAATTCCGGGGATATATAGCGCGAGATTTGCCGGAAAAGAGGCAAATGCTCAAAAAAATTTAGAGCTTTTAGTGCAAAAACTAAAGGAGAATGGCATTGAAAAAACAGACGCTTTTTATACTGCCGCTATTGCTATCTCAACTGAAAAAGGCGACTTTAGCGTACACGGTTGGATGTATGGCAAAGTAACGGACAATCCAAAAGGTAATAACGGCTTTGGATATGACCCTATGTTTATCCCGCAAGGATTTGAAAAAACTTTAGGAGAACTTGAAGCAAACGTCAAAGAAAAATTTTCACATCGCTCGCGCGCATTGAGACTCGCGCTGATTTTACTCAAAACATTAACAAAGGACAAAAGATGAATGGAACTATTTTAATAATCGGAGCAGGCGGAGTTAGCAGAGTGGCTACCACAAAATGCGCATTAAATTCGGATATTTTTAAAAAAATCGTTTTAGCAAGCCGCACAAAAAGTAAATGCGACGATATAGCAAAAGATATAAAAAACAGGCAACATGTAGAGATTGAAACGGCAAAAGTTGACGCCGATAATACAGAAGAACTTATAGCTTTAATAAATAAAGTAAACCCGAGCATTGTATTAAACCTCGCCTTGCCTTATCAAGACTTGTCCATAATGGACGCTTGCATAAAAACAAAAGTAACCTATATAGATACTGCAAATTATGAACACCCCGATATTGCAAAATTTGAATACAAACTTCAATGGGCAAAAAATGAGGATTTTAAAAAAACAGGCATTTTGGGACTTTTGGGAAGCGGGTTTGACCCGGGCGTTACAAATGTTTTTTGCGCATATGCCGAACAAAATCTCTTTGATGAAATCAACGAAATAGACATACTTGATTGCAATGCAGGCGACCATGGTTACCCTTTTGCTACAAATTTTAATCCCGAAATAAACTTAAGAGAAGTCAGCGCAAACGGCAGATATTGGGAAGATGGCAAATGGATAGAGACAAAACCTATGGCGATAAAAATGGTATGGGATTATCCAAATGTCGGACCAAAAGACAGTTACCTTTTATATCACGAAGAGCTTGAATCTTTGGTAAAAAATATCAAAGGATTAAAACGAATACGCTTCTTTATGACATTCGGACAAAGCTATCTTACACACATGAAGTGTTTGGAAAATGTTGGGATGCTCGGTATAAATGAAATTGAACACAATGGAATGAAGATAGTGCCTATCCAATTTTTAAAGACGCTTTTGCCGGACCCAGCAAGTTTAGGAGCAAGAACGAAAGGCAAAACAAACATAGGTTGCGTAATAAGCGGAATAAAAAACGGCAAAAGTAGAAAAGTATATATCTACAATGTTTGTGACCACGAAGAGTGCTATAAAGAAACATTAGCTCAAGCAGTCAGTTATACAACGGGTGTTCCTGCTATGATAGGCGCAAAGCTCGTAATGGAAGGCAAATGGAGAGGAGATGGGGTTTATAATATGGAAAATTTTGACGCCAAACCTTTTATGGAAGAGTTAAATAAACAAGGTTTGCCGTGGGAAATAATAGAAATGAATCCTGATGAGAGTTTTGAAGTAATATAATTTTTTTAAAAAATAATTGAAAACCTCTACATGTAATGTGATAAACTTTGCTTACATGTAGGGTTCATACAAAGAATATCTGTAAAATTAAGATATTTTAAAAACAGAGGTCAAGAGTGATAAAAAATCCAAAAAATAGTCAATTAGAAAGCGTGATAGAACAGATACAAACGCCATCTTATGTATGCGAAGAAGCGCTTTTGGAAGAAAACCTAAAAAGATTGCATTATGTACAACAAAAAAGCGGCGCAAAAGTACTATTAGCGCTTAAGGGTTTTGCGCTGCAAGATACGTTTTATTTGATTAAACAATATTTATGCGGTTGCACGGCGAGCGGACTCTACGAGGCAAAATTGGCGCGCGATGCATTTGACAAAGAAGTGCATACATATTCGCCCGCTTTCAAAGAGAGTGAGATAGACGAGATAACTAAAATCAGCAATCATATTGTTTTCAACTCATTTTCACAATGGCAAAAATTCAAACCTAAAGTTTTTGGACGAATATCATGCGGTATTCGTGTCAATCCAGAAGTCTCTTCTGCGCCTGTTGCCCTATACGATCCTTGCGCAAAATACAGCCGCCTGGGAGTAACACAAAAAGCTTTCAAGGAAGAGTTGCTTGACGGACTTGACGGACTTCATTTTCATACGCTTTGCGAACAAAATGTAGATGCGCTTGAGAAAGTTTTGGAAGGATTTGAGAAAACTTTCGGCAAGTATATTTCGCAAATGAAATGGATAAATTTTGGCGGCGGACATCACATCACTCGCGAAGATTACGATATAGAGCGACTAATATACGTCATAAAAGATTTTAAAAAAAGACATAACGACATAACCGTCTATTTAGAACCCGGAGAGGCGATAGGATGGCAAAGCGGCGTGCTTGTGGCTTCCGTGCTTGATATAGTTGAAAACGATATGCAAATAGCGATTTTAGACACTTCTGCCGAAGCTCATATGCCCGATACTCTCGCCATGCCCTACCGTGCGCAAATAAGGGGCGCTGGGGAACCAAATGAAAAAACTTATGCTTATAGGCTTGCAGGCAATACATGTCTGGCCGGAGATATAATAGGAGATTATAGCTTTGATAGTCCGCTTAAAGTGGGAGATAAGCTCATATTTGAGGATATGATACACTACACAATCGTTAAAAATACTACTTTCAACGGCATAAAACTACCGGATTTGGCGCTTTTAAAAAAAGACGGCAGCTATAAAGTTTTGAAACATTTTGGTTATGAAGAGTATAGAAGAAGAAATTAGTACATGTAATTGCGAAATATTTGCTGGAAAATGCAAACGTACATTGTTAAATTTTACTGAGAATTTTGCAACAATCAAAGAGCTAAAAATTATTCGATATAGAATAAAGAGGAATATATTTTAGGTTTTAAAAATATCAACTTAAAATTAAGATTCAAAAAAATAATTTTATAAAAACTTCTAAATAATAAAAATTTGAAATCAGCAAATTCACTTTTTCGCTATATTTTCTAAAACCAAAAAGTCTTTAATTACCGTCGTTACATGTAAAGTATTTTAAGATATTTACTTCAAATCAACTTCACATAAAAACATAAAAGTAGTGTAATTTTTCAAACTTTTTTCAATATAGTAACTATACATGTATTTGAAATGTTGTAATACAAAGATATATGAAAGCACTTGAAGATAAATTACCATTTTTTTAAAATTATAAAATATATATCACACGATACTCTTTTGCACCGCCTTAGAAAACAAGCGCATATTATTTTACACCATATTTTTCTTTATACTCTAAAGTTCAAAAGTTGTTGTGAAAATTTAAAATCTTTCATTATAATTTTCTATGCCATCCAAAATTAACGCCATCTATTGCAGTATAAAAATTGAGCAAGTTTATTTTAATCAAGATAGTTTAAATTTTTAAAAATATCTATTTGCAGGGATTTTTTGGTAGCTGGGGGGAGACTTGAACTCCCGACCTCCGGCTTATGAGACCAGCGCTCTAACCAGCTGAGCTACCCAGCCAATAAAAAGGGGATAATTATATAGCGTAGTTACTTATAAATGCCTTTGATTCACAAGCTTAAAGCCAAAATAAATAAGTCAATAAATATAATTCAACACAAATCCGTTTTCACTTTGCATATAAACGCTGCAAATTCAAAATCGCAAAGCAACTATCATCTTTAGTTCAACAAAGCTATGAGTGATAAAAAACTTTTAAAAACAACGCGAATTTGCGCAAATAAAGTCAAAAATTATTTTGATGCACTTGAAAAATACTTAGTTTGCTACATGTAAACAACAATTGCTATAAATAACGTACTTCTTTACATGTAAGATCTAGCGACAAATACTTTATCGCAAACCATTTTCTAATCTGCCAATCAATAAAACTTACTCAAGATATTAAGCGCTTCTATCTTTTTGCAAGATTTATTTAAATAACTTATCCAGCGCTTTACCAACAGCTTTATCTATCTTATCGCTATTTTTCTCAAGATATTTGTTTGCCTCTTCTATGGCTTTATTTTTTAGATATTGCGAATTATTTACAGATACTTTGGGTTTGTCGGTCGTGCCGGTTACCTTGCCTTCCAAATCTGTTTTTTCAATATAAAACACAAAAGGAATATCAAGCGTATTGCCCAAAATTTTGCCCTCTTTTATAGAAATGCTTGATTTTGTGCTCTTCATATCAAATAAAAAATTTATATTAGCGCCGTTTATTTTTCCTTCAAGTAGCATATTATTGTAAATTTCCGACGTCATATCAAAGTTTGTAAATGTCTTCAACAAATCCCCTAATTGTGTTTTAACAAACCTTCCGCTCGGACTTGTAGCGTTAAAAGTTCCGCTATTTTTATCTATATTATAAGCGGCATTCAACGCGATTTTAGCGTTCAGTACAGGCGGGTAGCTTAACATATTCAAAACCTCAAGAGACGATAAGTCGTCTCCTTTTAGGGCAACTTTCATATCATTAAAATCAAAACTTACTTTTCCATCTAAAACATTGCTTTCGCCGTTTGCATGCAAATTGTCGTTTTCATAATTTACCGCGCCCTCAACGCTCAAAGCGCCGACCAATTTCTGATGCACTATAGTATTAAATTTGGACAAATCCTTAATATTGAGCAGATAATTTGATTTTAAAATATTTTTATTCATATTAAAATTGCCTATAAATTTATCTAAATTCATAAGGCTTGATAAAAATTTTACGTCAAAATTCGCAATTCCGTTTTGTATGCTCACATTTGACTTTACATTAAATTCAGTTTTAGCAACCGTTAAATTAAACTCATTTTGAAGTGTTTTTGCATTTAATTCACCGCTACTTATCTCAACGTCTACTTTTCCGTTTTTATTTGACAAAGAGCTAAAATCAACCATTATATTTAAATCGCCCGAAGCATAATTCGGATAAACAAGCGCCTTTAAAATCTCTTCAATCTTTACATGTAAAAGCTTTGCGCTAAATTTATCGTTATCAAGTTTGGCGTCAAGCTTTCCTCCGGCCACATTATCGCTTTTTGCATTTAATTCTAATTGGTTCGGTGCATATTTTATATCGCCGTAAATTTTCACCGCTCCTCGAAGCTGCATACCGGCAATGGTCTCAATCTCTCTCAAATCCTGCATATCAAGAGTGTAATCGCCATTGGCTTCGGCGCTATCCAAATCATAATTTGCGTTCAATATTTTCAAGTTTGCCAAAGACGACACAATTTCCGCGCCCCCTCTTATCTTATTTGGCTCTTGCATAGAAAAATTTGACGAAATTTTATATGAGGGGTTTTTATCCAAAGTCAAGTTAAACTCTTTTTGCAAAACACTTTTAAAAGCTATGCCATTATCGACAATCACAAATGCATTGCCGAATAATTCGCTTTTCTCATTTGGCGTTACATGTACATCGGCGGATATTTCGCCGTCTGCATAAATAGGTTGTTTTAAAACGGCTAAAAGTTTAGATATTTTAAGTTCTTTGACATTTGCGGTTATAGCTGTGATATTAAAATCTTTTAGCGTAACGTTAAAATTGAGAGCCGATTTAAATATATCGCCCGCGCCATGCGCATTAAATAGATTCAAATCTCCGACAATTTCACCCTCCACTTTCAATGGTTCGTCTATTTTAACACCCTCTATCTCAGGAAGTTTGTCGGCATTTATACTATAATCCAAATCAAACGATTGTCCGAACAAGCTGATGCCCCCATAGACTTTGCCTTTGATATGTTCCATCAAAGTTGCCTCAATGTCTATAGAACTAAATCTTAACGAAAACTTGTCAAGTTTGATGTCTATATCGGTAGCTTTTCGTGCCTGTTCTTCAATGATAGGTTTTAATATATTATTTCCCATCTGTGTAAAAAGCAGACAAAACGCCAACGCCAATAAGATAACCAAAAAGAGCGCGAAAATTTTTAAAATCTTTTTCATAAACTAATCTTCCTTTAGTCATTAATAATATAAAAAGTTTAGTCAAGTACACTAAAGTAATATGATTTTATTATTATTAGGCATTGACATTTTGCACCGAATATTGTAAAATTTCGTCACTCATTTAAGTTGAGTGCTAAAAATTAATATTTGGAGGACGAATAGCATGAAGTTTCAGCCACTAGGTCAACGAATTTTAGTTGAAAGAGTTGAAGAGCAAACAACTACTGCGTCAGGCATTATTATACCCGATAATGCGAAAGAAAAACCTTTGCACGGAACCGTAAAGGCTATAAGCGACGAAGTAAAAGAAAAGAAATTGGTCAGCGTAGGCGATACTGTCGTATTTGCCAAGTATTCAGGCTCAGAAATTACGCTTGATAAAAAAACATATTTGGTCATGAATATCGAAGATGTTCTTGGAATTTTAAAATAAGGATACAACTATGGCAAAAGAGATAAAATTTTCAGACAATGCTAGAAACGAATTGTACGAAGGCGTTAAAAAACTAAACGACGCCGTAAAAGTTACAATGGGACCAAGAGGAAGAAATGTTCTAATTCAAAAAAGTTTTGGCGCTCCATCCATTACAAAAGACGGCGTAAGCGTGGCTAAAGAGGTTGAGTTAAAAGACCCTGTGCAAAATATGGGAGCGGCTTTGGTACGCGAAGTTGCCAGCAAAACGGCAGATCAAGCGGGCGACGGCACAACGACAGCTACCATCTTAGCTCATGCAATTTTCAAAGAGGGACTCAGAAACATCACTGCAGGCGCAAATCCTATTGAAGTAAAACGCGGTATGGATAAAGCGGTTGAAGCGATTATAGCCGAACTTAAAGCAATTTCAAAAAAAGTAAAAGACAAAAAAGAGATAGCGCAAGTCGCCAGCATATCGGCAAACTCTGATACAAAAATCGGCGAGCTTATCGCAGATGCTATGGATAAAGTCGGCAAAGACGGCGTTATCACCGTAGAAGAGGCAAAAGGTATTCAAGACGAGCTTGACGTCGTTGAAGGAATGCAATTTGACAGAGGTTATCTATCTCCTTATTTCATAACAAACGCTGAAAAAATGGAAGTAGCGCTTGACAATCCGCTTGTACTTTTATACGACAAAAAAATAACGAACCTAAAAGATTTGCTTCCGGTGTTGGAGCAAGTTCAAAAAACAGGCAAACCTTTGCTTATCATAGCAGAAGATATTGAAGGTGAGGCTTTGGCTACACTTGTAGTAAATAAATTGCGAGGCGTGTTAAATATAGCTGCCGTAAAAGCTCCGGGTTTTGGCGACAGAAGAAAAGCTATGCTTGAAGATATAGCGATTTTAACAGGCGGCGAAGTCATCAGCGAAGAGCTTGGACGCACACTTGAAAGCGCGACTTTGAATGACCTTGGCAAAGCGAGCCGCATAGTTTCCGATAAAGATAACACTACAATAGTAAACGGCGGCGGCGACAAGAAAAAAATCAACGACAGAATAGCTCAAATCAAAGCGCAAATTTTGGACACCACGAGCGATTATGACAGAGAAAAATTACAAGAGAGATTAGCCAAACTAAGCGGCGGCGTAGCTGTTATAAAAGTAGGCGCAGCGACAGAGACTGAAATGAAAGAGAAAAAAGATAGAGTTGACGACGCACTTTCAGCTACAAAAGCGGCTGTTGAAGAAGGCGTAGTCATAGGTGGCGGCGCAGCGTTTATCGTGGCAAAATCAAAAATCAATCTAAATCTTCAAGGCGATGAGGCTGTAGGAGCCGATATAGTAACGAGAGCTTTAAAAGCGCCTTTAAGACAGATAGCTGAAAATGCGGGCTTTGATGCCGGTGTTGTAGCAAACAATGTAGAGCTTAGCAAAGATAAAAATTTTGGTTTCAACGCGGCAAACGGACAATATGTAGATATGTTTAAAGAGGGCATAATAGATCCCGTTAAAGTGGAAAGAATTGCTCTTCAAAACGCAGTTTCCGTTGCAAGCTTGCTTTTGACGACAGAAGCTACCATCAATGAGATAAAAGAAGAAAACCATCACCACGCACCTGATATGAGTGGAATGGGCGGTATGGGAGGCATGGGCGGTATGATGTAACCGCTTGGCTTTTAAAAACCCTTGCAGTTTTTATATGTAAGGGTTTTAACCTCTTCTCCTGTATATAAAAATCATTAAATTTTATCTTTGCTATATTGTGTCGATGATAGACTTTGCATGACAATGCAGCAATCCGAAAATAATTAATACAGCTTTAAAATCACCTCATCATTTTTCTCTTTATAATGACAAATATTCACTCTTTTTATTGCGAGTTTACAAAAAAAGAAACCAAACCATTGCAATTTCTTAACGATAACTCTGTTAAATTTTTATTTTTTTAATTTTGCCATGGATATAATCATAATCATTTTTTAAGGAGTGCTCCATGAACAGTTCGCGTCGTTTTTTTACAAAAACAGCTCTTTCGTTGATTGCTTTACTTTTTTTATCTGGTTGCAATACGACTGAAACCTCGACAATTACCGAATATGATGGATTTAGCGTTGAGCACGATGCAGACAAGCGTATAGTTAATTTTATTCATACAAGCGATAAGAATGTAACCATCATTTCAAAAAAGGAAGATGATAAACTAAGATTTACAACCATTGATGGTGAGACTATTTTAGTTATAGCATCTACCGGATATGAAATTAAACATACGTCATATAAATTGAAAGCTTTCAGAAATAGTGCGGGCGATATGCTCCTTACGCTTTCTTCTTTTTAATGGAGGAAAAACATTATAGATAATTATGAAGTCATTTACGAAGGGGACATGTGAAAGTTGGTATGGTTTTCTACACGGTGTCAGAGTTGCGGAAATTGCGCTTCTGTCTGTTATAGTGGGGCATTGGTGTTATACTGACGCTTTAGTTATAATTAAATCTCTACGCGTAAGCTGTTTAAGTTGTATATCGGTATGTTATACTGATGCACTTGAACGTGTATCTATTGTTTGAACGCTCTTAAAAATCAACTATAAGCTTCAAAATTTATAAAGCGTCAAATATTATTGGTGCTTTATATATCTCTTCTAATGCTTTATTTTAAGTTTTATTGTGCTAAATTTTCAAAAATTAGTATTGATAGTGATTATCTATACTTAATTATAGCTAAATCTTTATAAAACTTAGGACAACAAAGCGGATGCAAGATGTAATTGTTTGCGAAAATCTATCTTTTAAATACAAGAATACCGAAGTTTTGCGCGATATAAATTTGAGCGTTAAACAAGGCGGTATTGTCGGATTGCTCGGTAAAAATGGTGCTGGCAAAAGTACCATCATAAATATACTTATGGGCTTTTTGCAGCCAAATTTTGGCAAATGTTCCATTTTGGGACACCAAAGCTTTTTTATACCTCCACATGTAAGGGCTAAAATAGGGCTTGTACATGAAGGGTTTACACAATATGACTTTATGTCTATAGACGAAATTGAACGGTATTACTCAGCCTATTATCAAGAGTGGCAAAAAGATTTATATTACGACTTGATAGACAGAATGGAAGTGCCGCATTCGCGCAAAATCTCAAAACTATCCTGCGGACAAAGGTCGCAAGTAACGCTGGGGCTTGTCCTGGCTCAAAATCCAAAGCTTTTGATTTTGGATGATTTTTCTATGGGACTTGACGTTGGATATAGAAGATTGTTTCTTGAATTTTTGAGAGATTTCGTCGATACATACAAAACTACGGTATTACTTACATCTCACATCATATCCGAACTTGACACTTTTTTGGATGAAGTTATTGTTTTAAAAGACGGTATTGTAAAAGCTAAAGGTACAAAAGAGGATTTTACAAAAAATTTCTACTCGTATTCACTACCGATTTATTTATCAGACACTTTAAAAATTGATGAAAATATCGTAAATATAGAGTACGGCAAAAGAGAGCTTTTAGCTTTTTCATTCAAGGATAAAACAACGATAAAAGAACATCTTTTTAACCTTGGAGTAAAAAGCGACTTGATTGAAAATTTAACGCAAAACAGCATGAATTTGGAAGACGCCTTCATAGGTCTTACGGGGAGATATTAATGGATAAAAACACTATTTTTAAAGCGATATTATTAAAAGAGCGGATAAAACTGCAAAAGCTTTTTTGGCTACCTTTTGTGATAGTTTTAGCAGTATCGGCAGACATTTATATGAGTTATAAATCTGTCATATCATCTCATGGAGCAGCTGAGCTTTGGATTGAACTAGTGTACAAACAGAGTATTTACTTTGGTAAACTCAAATGGGCTTTGATAATAGGCGGAGTGTTGTTTGCATACCTGCAATTTGCACCCGAATGCAAAAACGGGCGCTTGAGATTGACCTTTCATCTGCCGATACCTTATCGTTTATCTATCTACTCTATCACTTTCGTCGGCATTATTTTAAACATTGCCTTGTCATTAAGCGCCGCAATCTGCTTGTTTTTAGTCTCTTGGATTTTGCATTTTCCAAATGAGCTTATATTTGATATGTTGATGAGCATCGTTCCTTGGTCTGTTGCAGGGATAGTATCATACTTTGCCATATCTTCAATCATAGCCGAATCCTCAATCATAAGAAAATTAGCGCTCGCATTCACATGTGTAATCTTTATAAATTTACTCACCACGACAAACGGATTTTTTTCCATAAGATCTGATTTGTGGCTCTACGTTTTAAGCGGCTTCTTTTGGTTGTTTGCTTTTGAAGCGGCGGCTTTGAGGATAAAGGAGAGAGTTTTATGAAGATTAATATACCGCGTTTTGCCATTTTTTTTGTATGCGTTATGGGGCTTTTTTGGTTTATACCAAACTTTTACACAAAAGCGTTTAAAGCTGATAAATTCCAATTTGGCGGTTTCTTTAGCCCAATTTCAAAAGAGTTTGTTATCTGGGAAGTAGGTCCGGATAGATTGACTTACAAAAACGAGAATGACGAAAAACTCGATAGAGTGAGCGCTCAAAAAATGTTGCCGTTTTTGTTTTATAACAGTATTAATAAATGGGGGGCTTTTCCGCTTCAAACCGTTGATGGAGAAAATATAACTTACGATACGGCAAAATCAGGGATTCAAATGTTGAGGCTATCCGCAAGAAATATCTTTTCCGACGCTTTACCTCTACATGTATTGTTTGAATCTTCTCCTTTGGGCGTCTCTTTGGAAATGCCCGAGGATATGCTTTTGATAAAATTCAACAGATTTGTCTTTATAAACTGCACAAGCGGCAAGATAGATAAAGAAAAATCCGAAAGCTTTACCGCTGAGGCAAAAAATGCGGGGATTATTTTTCCTATTTTGAAAGCTTTTTCAAATCCGTCAGACATGAAACCATTTGACGAAGGATTGCTTTTTGCGGATAGCGCCAATAAAATATTTCAGCTAAAAATGGTAGAAGGCGCGCCGTTTGTTAAAAAAATAAGCGAAGCTATGGATGGAAAAATTTTACACATAAATGTCGATGAAAATGAAAAAAGAGTCTTTTACAGCTCTATCGTAACTGAGGATTCTATCTATATAAATACGTACGAAGATGGTTTAAAAAAATTGCCGATTGAAAATTATAATCCTAAAACAACTTCAACAACCGCTTATTTTGCGTCGATATATGAGACTATTTTGCTCAATAATTTATCCGCTAAAAACTCTTCCATGCACTATGTTGCGGCGAAAGATTTTGATATCGTACGCGAATATCAAAAAAATCTACCGCAAGATATTGTGCAAAAAAGAGAATATCTCTCTTATGGTTTGTCTTTTTTATCGCCGTTTTATCTCGCGCAATTTAACAATTTTTCAAATGAAGTTTTATTTGAGATGAAGTTCGCACCAAATCTTGTTTTTGCATTTTTTGGGATATTGTTTGCGTTGGTTTTATACATTGTCTTAAATTATAAAAAAAGATTTTATGTTGTTGATTTGGCGGCTATTTGTCTTACGGGTATTCCCGGACTTATAGCATTGCAAATATTTGGCTCCATCGCCAAAAAAAATTGACGAATGTTTGCGTTCTTACATGTAGCGACATTTTTTACCGTTATAGCAATAATTAATACATACGAAAGGATATAAAATGTATTTTCAAAATAAAATGCCAACTCTTTTGGCATATATTCTGCTTTTTTGCCCTGCCATGATTTTAGCTGATGAAAATATTGAAAATGTGCAGCTTATGCAAATAGACGTCAAAGCGCGCGCAGAAAATTCAAATAACAATACAGGTAAAGATGGCAAAGGCGGAAAACCTACTATCATAAGTAACGACTATATCAAAAACGCTCCTTCTGCGACAAGCACCGTAACAGATTTGCTACGAGGCAAATCTTACATACAGTATGACCAAACGTCAAGAAGCGGAGCTACAGGCGGAGAGATTTCGCCGCCTAAAGTCTCCATAAACGGAGCTAAGCACTATGAAAACAGTTTTTTGATTAATGGGGTTGGCAATAATAACAATATAAATCCGAGCGGTTTGCCTTTGGGTATATCGACTCAAACAGGTCAGCCTACGGGAGAAACTCAAACGCTTTTTTTAGATACAAGTCTCTTTGATACGGTTTTGGTCTATACCGAAAATGTGGGAGCGGAATACGGCGGATTTTTAGGCGGCGTAATTGACGCCAAGATGAGAGATGCAAATATGGATAGGTGGCATATCAATGCAACTTATCGCTATACGAACGAAGATTGGGCAAAATTTCACTGGACGGATGCAGAAAAAGCCGGTTTAAACAGTACAACCACAGCGGAATTACAACCAAAATTTACAAAATACGAATACACAGTTTCAGCAGACGGTCCTTTAAGTGACAATTTCGGACTTATGTTAAGTTACGGCAAAAAAGAGTCAAAAATTCCGCTTTGGTCAAATTATTATACAGTCGGCAACAGTACAAGTTTGGAAAAAAGAGTGCAATACAGAGAAATGGAAAATTTTCTTGTTAAATTAAACACTTACGGATTTGACGATTTTAAGGCAAGTTTTACGGCTATTTACGCCCCCTACGAACATACTCTGTTTATTCCCAGTTATAAAAATTCCGATTACAGTATTGACAGCGGCGGATATACGTTAATCTATGATATGGAAAACGATTTTATGTTCGGAAAACTAAAAAATACAATAAACTATCAAAAAAACGAGCTCTCAAGAGTCTCGGACAGAGATTTTCTAAATCAATGGGATATGTCTTATCCAAGCAATGGCTATATTAATTGGGGTACTGGGAGTATCGCGTATGAGGGCGCTTTTGGCGACTACTTGCAAGATAGACAAAGCGTCGGATACAAAGGGATTTTTGAATTTGACGAGATTCAAAGTGCAGGTCTTGAACATACCATAAAAGCCGGCATTGAAGCAGAATATACTGCGATAAAAAGCGAAAGAGGTAAATATACCATATTTTATGCCGGAGTAGCCGACCCAACCGTAACGGGAAGTAAAGATAATGGCATACTGGAAGGCTCGCAATACTCCGTAAGAACGGTTAGCGGAATGCAACAAAAAAGAGATAAGGATTTTGGTAACGGCGCGCTGTTTGTCGAAGATAGTATAAAAATAGACAGATTTACAGTGCGTCCGGGATTGCGCATATCTACAGACAGCATAACGGACAATACTGATATCTCGTGGAGATTTTTTGCAAACGCGGATGTTTTTAACGACGATATGTTAAATGTCTACGGCGGATACAACAGATACTATGGGACTCAAATCCTCTCTTACGCCACGTTTTTGCCTATCAAAACATATATATCAACAAGGGCTAATGCGACAAGTCCGTGGATTGACCAGCCAAGCAACAGCACGAATCCTCAATATAATTTGGGAAATCTTGAAAATCCATATTCGGATGAACTAAATATCGGCGCTTCGCTAAATATTTACGACACGCTTTTTAATATCAAATTAGTAAACAGAGAAAACAGAAAAGAGATTAGAAGCGTGCGTCCCATAAGCAGCACTAATACCTATAGAGAATTTACCAATAGTGGAGAGAGCAGCTATTGGGGGGTTACGCTTTTAGTTTCAAAAGATTATGATTTAGGAATGGGCGGTAAACATAGTTCCAATTTTTCAATAACAAGGTCGGACAGTAAATCAAACAGCTTTGATCCTGTAGGCGCTTTTGATTATGACGATGTAGCGGGCACAGTATCCACTACGCATATAACTTACAATAACGATTTAATGCCCATGGAAGACGTGAGAAACTCTGCCGATTTTAACAGACCTTGGGTCGTTGCATATACACATATGGCTAGTTTTAACTATTTTGATTTAGGCGCGATATTAAGATGGCAATCCGGCGCAAAAGGTATGATACGTCTTGCAGGCTTTGGACACAATGACCCTGATGGCATTCGCACGGTTGCATTTGAAGATGTAGACTACGGCAGTACTTTTAATGTTGATTTGTCTATGGCAGCTAACGTCAAAATAAAAAACAATAAACTTAAAATAGGAGTTGATATTTTAAATCTCTTAAATAATAAAAACGACGCTAGCGCATATTATGGTGTTTTGACATCAAGAGGAGTTACCAGTTCCTCCCTCGGACGTCAATTTTTTGCAAATTTCAGATATGAATATTGATTTATAAGTCTACATGTAATAAATATCTTTGCGGCAGAATAATGTCTATTTTGCCGCAATAAACACCAAAAAATATTGCTAATTATTTAGTTATTTTTTTATAACTCAATGCATTTGATAGAAATAACAATTTTCGCTAAAATGGCTTCATGCAAAAATCAAAGCGGATAAACAATGAGCGAATTTGAAGAGTTTGGCAACGGCGCAATATTTCAAAAATTGGATAAGTCTGATTTGAAATCGCTTCAAAATATATCAAAAGTTAAAAATTTTAACGCAAACGAGATAATAAATTATGAAAATGATGAGGTAACAAAAGTATATTTTCTGCTTAAAGGTTTCATCAAAATATATAAAATTAACCGATTTGACAATGAGATATTTTTGTACGCGTTAAAAAATGAGGGACTTGTAACCGCGTTTAGCCTATTTGAGACAAGTTACTGTTTTTCTAATGCCGAATGTATCGAAGATTCGACACTTCTTTGCATTGAGTTTGATAAATTACTGCAACTATTTCAAACGTCTCAAACTCTCGCTTTGTTCTTTTATGAACAACTTGAAAAACTTTGCAACTTGTTAAAATATGTTATAAATCGCGAAATAGTATATGACGGCACAGCTAAAGTAGCTTACATGTTAGCAAACTCTTTAGATGAATTTAATGCGTTAAAAAAGCAAGATGTGGCATACATGTTAAACATACAACCGGAAACTTTGTCCAGAATTTTGACAAAATTAAAAAGAGAAGATATAGTGGAAACTTCCGCGGACGGCAGCGTGATCGTAAAAAATCACAGTAAACTTACCGCAATTTTTATATAAAAAGGGCAGCTGATGAAGCAAAGCATTGTAAAACGATTGATAATCGTCGGCATCGGCATTAGCATATGTATCGGCACATTTTTGTCTTGTATGATTTTGATAAACAAAAAAGGAATCGCGGACGGTTATGTTATAAATATAGCCGGACGAGAAAGAATGCTTTCTCAAAAAATTTCAAAAGAAGTTTTCATTTTAAATTCACACGATAAAACTGATTTTGACGAGCTTGATAAAGCGCTTAAAGAGTTTCAAGCAGGACTCGACAGCTTAAAATACGGCGACAACAAATACAATTCCACTCCGTCTAAAAATGAAAAGATTGTAAAACAACTTGAACTAATAAGTGACTTGTGGGTAGTTTTTAGACAAAGCGTATTGATTTTCAGAGCTTCTATGATGACGCTAAATAACAACAAAGCTTTTTTGGACGAACACAATAAACAGATGCTAACGCTCTCCGATAACATCGTCAAATCCATGGTAAAACACAAACTAAAAGGAGAAGATGTAGACGACTCCGGACGCCAAAGAATGCTCACGCAGCGTATGGCATATCATTTGATGAGATATACGAACAAATGGGATGCGCAATCTTATCAAGATTTTTATGACTCTTACAACCTATATAATGAAACTATTTTGAGATTTTACACGGATGATAAATATAAAAAACATCCGAAATTACTCGGCGAAATAGAAAAAACATACAAATTTTGGCTTGAATACTCGCGCCACGCCAACGCCATTTTGGCAAATCAGCAAACGGTTGTAAATTCACTGAATAAAATAATCGTACAAAACCAAAAATTGCTCAACGAAATGGAAAAAGCCGTCTATATGTACGAACAAGACTCTATAGGAACGCGTACATATTTGTTGAAATTTCAACTCATAGCTATACTTGTTTTGTTATTTTTAGCCGCCTACTCCGCAAGCGTAATTAAACAGATAAAAGTTGTTTTCAACGAATTTATCCAAAAAAGCAAAAGATTAGCAAGCACTCAAAAAAATAGCTTGAACAAAGAGTATATCAACGAAATAATGACTATGGAGGGCGAAAACGAGCTTAGCGAAATATCTGAAAATATATCGCAGTTTGTCAAAAATATGGGCACGTACGATTCAAATAGAGTTGTGGAACTTAGTGACAATATCACTGAGGAGATTACGAAAATCACAAACGACGTTATAGAGAGTCTTAAAATCTTAAATATAAGCGATGAAGAAAAACAAAAAATTGTCTCCGAGATTAGTCTTTCCGAAGATATAGCTATCCAAACCAGCGAAGAGCTCATAGCGACTTCAAAACTTTTAAATAGACTCAAAAAATCGCTTGACGTTATAGCCAAATACTATAATATCGCTCAAGATAGCAAAGATAACGATAAAAAAATTTGACATTAAGCGAGAAATTTTTTTGTATTTTTATAGCCATTCAAAAAAATAAAAATCCTAAATACGGGTTACATGTAAGACTTAAAATTACAACGATGCATATAATTATTTTCGAATTGTAATGTAACTACATGCAATTAATTCATCGTAGCAAAACTCAGATACTTTAAGAAATATCTTTTAAAGTATCGTCTGCTTTGTTTTGAAGTTTTTAAAAATCAAAAATTTAATGAATGAATTCAAATATATCGAATTTGGCTATTTTATTTAAATCCAATCCATACTCTTCTAAAAAACAACATTATTTGACCAATAAGAACGGCTTTTATCACTAATTCGCTAAAGCTATGAGTATCTTTGAACTCTTGTGAACTTGTAGCCTCAACTCCTAATTTTTGAGATTCTACGATGTAAGGAGTAAAGTACAAAACAAATGCCAAAACACCCACCAAAACAATAAACAATATAACGGCGCTGATAAAATCTTGATTTTTGACAAAATACGAATAAATTTCATATGCCGCCATAAAAAATGTGCATAAGATAAGTAAAATATTAAATCTCAAAAATATTTGCGTCATTAAAATACCGCTTTGAAAGTGACTCAATACTCCATCGCCCAAATATGCGCTTGGAAAAAAGACAACAGACGCCACCAATGCTCCCACCGTTATCTCTGCACCTATACATATGCCTATCAATAACAAATACGTGGTAAAGAGACTTTTTTGAAATGCCGTTTTTTTCATTTTCTATCCTTTTATTATAAAACCTCTGTCAAATCCGCTCAAATCTTGATAAAAGAGATAATTTTTTATCTCATTATTTTTAAAGAAATTTTCCAAACTATGTTTTTGATCATATCCCATCTCGCAAGCAAGTGCCAAAATATTAAGTTTTTTGGCAAGCAAAACGATCTCTTTCAATATCTCGTCTCCTTGCTCTCCTCCAAAAAGCGCATTGTGAGGCTCGTTTAACACATGCTTTTCAAGCTCCTCTTTCTTTGAAATATACGGGGGATTTGAGACTAAAATTTGCGGCGATTCAACTCCATCCAGATAGCTTGTCAGATGAAATTTTATCCTATCTTCCACGCCGAATTTTCGCGCATTTATCGAGGCTATCTCTATCGCTTTTGACGATATATCGGTAGCATCTATCTTGATTTGCGGCGACAAAAGGGCTAACATTATGCTGATTACTCCGCTTCCCGTGCCGATTTCAGCCACTCTAACAGCGTTGTATTCTTTTATAAGATTTAGAGTTTTATCTACCAATATTTCGGTTTCCGGACGCGGCACCAAAACGTCCTCTTCCACAACAAACTCTTTTGAACAAAATGACACTTTTTGTGTGATGTACTCCAAAGGCGTATGCTCCGCTCTTCGCTTGACCCACTCAAAAAAACCGTCAACATCGCTAACTTCAAAATCATCGTGAGTTATCAAAAAAACCTCGTCTTTTTTTATCCACTCACGAAGCAAAATCATCGCCTCTTTTTTGGGATTTATAACGCTTCTTGAAAGCATTGACGAAGATTTTTGCAAAACTTCTTTGATGGTTGGCATTACTTCGCAGTATCCACACCAAGCGCTTTTAATCTCTCAACCAAAGGCGGATGCGTATGATAAAAAGCTATATATAAAAAATGCGAGCGCGGGAAACTTTTATTTTCATCGGCGAGTTTGATAAGAGCCGATGCCAAAGCTTCTTTGCTTTCGCATTCGCTTCCGTATTCGTCCGCTTTATATTCGTTCTTGCGACTTAAGTATCCAAAAAGCGGCATCATCACAAAACTAACAACCGACGAGAGCAGTAAAAATATCGCTATAGCGCTGTGAGCGCCGCTTTTTAAATTCAGCGCTTCATACATGTCATTTGGTAAATTTCCAAATAAAGCGAAAAGTACAAATAGCAACGCTGCGGTAACGGCGATATTTTTCAATATGTCTTTATGTTTAAAATGTCCTAATTCGTGTCCTAAAACGGCTAAAAGTTCATTTGAGTTTAGCTTCTTCAACAAAGTATCAAACAAAACCACTCTTTTTGATTTGCCAAGTCCTCCGAAGTAAGCGTTTAGTCTATTGTCCCTTTTGCTTGCATCCATTGTAAATATACCCGAACTTTTTAATCCTGCTTTTTGCATTAAAACCTCAATAGAACTCTTAAGCTCGCTATCTTCAAGCGGAGTAAATTTATTAAAAATAGGCGCGATAAATGTCGGATAGAACATATTTATAAATAAAATAATTGCAAAAACAGCCAAGAAAGACCAAAGCCACCACAATGAAAAGCTTAATATTATCCATGAAACCAACGCTATCATGAGAGTGCCCAAAATGACAAAAATAATCGCCGATTTTATGTTGTCAAACAGATACGTTTTAACGCTAATAGTTGAAAACCCGAATTTTTTATCTTTCACAAATGTAGAATATATATCAAAAGGAAGCGCTAAGATATAGTTTATCGCAACAAAACTTACCACAAAAACGGTGCTTTGAAAAACTCCGCCTTCATTTATGCAAAGTGTTTCAAGCGTCTTTAATCCAAATGTAATCCAAAGTAAAAACAGCGCGTAATCATAAAGATTTGATACGATATGAAATCTCTCATTTGCTATTTTATACTCTGCCGCCTTTTGATAATTTTCATCGGAAAGTATTATAGCGGGCAAACTTTTGGCATGAGATACAAAACTTATCTCTGAAGCCGATATATAAAGTTTCAAAACAACATAAAAAAAATAGAGCGTTCCTATAAGCATCAACATGTATGTAAATCCTAAAAATTTTTGCGTTATTCTATCAGACTATGGTTAAATAATAACTTGGAAATGCTGAATTGACAATTTTAAGCGCTTATGAAGTCAAATATGAATAAATTAATAACCATTATCATAAAGGTGCGAATTGTGCGGTTATATTTGATATCTCTATTTGTGTGCGTTTTTTTATTTGCAATAGAAGCTGCGACACAGCCAAATCTATCTATAGAGGCAAATATTTAGCTTTTGACAAACGGTTCTGTTTATTATGATTTTGAGACATTAAATATAAAGGCGAAAAAAGTGGACGAGACTATAAAACATATCTGGCTGTTCCTAAAAAAGCAGCTCTCAAAGATGGCTATCCCGCTATCTATATGCTGAACGGCAACGCCGTACTAGGCGCTTTAAACGAGAGTTACTGCGAAAAACAAGCGAGACGAATTTGCTGATAGTTATGATAGGCTATGAGATGAGAGTCCGCTTTGACACAACTGCTAAAGCTTATGATTGCACACCGCCGATTGAGAAAAATTTTGAAGATGTATTGGGAAGCGACAAGAGAGCCGGTGGTGCGGAAGAGTTTTTGGAGTTTATAGAAAATGAACTAAAAAAACCCGCTATAACTGAAAAAATTAAAATTGATAGACAAAAACAAGCTATTTGGGGACATTCGTACAGTGGGCTTTTTGTTTTATATACACTTTTTGCGCATTATGATTTTTTCCAGCGATACATAAGCGTAAGTCCGTCATTATAGTAGTATGATGGATATATTAGGCAAAGCCAAAGAGTTTGACCGTTGCTCTTTGACAAAAGCTAAACATCTCATAGGAATGTCCGGTGATGATGAGGCGAAAAAGGGCTCAAAACAAATCCAAACGCTCAAAAGTTCTAAACGCCATTCCCAAAAACGCTCTTGCCGATATGATAAAACGCTTAAATCAAAAACGGAACTTGTCCGCTCAATATATTGAGTTTAAAAATATGTCTCACAGCGAAACGCTGAGGGCATCTATAGAATTTATGTTTTTAAAGACGGATATTTTCGCTCCATAATCTCATTCGCGCAAATCGGCTCTTTGACATATATATCTGCTTTTATTCTCATCGTCTATCAAAGAGAGGTCTTGAAGCATAAAACTATTTTCATTAAACTCTACGATCTCCATCTCGTCAATCACCCCTTTTTTGAAAATATTCTCAAGACTAACCATCTCTTTTAAGACCACCTCATCATCAATGGGGACTGTATTTGTTGGATTTGTGATATTTACGTCCCGCAGTTCCGTTCTAAAATGACCGTTGATAAACTCCCATATCTCGCTATAAACAACAGAGTATGTTATCTCCGATAGTTCTTTATCAAGCTTTATCTTCATCACACCGCTGATATCGCTCGTACCGTTTGTATGATATCTGTTGAGAGACTCCATCATCATATAAGTGCCATTGCCGTTTACCTCCTCGTTTACAACACATTTCCAGCTGCCGTTCGTCAAAATCTCAGGGCTAAATCTATTTTCCGCTCTCTTTATGGCTATGTCCTGCGGTGTAGTTTTACACTCTCTCAAAGAGGCGTTATCGCCTTTGGTGATAAATGTATCCTCGGTGAGCATCACGATAGTCATCGTATCCTGCGTACCGTTAGCAATACCTTTGAAAGATACCGAAAATTCGTCTCCATTGATACTCCACACGCCGATAGTCGGATTTTCAAATGACATCTTCTGGCTGTATAGAGACGGCACTTTGACACTGATATTGCCTTTGCTCTCAAACATTCCGTTTGTATAGTATACATCTTGAGAATTTAACGCTATTCTCACTGTCAAAGCGTTGATATCGGAGGAACAATCCCATATTTTGCCTGTCAACAACGCTGCGTTTGGCGTCATATTGACTGCCGTACTCTCTTCAAACAATATATTCGCATCCGGTATCTGCTTGACAGACGAGTTATCATCTATCTCATCAGCGCTTGCAATACTAACAAACAAGACCAATATCACTAACAATCGTCTCATATTTCACATAACCTTTTTATTGCAAATCCAAACCATCTCTCAAATCACATACGAAAATTATTTTGCTTTACATTCGTCTACGACTTCACTGTCTTCACGCTCAAAAACCAATCTGTTTTTTGTAAGCTCAGTGATAATATCAATCTCTTCTTCAATATTACCTTGTTGTTGCAACATCTTATAAATCTGCTCAAAATTTTTGGCTATTTCCGGAGCGTCTTTGCTCGTTATGTTATAAGTTTTTACCTTTGTTATCAACTCATCCTCTTCAAGTCTCCACGTACCCGTTTCTGTTGTCTCAAGAGTATATTTTTGCGGCTCTATAAAAGATGTTATGGATTTTCCCGTAAATGTTCCGTCCTTTCTAAATACGCTTTCACTTTTGCTTTTGCCTTTAACTCCGGCTTCAACTTCGTCAAATCCCGCTTCGCATATCCAAGTTTTGCCCGTCAATAAATTAACGTCAAAGCTTTTTGCTCCGACAACTCCAACCGCCAAAACCAATAAAAAGAAAATCGCTTTCTTCATAAAATCTCCTCATAAAAATTTTTACCTCAACCGATCGGCTTTAAAATAAATAATTGCAAATAGTGCTGTTTTTTTATTAAAATATGACTAGTATATATAAAAATTCTGAAAACTTCATAAAAATATACTATAAACATTAGCGTGAAAATTTTGAAAACTTCATCAAAAACATAGCATTTTGTAGTTAAACTTGCATACCCGAACTCATATTTTAAGGATTTTATATTTGGCACTTTTAGATTTGATAGAGATTAGCAAAAATTATGATACTGTAAAAATACTTGAAGAGATTAGTCTGTTTATAGGAGAAAAAGAGAGAATTGCCATAATAGGTAAAAACGGCGGCGGAAAATCCACTCTTATGAAAATTATAAACGGAACAATTGAGAGCGATAACGGGCGAAGGATTATTCAAAACGGCATAAAAGTTGAAATGCTTGAACAAAACCCTGAATTTAGGGAAGATAAAACGGTAAGAGAAAATATAGAGTCCGAACTTACGGAGATTACAAAAAAACGTGCGGAGTATGAAAAGTTAAATCTACAAATAACAGAAGACTTTGAAAACAAAGAACTTATCAAAAAGCAACTTGAGATAGCCTCTTACTTAGATGCTCATAACGCTTGGAATATTGACGATAAAATCAAAAGAGTTATTGAGGAGTTAGACCTCAAAGAGTATGAAAACAGAAGTATTTCGCTTCTTAGCGGAGGCGAGAGGAGAAGAGTGGCGCTTGCGGGATTATTACTCAAAAAACCGGATATTTTGCTTTTAGACGAACCCACAAACCACTTAGACGTTTATATGGTCGCTTTTTTGGAAGAGATGCTTTTGAAAGAAAACTTCACTCTTGTATTTATATCTCATGACAGGTATTTCATAGATAAAATAGCAACCAGAACCATTGAGATTGACAACTGTAAATTAAGAAGTTTTGAGGGCGGATACGGCGACTATCTAAAAGGTAAAGAGGCTTTATTGCACTCAATGCAAAAAGAGCATGAAAATCTATTGAAATTTTTAAAAAACGAGGAAGAGTGGCTAAATCGCGGCGTAAAAGCACGTCTCAAAAGAGATGAGGGGCGGAAAGCAAGAGTTCACAAACTTAGAGAAGAGGCAAAAAAAAATCCAAGTTGCATAAGAAAAATAAAACTTGAACTGGAGAGAGAAAAACATAATTTCAATCAGGAAAAATCCGTAAATAGACAAAAGATGCTTTTTGAACTTGAAAATATATCAAAAAGCCTTGATAAAAAGCGCTTGATAAAAGATTTTTCCATAAGAATCATGCAAAAAGACCGTATAGCTATTGTCGGAAAAAACGGTTCGGGCAAATCCACGCTGTTAAAACTTTTGATAGGAGAGTTGAAAATAGATGAGGGCAAAATCAAAAAGGGAGAGTTTACGATAGGATATTTTGACCAACAAAGAGTTATGCTGAACGACGACAAAAATATACTTGAAACATTTTGTCCCAACGGAGGAGATACAGTTGACGTCAGCGGAAAAAACATACATGTATTTGGTTATCTGAAAAATTTTCTGTTTCCCAAAGAGTATTTAAATAAAAAAATCGGAATGTTGAGCGGCGGTGAAAAAAACCGCATAGCTTTGGCGCTTTTATTTGCCAAAAAAACCGATTGTCTCATCATGGACGAACCAACGAACGATCTTGACATACCAACTATCAATATCCTTGAAGAGTATATTCAAAATTATCATGGAGCGGTCTTATTTGTCAGTCACGACAGATATTTTGTAGATAAAATCGCCAAAAAATTACTGATTTTCAAAGGGGACGGAAAAATAGCGGAAAGCTACGGTTCTTACAGCGAATTTTTGGAATACGAGAGTGAAATAAAAGAGATAGATGAATTTGAAAATAGTTTTAATACAATTCAAAGCCAAAAACAAAAGACAAAATCTCAAAAATTAAGCTACAAAGAACAGCAAGATTATGATAAATTGCCAAAAATGATAGAAGAACTTGAAAATGAGATAAAAGAGTTAAAAAACTGTCTGTCAAATCCAGAATGTTATCAGGAAAAAGGTATTGCCAAACTAACCGGGCTGTTAACGCAAAAAGAGAGCGAACTTGAACCGATGATAGAACGATTTTTGGAGATAGAACAAAAAATGGAATAACAAACCCTCTAGTGTAAAGAACTATTGGGGTCAAATTTTCCCTTTTGTCATTGCGAGAAGCTTGCGACGAAGCAATCCAGTCCCTCTTGTCATTGCAAACAACCACTTTTCTGTCATTGCGAACATAGTGAAGCAATCCAGAAAAGACAAAGCTATAAGAACTGGATTGCCCCGCTTACGCTCACAATGACGAGAAAACATTTGAAATGATAGAAAGATGATTTTTAAGCAATCTAAGAAAGGTAAACCATGAATAAACAAGGATATGTGTATATTTTGTTCAATAAAAAAAATGGTACATTATACACAGGCGTAACGTCTGATTTAATCCGTAGGGTTTGTGAGCACAAAGAGAAATCAGGAGATGGTTTTACCAAAAAATACGGAGTGGATAAATTAGGATATTACGAAGTCTTTGAGAGTATGACCGATGCAATTTCACGTGAAAAGCAAATAAAAGGTGGCTCTCGGAAAAAGAAACTGGGATTGATTGAAAAAGACAATCCGATGTGGAAAGATTTGTATGATGAAATCTTATAACGCTTAAACCCGTAATGAAAAATCTTTTGAAGTTTTAAAGGACTTGCACAATAAAATCATATGTTTGGATTGCCGCGCTTACGCTCGCAATGACAAAATATCTTTGTACTGCAAAACAAAATAACCCATACCGTCATTGCAAGGAAAATATCCCTTTTATTATTACAAAAAACATTATCCTTTTTGTCAATTGCGAAAAATATCATTTTTTTCGTTATTAAGGAAGAGTACACATATCTTTTGTCATTGCGAACGAAAGTGAAGCAATCCAGTTTTGCTAATGTTTCTAGATTGCTTCGTCGCTCACGCTCCTCGCAATGACATACATGTAAGTTATTTACTCTTGCCAATAAAAATACGGAAAGCCGTTGTTTTTATTTTCGTCTATTTTCCAAGGATTTGCATTATCGTCTCCAAAACCCCAACCTAAACTCTCATAAGTTGATTTGGTTTTGAGGTCTGCTTCGGATTTACCTTCTCCGTTGAGATTGCTATTAGACACGGCATTGTCATTTACTCTCATAGTATTTAATGCAAAGTTGTCAGATATACTGTTGCTATCAAAACCTCCAACTATACGATTTACATAAGAGATGCCGATGCCAATAACTGAAGGATTTATCGCAACATTGTATCGGACAAGTAATGCGCTACTTGTAACATATCCCGCTATTCCGCCGGCAAATGAAGGCTGTCCTCCCGCAACACCATCTCCGCTGACATTTCCTGTCCCGTAACTATTTGTGACATTACTGTTTAGATTAACAGTTCCAACAATTCCTCCGATATATTGGTTTCCATTAACGTTCCCCTTTGAGTAACTATTTATGATATTACTGTTGCCAGCATATCCAGCGATACCGCCTATATTAGTGCTTCCGTTTACATTCCCTGCCCAGTAACTGTTTGCGATGTTACCGTTTGTAAACATCTGTCCTACAATTCCACCGATATAATAACTACCGTTAATATTCCCTGTAGAGTAACTATTTGCGATATTGCTTGTGTGAATATATCCTGCAATACCGCCAACATAATAACTACCGCTAACATTTCCTGCCCCATAGCTATTTGCAATGTTACTGTTTTGAACATATCCAGCGATACCTCCGACATTTTGGTCGCCTTTCACTTCGCCATTTATCTCAACGCCAAGATTTTTTATTTGAGCGTTTCGTATATATCCGAAAAACCCAATATTATTGGTTGAGGGTCTGTTTATCCATAATCCGTTGATTTTGTAGTTATTGCCTTGAAAAATGCCTCCAAACATGGAATTATCGCCTATCGGCAACCAACCTTCCGTTGTATCTAACGTTGCGCTTGTCAAAGTTATGTCGTTTAACAGAGTGTATTTGCCTGATAGATTATTGCGAACATTATTTAACTCTATTTCTGTTCGTATCTCTTGAACATTTGAAATAGCGTAAAGATTTATCATATTGTCAGTTATATCGTAAAGGGCATAAGAAGATATATCTACACTGCTGTTTGCTTCATATAACGGGGTGGGTAAATTATGGTTTGCTATCAAAAAAGCTAAGTCTATTTGCGATGAAAGTCCCGTCAAACTTTGATTTAAATCCAAGTTGCTATCATAAAAGTTGATAGCATATCCTATATGTACTGTAACTATGTCGCTTGCAACTGTTGCAATTTTACTTCCACTTACATGTGTGTTTGTGTTGGTAACTTTTACATAATAGTAAATCGTTCCAATTGTGTCGGTTGGGGGAGTGTAACTGTCGCTTGTCTCACCTGATATCTCTATTCCGTCATTAATATCGTTTGTATTGCTTGAATACCATTGGTAAGATAATGTTCCTCCGTCGCTAACTTCAGCTTCAACGCTAAGAGCATTTGCTTGTTCGTTTGGAAAATATGTCGCGCCTAAAGGTTGAACTGTAATAATTGGAGTTTGAGCGTTAGTAGTATTACCGCCGACATTAGAATTGCCGCCACTGCCTCTACAACCAGATAAAGCTAAAATGAAGAGAAAGCCTAAAAGGCAACTAAGAGAGAGAGAGAGAGAGAAGAAAATTTCTTAAATTTTCCTAAAAACAAAGCATTTGCTTTGTCAACTATTTGCAAATTTTGCATTGATGCTCCT
>JAIRXG010000008.1 GCA_031268335.1 Campylobacteraceae bacterium
GGCAAATATTCATCTATTGCAGAATATTTTAGAAAGATCCCTTATAATGAAATAAAAATCCCAATAATAGTAAAAGCGGAATTATTATTTGGAATTGAAAAAAGTGAACGAAAAGAGAACAATCGAAAGGCATTTGAAAATTTTATAAAACCGTTTGAGGTTATAAACCTTAATAATGATTCATTAGATTATTATGCAAAAATACGAGCAGGATTAGAAAAAAGTGGAAATATAATTGGATCGAATGATTTATTTATAGCATCAATTGTACTTGCTCATAATGGAATATTAATAACACATAATACAAATGAGTTTAATCGGATAGAAAAATTAAAGATAGAAGACTGGGTAAGATAATATAAATGAAATTGTAGTATAACAAAATATTTCGCTTGTATGGCGACACGCCACTTCGCCTAACAGGACTGTTTATGCTTCGCCGCCAGTAGGCGGCTCGGGCTCCGTTTTGGCTAGGTCATTCGCTTCGCTCATTTCCACGCCAAAACTCCGCCACATTTTGCCAGCCCTGGTCTTTGCTGCGCAAAGCCCTTATACGGGCCGTCAAAACGTCGTAAACAGCCGGAACGTTATGCGCAATGCCGCAAAATATTTTTAAAGAGACTTAAACTACTTCCAATGTTATAATAAATCATACTTTGGCTTAATTTATGAAAAAACTATAAAAACATTGACTTTATAATGTATATGGGCTATACTTAGTATATCCTATAAATTAAGGACAGGAATTATGACAACAACAATTGTTAAATGGGGAAACAGCCAAGGAATACGACTTCCAAAGGCTTTTTTACAAAATATTGATATATCTGAAAATGATATGGTTGATGTTTTAGTAGAAAATGAAGCAATTGTCATTAAAAAAGTATACGGCAAAAAACATCGGACCACAAAAGAACGGCTTACGGATTTTTATGGCCAGAGTATAAAAAATATTGCAAAAAAACAAGAAGAAATAGATTGGGGAAAAGCAGTGGGAAAAGAAATATGGTAAAACAAGGCGATATAATCTGGCTTGATTTTGATCCTCAGACAGGTCATGAACAACGCGGCAGACGGCCCGCATTGGTTGTAAGTAATAACAGTTTTAACAATTTTTCAAAACTGGCTATTGTTTGCCCGATAACAAATAGAGGCAGGGATCACCCGTTCCACATAAAGTTAGATGAAAAAACAAAAACATCTGGAGTTATTCTTTGCGATCAGGTAAGGACGCTTGACATTAATGCTCGTAAATTTGAATATATTGAAAATATTTCTGAAGAAATATTATTAGATGTTATTGATATAGTAAACGGGTTTATTGAGATGGAAATATAAAAACCTCATAGAATGCGGCACTGCACATAACAGGACTTTTTACGCTTCGCCGCCTTACGGCGGCTCGGGCTCCGTTTTGCCCATTTCTACGCAAAAATCTTGCTATATTTTAACCAGTCATGATATTTGTTTCGCAAAGTCAACGCATTTATATGAATCGCAAAAACGTCATACATATAGATAGGGTAATTAAAGCATATTTTATAAAACAACATTTAACTTGTCAATAGCGAAAATCAAATAGATAAAACATCGTAAATTTGCCGCTATTTTGCTAAAATTACATAGAAAATTTTTCAAAGGAAATTAGCATATGTCATTGATAAGTATAAAAAATTTGAGTTTTGCTTATGAAGGTAGAAGCGACGTTATCTTTGAAAATGTTTCTATAAATTTAAATACTGATTGGAAGTTAGGTTTCATCAGTAGAAATGGACGCGGTAAAACAACTCTTTTGAAACTTCTAATGGGAGAATACGAATATACCGGTACCATATCGGCATCGGTAAATTTTGACTATTTTCCATTTAAAGTGTATGAAAGTGAAAAAACCATACTTGAAATAGCTCAAGAAATCTGCCCTTATATCCAACGATGGCAATTGGAAAAAGAGATTTCACTTTTAGGATTAAATCAAGATGTTTTACGCAGAGCATTTGAGACTTTAAGCAGCGGTGAACAAACCAAGTTGTTATTGGCGATTTTATTTTTGAAAGAGAATAATTTTTTACTTTTAGACGAACCGACCAATCATTTGGATATTCAAGCCGTGCAAAATATATCGGAATATCTAAAACATAAAAAAGGGTTTATTTTGGTATCTCACGACCGTTATTTTTTAGATAATTGCGTAGACCACATATTGTCCATAAATCGAACAAATATAGAAGTACAATACGGCAACTTTTCTTCATGGCAGCAAAATAAAGAGTATGAGGATAATTTTGAGTTGTCGCAAAATAAAAAACTTACAAAAGACATCAGTCGCTTGCAAGCTTCGGCAAAAGATATAACTGCATGGTCAAATAAAACTGAACGCAGCAAGTATCATATAGATAAGAGCAGCGGCATAGCGGCAGACAAAGGTTTTATCGGGCATAAATCTGCCAAACTTATGCAAAAAGCAAAAAATGCTCAAAATCGTTTCAATAAAGCTGCGGATGAGAAATCTAAATTATTGAAAAATCTTGAATATGCTCCTGAATTAAAACTTTCCTTTTTGGAGCATTCGCAAAAAAGGTTGATAGAGGCGGTAAATCTTAGCATCTTTTATGAAAAGATTGTCTTTGAAAAATTAAATTTCACGATTGAAAAAAGTGAACGCGTTTGGTTGAAAGGCTCAAATGGTTGCGGCAAAAGCACTCTTGTGAAATTGATTTTGGGCGAAAATATAGCTTATAAAGGCAATCTTTATATATCACAAGGGTTAAAAATATCTTATGTGCCACAAACTATAGCATTGAGAGGGAATTTGAAAGAGTTTGTGAGAGTTTGTAAAATAGACGAGAGCCTTTTTAAGACTATTTTGCGTAAATTGGACTTTTCGCGTGAGCAGTTTGAAAAAGATATGAGCGAATTTAGCGACGGACAAAAGAGAAAAGTCTCTTTGGCAAAAAGTTTGTGTGAAAATGCACATATATACATATGGGACGAACCGTTAAATTTTATTGACGTGCTTTCAAGGATACAGATTGAAAATATGATTTTGGAGTATCGCCCTACGATGTTATTTGTGGAACACGATAAGATATTTTCCGAAAAGATTGCCACAAAAACTATAGAGTTATAATATTTTATGCTTACATGCAGCGTTTTTTAAAGCAATCAAAGTAAACGCTACATGTTGGTGGCGTTTATGGATATTTATTGCCATCTTTCCAAAGTAATATTTCCCACAAAGAATCAAGCAAAACTACATGTGAATTTAAATGCCAAAACCTTACACGTAGATATGTAAAAAGTTTAATTAATTTTTAGCATAATAGACTCTACTTAAATACAATCCGCAAGCGGATGCAGCTTTAGTAAAGATGCGGTTCTTTTTGTCTATCTGCGCTTTTAATTCCAAAAGTGTGAGCGAGCCTTCTTGTACGCTCAATGCCGCGCCTACCATAAGTCTGACTTGCGAACGTAAAAAGCCGTTTGCCAAAAATCTAAAAATCAAAAAGTTTTTATACATGTAGGCATTTGCTTTGTATAAAATTCTTATGTCGTCTTTTGTTTCGCTTCCTGTTTTTTTAAAAAAACCAAAGTCATGCTTTCCTATAAAAAGCAAAAGAGCTTCATTTATAAGATTCAAATCAAATTTTGGCAAAAAAAGCGCGTAATCATTTAAAAATGGGCTATGTTCACCGCTGTAACATAAGTATCTATACAATCTTTTTTGTGCGTCAAATCTTGCATGTAAGCCAAAGGGTGATATATTTTTTACATGCACATAAGGAAAAAGCAGACGATTTAATGTATTTTTCAGTTTTTCCAAATCTTCCCAAAAGGGCGGAATGTCAACATGTACAACTTGATTTAGCGCGTGTACACCTCTATCCGTGCGCGAACTTCCGATAGGTTTTGAAGTTATGCCAAGCTCTTTTAAGGCAAAAATGATTTTATCCATAACACCGTTTTTATTTGGTTGTTGTTGAAATCCTTGAAAATTGCTTCCGTCGTAACTAATATAAAGAAAAACTCTCATCTAAAAACGTTTTAGAATTTTTTGCTTAAATACAATTAAAGAGACGATAAAAAAGAGCGTAAATATACCCACAAGGCTTTCTATAGGATTAATTTGTCTCAATAACACAATAGCGGTGAAATATAGCAATATAACCAAAGATATCCAAAAATAGATGCTTGAGCGCTCATATCTATACGTAACTACGCCAAACGATAGCGCAAAAAATGTAGTCGCTAACGGAAAAAGCGCAATAAGCATATAAAATACAAAATCTTCGCCTTTTTTCTTGTTTTCAAATATATCAAACCAATATGTTTTTATATTATCAATATCTCTTACCTCGTTATTAAGCAGCGTGCGAATCAGCATTGTCTCAAAATCAAGCTGATTTATCTTATTTTTTGCGATATCATAAGCCTTTCCGTCTTTAAGTTCAAGGCTTATTTCGCCTTGTTTGTTGCGTATGAACGATTCGCCGGCAGATATTATTCTATCGCTGTCTTCATTTTGCGAATACATAATTATATCTTTGTAATAATCTTTACCGGCACTATTTACAAAAACAAACCAATCCGAAAATTTTTGTCCAAACTCTGTAGCTTCTATGTTAAAACGCGCTTCCGCTTTTTTATAATCAACAAAATTTGACTGAAGCTCTTTTGATAAAGGCATTAGAATAAGCACATTTAAAACCAAAAAAGACGAGAGCAGAGAAGATATGAGTATAAAAAATTTGGCAATTTTTTTTGGTGAAAATCCAAGTGAAAAAAGAACTATGGTCTCATTTTCGCGGGAAAGTTTAAATAAAACTATAGCCAAAGCAATGAAAAAAGTGATTGGCAGAGTAAAAATCAATACTTTCGGCAGTAAAAAAAGATACAGTTTTCCAAGTTCAAAAAATGTTATTTTGATAACTGAAGTGATACGCGCTATTTGTATGAAATATATCACGGAAGTGATAAAAAACAGCGTAAAAAATAACGAACCGAAAACCGATATAAATTGACTTAAAAGATAGTGGTTTGTTTTACCCATATACATACTTTAAAAGCGCTGATATTTGTTCGTTAAACAGATATGTTATAAAAAGTCCGGCAGCTAAAAACGGAATGAACGGCAATTCAAATCCTTTTTTCGCAACTATAAAAAATGCAGGCAAAGCAAAAAGAGCGGATAGATATACGGCAACAAGTCCCAAAGAAATGCCAAGCATTGCCCCGATAACGGCAGCTATTATAATATCTGCTTCCCCCATAGCCTCTTTTTTAATGGCGGCGGTTATAAATATGCGAAGTAGAGCGAAACCTCCGGCAAACAAAAGCGCATATTGAAGTTTTAAGAGTATTTCAAAACCGATAAGCGCTAAAATGAGCGTTGGCAAGCTCAAACTATCCGGTACTGCCTTGTATCTTAAATCTATCACGGATAATGCCAAAAGTAGAGAGAAAACGATACCTTGCACCAAAGCAAAATACAGATTACTTTCTTTTGTGGCGCAGATAAAAAACAAAAGAGCCGTTATGAATTCAATGAGAGGGTATTGAAAGCTTATTCTGCTTTTGCAATATGCGCATTTTCCGCCTAAAAATATCCAAGAAATAAGCGGTATATTGTGATACCATCTCAGAGGCGTATCGCAGCTAGCGCAGTGAGACGAGGGCAAAATTATACTTTCATTTTTTGGAATTCTCAAAATCAAAACATTTAAAAATGAACCGAACAACAATCCGAAAACCGTCAAATATACTATATTCATAATCCACCAAACTTTCTTTGCGTTTTTTGATACGCTTGTATTATCTGCTCAAACTGAACTTCGTCAAAATCAGGCCACAAAGTATTTGTAAAAAAAAGTTCAGCATAAGAAGCTTGCCAAAGCAAAAAATTTGACAATCTTTGCTCTCCGCCTGTTCGTATCAGCAAATCTACAGCAGGAAAATCTTTCGTATCCAGATTTGCTTGTAAATTTTGTTCGCTGATATCGGTTTTACTTTCAAAAAGCTTTTTGCAAGCTCTTACTATCTCATCGCGCGAACCGTAATTAATAGCTAAAACTTGTGTCAATCCGTCATTGTTTTTTGTCTTATTCTTGGCATTTTCTATCTCTTTTTGCAAGCCTTTATCAAGATTGTCCAAATTTCCTATAGTTTCAAATTTTATATTGTTATCTTTCAAGGCATTTAAATGACTTTTTAAAAAGCGTTTGAGCAATCCCATCAAAAAAATTACTTCGCTCTTGGGACGCTTCCAATTTTCCGTGCTAAAAGCATAAAGAGTGAGGTACTTTAAACCTATTTTTGCCGCGTAAGTTGTGATTTTTTCTACGGATTTTGCGCCTGCTTCATGACCTAAACTTCGCATTTTGCTCTGTTTTTCAGCCCATCGTCCATTTCCATCCATGATAATCGCTACATGTATTAATTCGTTCAATTACAACTCTTCGCAATTTTTCAAAATATCAAACGATATCTCAAGCTTACTTTTTTTAGGAAAATCTATCATCTCTTTTTTTGTGATGAATGTTATCGCATTGGTATCGCTGCCAAATGGGTTGGTACTGTCTATCACATTCAGACAAACTGCGTCAAGATTTTTTTCTTTTAACATATTTTTTGCATTTTGAAGCGCGCTTTTAGCGTCAAGTTCGGCTTTAAAGCCAACAATTTTCATATCTTTTTTTTCAATATTTAAAAGTATGTCGCTATTTTTTATAAGTTTCAAGTCAAATTCATTTCCCAAAGTCTCTTTTTTTAATTTACCGACGTTTTGATTTTTCACTTTATAATCGCTCACTGCGGCTGTCATAAATAAAAACGCGTATTTTTCACCTAAAAGTGCGGCGTTGATAGCTTCTTTCATCTCTTCAGCGCTTTGCGTAAATACTCTTTTTATAGGCAAATGTGTTTCATGCGCCGCGCAACTTTGGATATATAAGACATTAGCGCCTACCAAAAATAGAGCCGTGGCTAAACTCTCAGCCATTTTACCGCTTGAAAAATTTGAGATAAATCTAACATCGTCTATCTTTTCAACAGTTCCGCCGCCGGTTAATATAACATTCTTATTTTGCCAAAAAGGATTTGAGAGTAAAATACGCGCTGTTTCAAAAAATATGGCTTTTGGTTCGCCTAAAGCCCCTTCGCCCTTGTCATCGCAAGCTAAGAGTTTATTTTGGACGGAACATATTTTGTATCCGAAACTTTTTAATTTTTCAAGCGAATTTTGTGTACTCTTGTGTAAAAACATGGCTGTATTTGCCGCCGGCGCTATAAGTATGGGTTTTGTAAAGGCAAGAGCGGTTGATGTCAAAAGATTGTCGGCGATACCGGCGCAAAGTTTATTTATTGTGTTCGCCGTAGCGGGAGCAATGACAAAGATATCCGCCCATTTATTGATAAAAATATGATTGTTATCATTTTCCCAACTCTCCGTAGCGCTATGTAAGACCCTGTTTTTACTAAGAGCTTCAAAACTAAGAGGCATTACAAAACGTTTTGCGTCTTCACTCAAAATCACTCTCACATTAGCTCCGGCTTTAGTAAAAAGCCTTACTATTTCAAGCGCTTTGAAAGCGGCAATACTGCCCGTAACTCCAAGCAAAATATTTTTATTTTTTAAAATTTGCATTACTATTTTCCAAAATATTTATAGAAAAAATCTTTAATAAATTTCAGAGGTGCTCTATTAATCGCCAAAGCGCCTTCAGGAACATCTTTGGTTACTGTTGTACCTGCAGCTATCACAACATTGTCGCTTATCGTCACAGGGGCTATAAATTGCGTATCGCTGCCTATAAACACGTTTTTGCCGATAATTGTCTGATGTTTTTCTTTGCCATCATAATTACATGTGATAGTTCCGCAACCCACATTTGTACCCTCATCTACAACAGCATCTCCAAGATAACTTAAATGCCCGGCTTTTACTCCCGTAAGGGTTGATTTTTTTATCTCTACGAAATTTCCTACATGAGAATTTTTTATAAGCGAATATGGGCGTACATGTGCAAACGGTCCTACAGACGAATCTATTATAGTACTTGACTCTATTCTTGTATGTGATTTGATGAGGCTGTTTTGTATATGCGTTTTGCCAAGCAGCGTTACTCCGTTTTCCAATGTGTTTTCGCCCTCAAATGTGACGCCGGCTTCAATATAGATAGTTTCCGGAAGTCTCATAATAACGCCTTCTTTCATAAGCGTATGTTTAATGCGATTTTGCATAATGCTTTCAGCCGCAGCGAGTTGAGCTTTTGAGTTGATGCCCATAAAGGCATTTTCCTCTACTAAAACTGCTTTTACGCTATTGCCGTGCTCATTTGCCAATTTTATCAAATCCGTTATATAGTACTCTTTTTGAGCATTGTCATTATTGAGTTTGGGCAGCATTTTATTTAAAAAGTGCGTATTGAACGAATAAACCCCCGCATTAACAAGATTTACTTTTTTTTGTTCTTCATCTGCGTCTTTTTCTTCAACAATCTCGCTTACATGTAGCTCCTCGTCTGCTAAAACGCGCCCGTAGCCTTTTGGTTTATTTGTATAAAACGCGCCCATAACAATATCCGCATTTTCATCTTGACACAAAAGCTTCATATCTTCCATTTGCAAAAGAGGCATATCGCCGCTTAAAACAAGCATTCTGTTATATTTGGGTTTAAGCCCCATGATAGCGCCGCCGGTTCCGGGAAATCGTTCGTGGTTTTGTATGACTATGTGAAGACCGGCAAATTTTTTCAAAAGCTCGGCCTTTATATCTTCGCTATGATGAAAAAGGACTACATGTATATCGTCCGAGAGCGACTGAGCTTCTTTTAAAATATGGTGCAGCATAGTATATCCGCAAAGCTTATGCAAGACTTTAGGGGTGGAGGATTTCATCCTAGTACCAAGACCGGCAGCCATAATCGCTATTGATGGACGCATTAAAATTCCTTTTAAAAAATTAGCTATTATTGTATCAAAAAAAAGTTTATCAGTAGAAAAAAACAGCCTTAGTTTTTTGTAAAAAAGTGAAAAACTTATAATTATTTCTCATAAGCGTAATGTCCTATAATTTTATAACAAAACAGGCAATCTTCAGCTATTTGACCCAAACCTATATTATGTACAATCATATATCTTTTATTATCTGATGATTTTCTATCCACAACTATACCTATATGCGTTGAGCCGCTTTCCAAGCTCCAAGCCACAATATCGCCTATCGCGTAGTCTTTGGTATCATTCGTGATAGCCGCCATATCGGATAAACGTTTTGTAAAATCAGCATTATCTCCAAGGAGAAAATTTAGAAGAAGCAATAATACAAAAACTATTTTTTTCATCTAAAAAACATTTTTATAATGTACGTTTGTTATAATATCTTTTTTATCTTTAATGTGTAAAGGTTTTCGTGGTTATCAAAGTAGGAAAAATCAATCAATTAAAAGTTGCGCGAAAAAGTGACTTTGGGCTATATTTGTCAGATAAAGAAGAAAATGAGGTGTTGCTTCCGAACGCCTATGTAACCATTTTTATGCAAATAGGAAAAGTTATAGACGTTTTTATCTACCACGATTCTGAAAATAGACTTGTGGCTTCAACGCTGTATCCGACGGCAAAACTTGGAGAATTTGCGGTTATGGAAGTTACGGATACATCGTCGTTTGGCGCATTTGTTGATTGGGGTTTGCCAAAAGAGCTTTTCGTACCATTAAAGTATCAAAAAACGCCGTTTAAAATTGGTGAAAAAAGAGTAATCTTGGTAGCGTTTGATGAATTTAGCGGAAGAGTTATCGGTGTTGAGAGGTTTGGTAAATTTTTGTCGAAAAGTAGCTATAAATTTACGCAAAATGAAAAAGTTGAACTTTTTATTTTAGCAAAGACACCGCTTGGAGTTAAAGTCATCGTTAATAATAGATATGAAGGTATGCTTTACCAAAATGAAATTTTTGAAAATCTTGAAGTAGGAAGCAAAAAAGAGGGCTATATCAAAAAAGTCAGAACTGATGGAAAGATAGACGTGTCGCTGCAACCGATAGGAGATAGCGCACAACTTGCTGCGCAAACAAAAGTGCTTGAAATTTTACGCAAAAATAGTTATAAAATACCGTATAATACAAAAAGTTCCGCAGAGGAAATATATGAGGTTTTCGGCATTAGTAAAAAAAATTTTAAGCAAGTTGTAAATAATCTGCAAAAAGAGGGATTTTTACAAATAACACAAGATGGGATAGAGTTAAAATCATAAAAACAATAAAGAGTTTCTGATTTTGTTATATTTTTCAACTCTAAAGAAAATTTTTTAGAGTAAAATGCGTTTTATCAAAATTTTGATTTAAGGAGTTAAGCATGGATGGAATGTCGATTTTCGAATTATTTTTGGTCGCTGTAGTAGTTTTGATAGGATTGACTATCTATAAAGGTGTAGTCATAGTTTCTCAAGCTGAAATTTATATAGTTGAAAGGTTCGGCAAATTTTACAAACAACTTTCTGCCGGAATTCACATCATCTTTCCGTTTATTGATAAAGTGCAGGCAATTTTAAGCACTAAAGAGCACATTATAAATATTCCGAGCCAACCGGTAATTACGCGCGATAACGTAACTATACAAATTGACGGTATCGTATTTATTGCGATTGTAGACCCCTACAAAGCGACTTATAACGTTACAAATTACCAAATCGCAGTGGCAAATTTGGCTTTGACTACATTGAGGAGCGAAATAGGCTCAATGACGCTTGATGAGATTTTAAGCAATCGCGAAAAGATAAATTCGCGCATTTTAATTATTCTTGATGATGCGGGCGCAAACTGGGGCACAAAAGTTACAAGAATAGAGATAAGCGATATAGCAGTACCGGGAGAGATACAAGAAGCCATGAGTATGCAAATGAAAGCCGAGCGAGAAAAAAGAGCGATAGAACTTAAAGCACAAGCTGAAAAAGAGGCTGTAATCAGGCAATCAGAAGCATATAAAGCAGAGCAGTTTTTAAAGGCTGAAGCGATTGAACGTTTGGCGGACGCACAAGCATTTCAAGTAAAAGCAGTTGCAAAAGCGCAGCAAGAGGCTATGAATATGATAACTGAAGCCATTAGTAAAAATGTAAAATCGGCGGAGTATTTATTGGCAAAAGATAGAATAGCCGCTTTCAACGAGTTAGCTAAAAATCCATCAAAAGATAAGATAATTGTACCATACGAATCTGTAGAACTAGTGGGTTCGCTGACTATTTTGGGCGATTTGCTGAAAAAATCTTCTGATAAATAGGAAAATTTTATGTGGGTGTTAATAATTGGCGTTTTGATATTGGCGCTTGAATTAGTAAGCGGAAGTTTTTATCTTTTGTGGTACGGTTTCGGACTTATAATAAGCGGAGCAGTCGGTTGGGCGATTGGCTCTGAGGCATGGGTGGTTCAAAGCGCGACAGGACTTGGAATAGGGCTTATTTTGATGGTAACTTTCAGAAAGCGTTTGTACGATAAAGTGATGGGACGAAAAATAAGAGACGAGTTTTTATTGGAAGAGGGCGAAGGAGTAGTCAAAGAAAATAATTTGGTTGAATTTCGCGGCACTACTTGGCAATACGACAAAGATAAAGATGAAACTTTTGAAATAAACGAACGCGTGATTGTAAAACCTACCAAAACAAATAGAGTTTTTATAAAAAAGATATAAATATGTAAATCCATTTAAAGATGGATTTACACAGATTCAGTAAAGTAAAAGATTGTGATTTTATAATTCAACCCAATCTTTACTCTCAACTCTGCCATTTAAAAAATATATCCCGATACCTTTCATTCCTGATTGATAATGCCACAACTTCATAGAACCAAATCCCGGATCATAAGTTTCGGATATCGAATCAGTCTCACCCAAAATATTAATGACCTCTTGTTGCGTCATGCCAACCCCAATTTTGTTATAATTTTCTTTTGTTACTTTTGTGTCGAGTATATTGCAACCGACCAGTAACAATAAAATCCCTGCAAATAAGCAAAATTTACCGAAAAAACTTTTTCTATTCTTCATAAAAATCCTTTGTGAATATTTATGAAAGTATGTCTAAATTTTTATAAAAAAATACTTATTAATTAAATATTTTTATATATATTTAAAATTATAGTATTGAATAGTTTTCGGATAAAATTAAGATGTGTATAAATTTTTATCTGAAAATATAAAATGGAAGTTGAAATACTCTTTTTATGATATTTATTGGAGACATCACCGTATCTTCCATGATATTGGTTTCCACTTGCGGATCGTCAAGCGTACCTTTAACGTATATGTGTATATCTATTCTGCCGTCCTCGCCCAAAACTATAAAGTTTACAAGCGGAATAATGCTTATAATATTACTCAAAGATTTTATTGTTGAAATTCGCAAATCCAAATATATTTCGTTATTTCCCAAATCAACATATCCAAATCCGGTTATATCAGAACTATATCCTTCCAAAAAAAGAGTCGATATGTGTATTAGATTTTTCATTTTTGAAAACTCTACTATTCCACTTTTAACGGAAAATCCGGTAGAACTGTATTTGGGGTCGCTAAGAGTAGCAAGAGCCGGAATCGTATTCAAAAAAGCAATAATGTTATTTATCGTCTTAAAATCCTTCATTTTTGTGCCTCTTATGGCGATAGTTCCCGAAAAATCATCTTCTGAATTTCCTAAAATCGCCGAGCTGAAAGTTCCGCCGCTGAAAAACTCTTTATTGACCAGTCTATTTACAAAATCGCCTTTTACATCTACTGCATAAATACTAAAATGGTTTTTATCCCTCAAAAGTTCAATCTCTCCGTTCTCATAGGTAAGATTTGCTGCTATGGAGCTATTTTTGCCTACATGTAAAGAGAGATTTTCGGATAAAATAGTAACATTTGAGTTTGCGATTTTGATATTTCCGTTTAAAACTTTAGCATATATCGGCATAGAATCATTGCTATCGCTTGCAATCTTTGACGAACTGTTTGCATCAAACAAGACGTCCAAATTATTTAACGCTATATTTATACTTTTTCCCAAATCAAACAATATATTGTTATCGCTGGATTTTACATGTAAGTTCTTATTTTGCACATTGAAAGCACCTCTAAATGACGAGATTTTGGAGTTATTCGAAAGTAGCGGCAAATCCAACCCGTAAATTCGCGCATTGCCGTTTATATTTGTAAAATCCGAAGTTTCAAAATTAACCCAGCCTCTTTTGATATTGTATTGTTGCATGATTTGCGAATAAGGATATAGTTTTCTTAAAGAGTTTAATACAACAAGATTTTTGTTTCCAAATGTAAGATTTGCCCCAAATTCCTCAAGTCCCAACTTTACTCCTCCATTTACAATGTCAAGCGTAAAAGGAGTTGTTAGATTGGCAAGATAAATCACACTGTTATTTCCTGCCTCAATATTGACAGAGTGGATATAAGAGGTTGCATCCATATGTTTTTGGCTGGCATTTAGTGTGCCGTTCGCACTTATGTCGAAAATATCGCCGTATTTTAATCTTGCATCAGAGAAATTTATTATCGTATTATTTAAATCTATAACTGCTTGCGGCGAGAACATAGAAACATTTGCTATGGAGATATTTGCATTGTTTAAGATAAAATTTCCAATAACAGTTACATTGATTGGGGCAACTTTTACGTCTATATTTACATGTGAGCTGACATTGCCGCTTGTTTGGGATATCGGCAATTCGATATTTACGAAACCTTTCAAAATTTTATTTATACTGTCGTCAAAGTAGGCGTTTGTACTGAGTTCTATTGCTACGCCCGTCTCACCTTCCAGCAAATTATAAACGGCAACATCGGCATCTACCTCTTTGCCTTCATATGTAGCTTTATCTACAATAAACACAATTTTATTATCGCCTATCACAACTCTTGCATTTTTTACATTTGCGGGCGGAACATCTTTGTGAAATGTTACGTTTATATCTTTTGCAACCGCATGTGCATTTATTAGTTTTGGATAAAAATCAAGCGTAGATAGATTTATTTTCCCTTCAAATGACAATATCTGATAAGAAGCAGCTTTTGTGCGACCGTATATCCAACCTGCAATTTCATCGTTAAGTTTCACATGTGAGCGTATGTTGTCCAAAACGATTTTTGGCGATTTGAATTCATTTGAACTTATATTATACGTTACAATGTTGTTCATAACATTAAGTTTTAGTTTGCCGCTAATGTCAAAAGCCCTAAATAAGCCGCTAAAATTATATTCGTTTCTTTTAATGTCGGCACTCAAATTTCCAAATATTTCAATATCAAAATCTTTCAGCAAAATTTGCTCTATGTTTAAGCTAAGCTTTCCGCCTTGTGCTATTTCAAGTTTTGTTTTAACCGTAAGTTTTGACGAATCAACAAAAAATAGCTCGTCTTTATAAAGTATTTTCGCGCTCTCATCGCCATATTCTATGTTATTAATATTGATAGTATCAAAAAGGGTATAGATAGGAGGAAGCATATCCAAAATTTTATCGATATCAAAAAAAGCAGAACCGTTACTTTTGGAAACACTGCTGTTAGTTTTTATATCATTTATTTCAACAAAGAGTTTTTTATCTAATTTAATATATAATCCTGAAATTTTTATATTTGAAAACGATAGGTTGTCAATGCGAATGCCTTTGTATAAAATGCCGACAAATACGAGAAGCGGTACCGTTATAAAGAGTACGGGTATCCAGATTCTCTTTATTATTTTGGATATTATATTAATCACGTTATTTTCGCTCCTATTTTATCTGCTTCAACCCGTAAAAACTCAAAAAATTGTTTATGTGCCGCAAGGCGGAATAGCCAAAATTATAACACAGCTTGGAAATTTTAACGCTAATATTTATCCTTTTGCAGATAAACTTTTGTTATCTTTCGTCGGATATCCGCAAACAGGTTGGATAGATATGGGCGGCGAAATTATAACAAAAGCTGATTTTTTGTATAGACTAACGCATGCAAAAGCGGCTTTAGAGCCTATAACGCTGATACCGGGCGAAACTTCTTACATATTTTTGGAACAATTATCGTCAAATTTAAATCTTTCTTTGAAAAATTTGAGAGCATATTATAAAAAGTTTTCGCCGATTAAAGACGGCTGGATCATCCCAAATACATATAATATACCTATAGGCGTAAATGAAAAAGAGCTTATTTTGCACCTTATAAATACATCTGAACATGTACACAAAGAGCTTTCAAATAAGCTTTTAAACGAATACGACGAAGAGCGTTGGAAAAGAGTTTTAATCATAGCTTCTATCATCCAAAAAGAGTCTGCTTCTATAGAAGAGATGCCGATTGTAAGCTCTGTGATACACAATAGACTTAAAATAAATATGAGATTGCAAATGGATGGAACGTTAAATTACGGTAAATTTTCGCATGTAAGAGTTACTCCGCAGCGAATTAAAGAAGACGTCTCTTTGTATAATACTTACATGTATAACGGTTTGCCGCCAAGTCCGATATGTTCGGTAAGTAAAGAAGCCATAAGAGCCGCCGTAAATCCGATACAAAGCGAATACTTGTATTTTGTCAAAGGAAAAGACGGAAAACATATATTTTCAACAACTTATCAGGAACATTTAAAAAACATTAAAAAATAAAAATTAGGTACTCTTTTTTTAATTGCATTTATAATTAAAATGATAGTATAGCCGATTAAATGATTATGAAAGGTAAACATATGTCTTATATAGTATACACTAAAGTCGATGAGTCTCCGGCACTTGCCACATACTCTTTATTTCCCATAGTAAAAGCTTTGGGTAAAAAATGTAATGTGGATTTTGAATTAAGAGATATATCTCTCTCCGGAAGGATTTTGAGTGCTTTTTTGAATTATCCCGATGATTTGGCATATTTGGGAAATCTTACCCAAAGCAAAGAGGCAAATATCATAAAGCTGCCCAATATTTCCGCCTCCATACCGCAATTAAGAGCCGCTATAAGCGAGCTTCAATCACAAGGTTATGATATTCCTGATTTTTCCGAAAATCCGACAAATGCCGAAGAAGAAGAGATAAAAGCAAAATATTCAAAAATATTAGGCTCGGCAGTAAATCCCGTTTTGCGAGAAGGAAATTCCGATAGACGCGCGCCAAGAGCCGTTAAAAATTATGCAAAAAACAATCCTCATCAAATGGGTATATGGAAAAAAGAGTCAAAAAGTCATGTATCTTATATGAATAGCGGTGATTTTTATGGGAGCGAGAATTCATATGTTTTACCAAATGAAGATGTTGTTTCTATTGAATTTATAAATAAAAACGGTGAAAAAAAGATATTAAAAGCGGATTTGAAACTACAAAAAGGCGAAATTATAGACATATCATTCATGAACATAAAAGCTCTAAAAGAGTTTTTTTTGAAAGAGATTAGAGATGCGAAAGAAAAAGACGTGCTTTTTTCAGTTCATCTTAAAGCTACTATGATGAAAGTGTCCGACCCGGTAATATTCGGCGTTGCCGTTTTGGCGTTTTTTGATAAGCTATTCAAAAAATACGGCGAAACACTTGGAAGACTCGGTGTGAATACAAATAACGGGCTTAGCGATTTGTATGCAAAAATTGCAAATTTATCCAAAGATGAAAAAGAAGCGATAGAAAAAGAAATATCTGAGATATACAAAGAACAACCGGATATTGCTATGGTGGATTCGGACAAAGGTATTACAAATTTACATTTTCCAAACGATATCATAGTTGACGCTTCAATGCCGGCAATGATTAGAGCAGGCGGTATTATGTGGGATAAAAACGGCGATAAAAAAGACGTTAAAGCCGTTATTCCGGATAGATGTTATGCAAAAATTTATCAAGCTGTAATCGAGGACTGCAAGGAAAACGGCGCACTTGACCCAAAAGTGATAGGAAGCGTGTCAAATGTTGGACTTATGGCGCAAAAAGCTGAAGAATATGGCTCTCACAACAAAACTTTTATCATAGAAAACGATGGCTTGGTAGTCGTGAAAAATAGCAAAAACGAGACAATATTTGAGAGCAAAGTAGAAAAAGGCGATATATATAGAATGTGTCAAACAAAAGACGCTCCGATTCAAAATTGGGTAAAGCTTGCCGTAGAGCGCGCAAAAATTTCAAAAGTTCCAGCTATTTTTTGGTTGGATAGCGAAAGAGCACACGATAAAAGTTTAATAGTAAAAGTTAAAGAGTGTCTCAAGGGGTATGATTTATCTGAAATTAATATAGATATTTTGTCTCCTGTGGAAGCTATCAAATTATCGCTTAAACGTATGCGCAAAGGCGAAGATACCATATCTGTAACGGGAAATGTTTTGAGGGATTATTTAACCGACCTTTTTCCTATATTGGAGCTTGGAACAAGTGCAAAAATGTTATCCATAGTGCCTTTAATGAATGGAGGAGGGCTGTTTGAAACGGGTGCCGGCGGTTCTGCTCCAAAACTTACGCAGCAATTATTAGAAGAAAATCATCTAAGATGGGACTCTTTGGGCGAATTTTTAGCTCTTTGTGCATCAATAGAATTTTTTGCGCAAAGTACGCGCAATGAAAAAGCAGCTATATTGGCAAAAACGCTTGACAGCGCAACTGAAGAGTTGTTGCAAAACGGCAAATCTCCAAAATCAAAATGCGGCGAATTAGACAATCGCGGCAGCCATTTTTATCTAACACTTTATTGGACAAAAGCGCTTGCAAATCAAAAAGACGATAAAAAACTTAGCGAATTTTTTGCGCCTTTGTATCAAAAGCTTTTACAAAATGAAGAAAAAATATTGCGTGAACTAGATAGTGTTCAAGGACAAAAAGCAGATATAGGCGGTTATTATCATCCAAATGATGAGAAAGCTTTTGCGCTGATGAGACCGAGCGAAACATTTAACCGTATCATAGATACTATAGGAGCATAAGGTGAAAGTTTCTATCATCGGGGCTGGAAATGTAGGAGCAAGCGCTTGTTACCTTTTAATAGCCAAAGAGATATGTCAAAGCGTTATTTTGGTGGACATCAATCACTCCATAGCGCAAGGCAAAGCGATAGACCTTCAACAAGCCTCAGTCGCGCTTGTCTCAACAACGAGAATTAAAACCTCGAATGACTATAAAGATATAGAAAAGAGCGACATAGTTGTCATAACTGCCGGTGTTCCAAGGCGCGAAAATATGAGCAGAGAAGATCTTTTAAGTACAAATATCAAAATAATAAACGAGATCGTTTCAAATATCAAAAAATTTGCCCCAAACGCCATCATTATCACCGTTTCAAATCCATTGGATGTGATGAATTATGCAGTATTAAAACTTAGCGGTTTTGAGAGGCGTAAAGTTATCGGTATGGGCGGTATTTTAGATAGTGCCAGGATGGCTCACGCTATCATCAAACGATTGGAAAATAAAAGCGAAATTGTAAACGCGTGTGTCATAGGCGCTCATGGCGAACAGATGTTACCTCTGTTATCTCATTCGTTTGTCGGCAAAAAAAGTGTTGACGAATTATTTGATAAGCGTACATGTGAGGAGATTATTAACGATACGAAATTAGGCGGAGCAAAAATCGTGAAATTTTTGCAAACGTCTGCTTATTATGCACCTGCTGCTGCTATATGCATACTTATTGAAGCGATACTGAAAAACAAAAAAGAGATGCTTACATGTTCGGCATATTTGGATGGCGAATACGGCATAAGCGGGGTTAGTATAGGTATTCCGGCAATAATAGGCAAAGGTGGAATCGAAAAAATCGAAGAGTTGCCTCTAAATAAAGAAGAACTTAAGATGTTGCATACAGCTGCGACAGAGTTAAAAGAGCAAATAGATATCGCGGATAAATTATTAAAGGAAAATGTATGAATGTACACGAATATCAAGCAAAAGAGATATTAAGAAAGTATGGTGTTTCCACGCCAAAAGGATATATGGCTTTCAACATCTACGAAGCTGTGCAAAATGCTAAAGAACTTGGCGGCAGCGTTTGGGTGGTAAAAGCTCAAATTCACGCCGGAGGACGCGGACTTGGAGGAGGTGTAAAACTTGCAAGAAGTATCGACGAAGTGAAAAGTTTGACTAATCAAATGTTAGGATCCAAACTCATTACACATCAAACGACAAGCGAAGGAAAAGAGGTAAAAAAAGTTTACGTAGAAGAGGGAGTTGATATTAAACAAGAGTTTTATATCTCTATAGCGTTAAATCGCGCCCTTGAAATACCTATGATAATAGCTTCTTCAAGCGGTGGTATGGACATAGAAAAAGTTGCGCAAGATACACCTGAAAAAATTACAAAAATCTATATAGACCCAACCATAGGATTTCAAAAATTTCATGGCAGAGAAGCGGCTTTCAAACTTGGATTATCCAAAGAAACAACGAATGATTTTGTAGAACTTATGTCAAATTTATATAAAGCCTACGCCGAAAATGACGCCGATATGGTTGAAATAAATCCTTTAGTATTAACCGGAGAAAATAAATTTTTAGCGCTTGATGCAAAGATTAGTTTTGACGATAACGCGCTTATGCGCCACAAAGATATAGAAACTTTAAGAGATTTCGACGAAGAAGATGAAGCCGAAATTGAAGCCAAACAGTTTAACCTATCTTATGTAAAATTAAATGGAAATGTTGGCTGCATGGTGAATGGCGCTGGACTTGCAATGGCTACTATGGATATTATCAAATACGAAGGCGGAGAGCCCGCTAATTTTTTAGATGTTGGCGGCGGTGCAAGTGCGCAAACTGTAGCCAAAGGATTTGAAATCATCTTAAAAGATAAAAATGTAAAAGCCATTTTTATCAACATTTTCGGTGGTATCGTAAGGTGTGACCGTGTGGCAAATGGTATTTTAGAAGCTGCAAAATTGACTCAAATAGACATTCCTGTTATCGTAAGGCTTGATGGAACAAATGCAAATGAAGCCAAAGAGATACTAAAAAACAGCGGCATAAAAAATGTAATCTCAGTATCAAATTTATCAGATGGTGCGAAAAAAGCCGTAAATATTGCAAAGGGTGATCAATGAGTATTTTAATAGACAAAAATACGAAAATAATAGTTCAAGGTTTTACAGGCAAAGAAGGTACTTTTCATAGCGAACAATGTTTGGCTTACGGCTCTAAAATAGTAGGCGGTGTAACTCCAGGACGCAAAGGAGAGATACATCTTGGAAAGCCGGTATTTAATACGGTAAAAGAAGCCGTGGAAGCTACAAAAGCCGATACGAGCATGATATTTGTCCCTCCGTTATTTGCTGCGGACGCTATAATGGAAGCAGCCGATAGCGGCATAAAATTAGCCGTCGTCATAACAGAAGGAATTCCTGTAAAAGATATGATGAATGCCAAATTATACGCTACAAAAAAAGGTATGAAGATCATAGGTCCAAATTGCCCTGGAATAATAACAAGCGAAGAATGCAAAATCGGCATAATGCCCGGCTTTATCTTTAAAAAGGGCAATGTCGGTCTCATATCAAAATCAGGAACGCTAACTTATGAAGTTAGTAACCAAATAGTGCAAGAGGGTCTTGGTATATCTACAGCTGTAGGAATAGGAGGAGATCCTATTATTGGGCTTGGTTATAAAGAGTTGCTGACCCTTTTTGAAAATGACAAAGAGACAAAGGCTATAACTCTAATAGGAGAAATCGGAGGAACGCTAGAGATTGAAGCCGCCGAATTTATAAAAGCAAATGTTACAAAACCGGTAATAGCGTTTGTTGCCGGCGCAACTGCCCCAAAAGGCAAAAGAATGGGACATGCGGGCGCTATAGTGAATGGCGGAGGCGGAACGGCTGTTGAAAAAATGGAAGCTTTGGAAAAAGCTGGAGTAAATGTAGTAAAAACGCCGGCACTAATTGGTAAAAAGGTTGCGGAAATCTTAAACAACTGATATACTTTCAGCCATTTTTTGTAGTACAAAAGTAAGATAATAAGGAGAAAAGCGGATGAGTTTTTTAACCCAGTCTGGAAATAAGGCATTGGTTTGGGTGGATATATCAAGATGCAAAGCTTGCGATATATGCGTTAGCTTGTGTCCGTCTGGCACTTTGGCAATGGTGCAAAATGTGAATTCCACACAAGGTAAGACTATAGAAGTAGTGGAGCCGGATTCTTGCATAGGCTGTAGAGACTGCGAATTGCACTGTCCCGACTTTGCCATCTTTGTAGCCGAGCGTTCCGGCGAAATAAAATTTGCAAAACTAACAGAAGAGTCAAAAGCAAGAGCGCTTGCTATCAAAAACAATAAATTCAATAAAGTTGGTGTGTAATATGTCAAGAATAATAGTTTCAAACGGCAATGAATTATGCGCTCATGCTGCAATGGATTGCGGTTGCAATTTTTTCGGCGGATATCCGATAACGCCTTCAAGCGAAATTGCACATGAAATGAGCGTATTGTTACCGACAAAAGGCGGTAAATTTATACAAATGGAGGATGAGATAGGCGGTATATCCGTAGCTTTAGGCGCTTCGATGAGCGGAGCCAAAGCTATGACTGCTACATCAGGTCCTGGAATTTCTCTAAAATCAGAACAGATAGGTTTGAGTTTTATTGCCGAAGTACCGATAGTGATAGTAAACGTTATGCGCGGCGGTCCGTCTACGGGACTTCCTACGCGAGTATCTCAAGGCGATATAAACCAAGCAAAAGCCCCAAGTCATGGAGATTTTGCATCTATCGCGTTATGTCCCGGAAGTCTTGAGGAGGCTTATAGCGAAACCATAAGAGCGTTTAATCTATCCGAAAAATTTATGACGCCGGTTTTTTTACTGCTTGATGAAACGATAGGTCACATGCACGGAAAAGCTATCTTGCCGGATATCGAAGAGATTAGAAAAAGTGTGATCAATCGTAAACAATTTGCGGGAAATCCGAAAGACTATAAGCCATATGGCGTTGAAAAAGACGAACCTGCTGTGCTAAATTCGTTTTTTACAGGTTACAAGTATCACATTACGGGTTTGCACCATGGACCTACGGGATTTCCGACGGAAGATGGCGCAATATGTCAAAACAATATTGAAAGATTAACAGGCAAAATCAATAATCGTAAAGATGAGATAGTAAAATACGAAAACTTCATGATTGACGATGCCGATATTCTTATCATAGCTTACGGGAGCGTTTCAAGAAGTGCAAAAGAGGCTATTGTCAAACTTCGCCGCGAGGGAGTAAAAGCGGGATTATTTAGACCGATTACTTTATGGCCGAGTCCGGCGGAGGAGCTTTTGAGACTTGGCAAAAAATTTAAAAAGATATTGGTTGCCGAATTAAATATGGGGCAATATGCAAGCGAGATAGAGCGTGCTATGAAAAGGGATTTTGAAACTTTGCAAAAAGCAAACGGTCGTCCGCTAACTCCGCAAGAGTTCATCGCAAAAATCAAAGGAATGAAATAATGGCTTTTAATTATAATGAATACTTGAGAACCGATAAAATGCCAACTCTTTGGTGTTGGGGTTGCGGCGACGGCGTTATTTTAAAATCGGTCATTAGAGCGATAGGAAAAGTCGGTTGGGATATGAATGATGTATGCGTGGTATCCGGTATTGGCTGTAGCGGGCGATTCAGTTCTTATATCAATTGCAATACGGTGCATACTACGCATGGACGCGCTATTGCTTATGCAACCGGTATAAAGCTTGCAAACCCCTCTAAGCACGTTATTGTTGTAACGGGAGACGGAGACGGACTCGCTATAGGCGGAAACCACACTATACATGGCTGCAGAAGAAACATTGACCTAAATCATATATTGATAAATAACTTTATATACGGTCTTACAAATTCTCAAACTTCGCCTACAACTCCGCAAGGTATGTGGACTGTTACCGCACAATACGGCAATATAGACCCGACTTTTGACGCGGCAAAACTTGCAAGCGCAGCTGGGGCTACATTTGTAGCGAGAGAGAGCGTATTGGATCCTAAAAAAATAGAAAAAACGCTTGCTGAGGGTTTTTCTCATAAAGGGTATTCGTTTTTTGATATTTTTTCAAATTGCCATATAAATTTAGGAAGAAAAAACAAAATGGGCGAAGCTATACTGAATCTGCAGTGGATAGAGGGCAGAATTGTGTCTAAGAACAGATTTGACCAACTAACAGACGAAGAGAAAAAAGGCAAATTTCCAACAGGAATTTTAAAACACGAGACCGACAAAATAGAGTATTGCGAAGCGTATGATAAAGTTATAGAAGCAGCGCAAAACAAAACTGTCGTCAAGTTTTAAAGGAGTATCTCATGGAAAGACAATTGCGATTTGTTGGGGTCGGCGGACAAGGCGTTATATTAGCGGGCGAAATTTTAGCAGCAGCAAAGATAGAAGAGGGCGGTTATGGTATAAAAGCTTCGACTTATACATCTCAAGTAAGAGGCGGTCCGACAAAAGTGGATATCATACTTAGTGAAAATGAAATACTGTTTCCTTATGCCAATGAGGGTGAAATAGAATTTATGTTAGCAACCGCGCAAGTAAGTTATAATCAATTTAAAGACGGTGTAAAAGACGGAGGGATTATAGTAGTTGAGCCAAATCTCGTAACTCCTACGCAAGACGATAAAAAAAGATGGAATATTTATGAAATTCCGATTATAACGATAGCAAAAGAAGAGGTTGGCAATGTCGTAACTCAATCAGTAGTGGCACTCGCTATCACTATAGAAATGACAAAAGTTTTAGATAATAAAATTGTCGAAGAGGTTATGCTCTCAAAAGTTCCTGAAAAAGTCAAAGCGGCAAATAAAAAAGCTTATGAGCTTGGCATTAAATATGCGCAAAAAGCGCTTTTAGGATAATGCCAAAAAGAGAGAGAATAAAAAACTTCTCTCTTTTTGGCAAATTTTTAAGATTTGTGTACAAAAAACAACTATTTCAACCAATAAATCATAATCAAAAGTGTTGGAAATCAAATCTTTTTTATTGAAAATTCTATATTTGGTATTGCCCGAAATCCAGTATGGCTATTATAATCACCAAACAATCAATTCGACAATTGCAGCTGCCCGCTATTGTATCGTACCTATAATGTTTACATGTAAGCCAGAAACTATTGTCTTTTGTATTGCCTAACAACCGACTTTAATTCAATTGCAAGATAATTGCATACTTCCAAATAAATAAGCAAATTGTTTGGCTTCTGTCCAATTATTTTTGTTCTCATCATTTCAAAAGCACATGTAAGAATTACTTCCCAATCTCCATGTAAAGCATAATATATACCAAAAATCTCAAATTTAGACATTTTTGACTTCCATTGTTGAGCTGAGAAAAATCATTACCCACATGTATAATTTTTACATGCAAACATATATATTGGTATTTTGTATACAAATCTCAAAAATACTCACATCAAAATAAAAGTTAAAAAACAAAGCAAGCTTACATGCAAAGAGCAGCCTTTTAAGCTCTTTACATGTAAGTAAATCCAATCAAAATTCATATCGCAAATCAGCGTAAAATTGTCTGCCCATCGAGTATTCTTCTGTAAATGCCGTGGCACTGCTTGTATAACTTGCATCATTTTTGCGATTTAAAATATTTAGGATTTCAACTCCAAATGTAAGTTTATTGCCCTTTATATTCAAGTCATAATTAGCAGACAAATCCACATTAAACGTATCGCCGTATTTTTTAAGCTCATACTCTCTTGTTTGCAAGCCATTCGGGTCTGTCAATCCCGTATTTGAGATAAATTTCAATCCATATCCTCCTTGTTGATACCTAAAAGCCGTATTTAAACGCAAATTGTCTATATGTATAAAATGTGCATATGCAATAACCCAAGGCGAATTAAATTGCGATGAGGGAAGTTCTTCAGTTAAAATCAAACCGCCGTTATATGTTACATGTGTAGGAGAATATGTGCCGCTGTTGGACGCAAAACTGTTAAAGCCTATATGATTATTTTTTGTAATTGACCTTGTTGCCGAAAATTCTGATAAATGCTTGGTATTTTTTATCGCATAATCTTTTGAGGCAGCAAATGTGAGTCCCCAATAATCTGTTTTGCCATCATTTGTATTTTCATAGCGAAACGTTCCGCCGCTATTCTCGTATTTTGTTTTTATCTGATTTTTATATTTTCTATTTACAAAATCTGTTTTAAACAATATATCGCGGTAATTAAAAGCTGCTCCAAAGCTAAATTCATCGGAATACGGCGTTTTCAAATCGCCAATATTGTAAGTGGAAGGATACGTTACCGAATACGTCCAATTATCATCCCAAGAATTCCTACTATAACCTTCGGTGCTAAATTTATAAAGAGCATATCCTAATATCTGAGTACCGTAATATCTATTGTATCCTCCATGGATATTTAAAATTTCATCGTTAAAAACGTCAGCATTTGCAAAAAATCTGGGAGCAATGTCAACATTATCCGTCAAACTATCGGTTGAGATTCTAATGCCCGGACGCAAAGTAAATCTCTCAAAACTTATATCATCTTCCAAAAACAGAGCTGCCGTGAAATAATCTTTAGACTTTCTGTGCGGTATATATTCATATTTATTTTTTGTCCATTGCTCGCCTGATAATACGCCGTTTTCTTTGTTTCCGCTTGAAGAAGCATTTTTTTGCGGAGTATAAAAATATGTAGAACCGTCATATTTTGATTTTGATTTTGTAAATTCGGTCTCAATGCCCACTTTTACATCATGTTCCAAATCGCCTGTTTTTATCTCGTCAAAATACAGCGCGCTTTTTAAACCAAAATCCATTTTACTTTGCTGTTGATTTCCTCTTGAGCCCTCCACGGAATTATTTCGGCTATTTCCCCAATTTGTAGAACCAAGAGGGTCGCTTAGCCAAGCATAATATAGATTTTTAGCGTTGTCTTGAGCTGTCTGTGTTTGCTTAAAACTCAATGTATTTTTAGATGTCCCAAATTTAAGAGAATTTTGCATATTATAAATAATATTTAATCCTCCTCCTTTGACATCATAATCCGAATCTCTTGAACCTGCGGAAAACAGAGTTTGCGTGTAAGGTGCATAAACGGCTGTCAAATCAGCTTCAAAATCGTCCAATTTGTAAGTGTTGAGTTTTAAAAGAAGATTTTCATTGTCTCTATATTGAATGCGGCGTTCTTTGTATAGCGAATTGTCGGGATTTATCATATTGTATTCCGACCAAAGAGGAATTTTTGAGCGTTGTTTTGCCATAACTTAAAATAAGTCCCAAATAGTCGTTTACAGGACCGTTGAATGCTACATTGTACTCATATTTATTAAATTCGGGTTGGTATCTTTCATTTGTAGCGTAGGCGGTATTTTTTTGAGTTTCGCTCAAATGATATTTTGCCCAACTATCTTTTGTATATCTAAAATTGCTCATCATGTGCCATCTATCCATTTGGGCATTTTTTAGTTTTGCGTCCACAACGCCGCCCGTGAAGCTTCCGTATTCGGCTGATATGGCTTCAGTATAAACTGATATACTATCCACTAAGGATGTGTCCAAAAACAAAGATTGTGCTTCTGAGGATGGAAAATCGCTAAACGCATTATTTTCCAATCCGCCGGGATTTATATTGTTATTATTGCTCACACCATTTATCATAAAATTGTTTTCATAATGCATAGAACCGCGAATAGAGACTTTAGGAGGAGCTATCTCGCCGCCTCTTGCCGAACTTCTGGAGTTTTGTGAAAATTGAATGTTTGAATTTGAACGCAAAGCGTCTGTTATGGAATTTGTGGGTGTTGGGGTATTTGCAATCTTTTCACCGTTTACAACATAACCATCTACGATAGGTGTATTTTTTGCGACTTTCACCTTTACTTCATCCAAAAGTATTGGCGTCTCACTGCCTATCGTATGTAAAACTATTGTTTGGTTGCCGTTTTCGGCGTTTATTTGAGCAAAAATATTTGTACAAACAAACAAAGTTAAACTTGCAAAAACTATTTTTTTTGATAAAATCACTACTTTATCCCTCCTTGTATTTTTAATGGAATTGATATTTGTTATCACTTCGAATGATATATAAACTATTCTAAAGATTAAATAAAATTTTTATTTTTTTATAAAAAAAAATTAAATCAATATTTTTTAAAAACAGAATAGATTATTTATATAAAATCCAAAAAGCTTAAATTGAAGCTATAAGAATCAATTTGTAAAATAAAAGCTTGCATGTAGCGGTTATTTTATATGAGCAGGGCGCAACCAATAATATATGTGCTATCTATACATGTTGATAGTGCGTTGTTTTTGTCAAAGATGACAAGTACGTTAATTTGTAATTTGTACATAAATTGAAGTGTGCAATACGATAAATTATTTATATAAATCCGAAAAGTTTAATCGAAAACAAGACATATAATTTATGTTGTGATGAAAGTTTTTGCGCGTCGTAAAACAAATATAGTCTTATGCGAGCAAAAACTTTAAAAATGCATTTAGATATTTTTTGAAAAAAATTCTCTCATATCGTTTGGTAGTCTTGTAGGTCTCCAATCTTTTATAAAAACTATTAAGATTTTTGCGCAGAAAAGTTTCTCATCATCTCTATATATCGTGTGCAAAACGTTGGCGCAAGTGCCTTTTAATTCCAAGATTTCAGTCTTAACCTCTATCAAATCTCCCAAATAAGCAGGCTTAAAATACTCCGCATCTATCTTTTTAACAACAAAGTGGCAATTATTTTCGCCAAGCTTTTTGCCGTCATCATAAAACATTTGACTTCTTGCGCGTTCGCAATACTTAATGTAATTTGTATGATATACAACTCCGCCCGCATCCGTATCTTCATAATATATTCTTATTTTCAAAATAATCCCTTTAAATTTTTTAGTTTTTAGCTTCTATCTACAGAATATTTGCCGCCGCCCAGAAAGAAAATCGCCGCAGAAACAAACAGATAAAAGTAAATACTCTCTATCGCAAGTCCGCCGTATTGACTCAAGGAAAATATATCGGAACTGTGAGACAATAATATTATGAACGCCATATTGATTACAAGTACCAACGCGGCAAGTCTTGTTTTGAAACCGATTATAATCAATATCGGCGCTAAAACTTCACCGATATATACGCCGTAGGCGAGAAATTCGGGAAAAACGGAAGATGACAACAGTCCTTTTATGAAGGTTACTCCGTGTGTTATTTTATTGATGCCGTGCAAAAACATGAGTCCGCCGACCAAAACTCTTAAAATCAATTTTCCTACATGTGCGCTGTTAGCGTTCGCACCAATCGGGCAAAAAGACATATTCACTCCTAATTAAAATTTTACAGAATGATAGCAAAAATTGTCCAATTAAAAATTAAATGGCTCTATAAAACAGCCTAATTTAAACATTTTTTATTACAATTACGCAATGAGAATAGACAAATACTTAAATTGCGTCAATATCACTAAACGCCGCGCAGTCGCAGAAGATATGTGTAAAAGCGGCGTTGTTAGCATCAATGACAAAGTTGTGAAGCCATCAAAAAATGTGCAAGTTGGCGATATAATAACAATCGTCTATTTACAGCGTAGCGTAAAATACGAGGTTTTACAAATACCAAATACAAAAACTATCTCAAAAACGGAGCAAGATAGGTATGCAAAGGAAATAACATGAACTTTTTGGAAGCCAAAAAGGCATTTGCCGCACTTTTTCAAAACGAATTAAGCGAATGGGAGGCAAGGTCGCTTTTGACGACGCTTTATGAAAACGGTGAAAACGAAGAGGAAATTGCCGCCGCCGCTACCGTCATGAGAAGCCACTCTATAAGGCTTTTGGTTCCTTTTGAGCTGCAAAGCAAGATAATAGATATTGTAGGTACGGGCGGAGACAAAAGCAAAAGTATTAACATTTCAAGCACAGCCGCTATTATTTTAGCTTCGCTCGGATGCTATGTGGCAAAACACGGAAACAGAGCGATAACGAGCAATTCCGGAAGCGCGGATATGTTGGAAGCTATCGGCATAAATTTAAGTCTTCCTCAAGAAGGACAAATTAAGATGCTTGAAGATACAAATTTTACCTTTATGTTTGCCATAAATCATCATCCGGCTATGTCGCATATTATGCCGATTAGAAGAAGTATTCCGTATCCGACAATTTTTAATATCATAGGACCTTTATGCAATCCGGCTGGTGCAAAAAAGGGGTTAATAGGCGTCCTAAATCCAACTTTCAATATCAAAATAGCAAACGCATTAAAACTTTTAAATAGCATCTCAGCTCTTGTCGTAAGCTCAAACGACGGTATGGATGAGATAAGCGTAAGTTCCATTACAAAAGCCGCCATGCTGAAAGACGGCAAAGTTACCGAATTTGAGATAGATCCGCAAAAGTATGGTATCAAGATTTACGATAAACAAGAAGTTGTTGGCGGAGACGCTTTGCAAAATGCCAAAATAGCACTTGATACTTTGACAAATAAAGAACAAGGCGCAAAAAAAGATATAGTGCTCATAAACGCGGCTTTTGCGCTCGTTTTGGATGATAAAGCAAGAGATGTACAAGAGGGGCTTGAGATGGCAAAAATGGCTGTAGAAAGTGGTAAAGCCAAAATCAAACTTGATGAAATTATCAAATTTTCGCAAATGTTCTAATCTTTACATGTAGACTTTACGCGTAAAAACATTATGATAGAGCGGCGATTTGAATTAGAAAAAAGTCAGATAAGTAAGGTAGTCAAAGTTATTGCAAAGTTATTGCAATATGGCGGGATAGTTTTATTAAGGGGCGATTTAGCGTCCGGCAAAACAACGCTTGTAAAACATATGGCAGCTTTTTACGGAATAAAAAAAGATGCTGTTTCGAGTCCGACTTTTTCTGTGATGAATAGATATGCATCGGATTTTTTTCATTATGATATATATCAAAAGGGGATTCGCGGTATTATGGAAAATGGGCTTTTTGAAAATTTACAGCAAAAAGGATATCATTTTGTAGAGTGGGGCGATGAAGAGCTTGAAATGATGTTAAAAAGATACGCGTTACCGTATATTGTTGTTGAAATAGTACCATTAACGCCAAATAAAAGAATATATAAGGTATATAATGCATAAATTATCAGTGCAAAAATTAGCCAAAATTATAAAAAAAACGCAGATAATACACGATATCTCTCTCGAGGTAAAAAGCGGCGAAATTGTAGGACTTTTGGGACCTAATGGGGCTGGAAAAACAACAACTTTTTATATGATTTGCGGACTTATTTCACCTACAAGCGGCGACATATACCTTGATGACATAAAAATCTCGACAAAACCGCTTCATGAAAGAGCAAAACTCGGCATTGGTTATCTGCCGCAAGAATCAAGCATTTTCAAAGATTTGAGCGTAGAGGAAAATCTGGCTTTAGCAGCTGAAATAGTATGTAAGAGTAAAGAAGAACAAGAAAGTAGGGTTGAGGAGCTTTTAGATCTTTTAAACATTCAGCCTGTACGTCAAAGAAAAGGGGTAAGTTTAAGCGGCGGAGAGCGCAGACGATGTGAAATAGCTCGTTCGCTTGCTATTATGCCCAAATTTTTACTTTTGGACGAACCGTTTGCCGGCGTTGACCCTATAGCTGTGAACGATATACAGAACATAGTGAAGGATTTGACAAAACTAAATATTGGCGTTCTTATCACGGATCATAATGTACGCGAAACTTTAGCCATTTGCGATAGAGCCTATGTTATAAAAGACGGCTCGTTGCTTGCCAGCGGAACAAGCGAAGAAGTGGCGCAAAATAGGGCTGTAAGAACGTATTATCTCGGAGAGGGATTTAAGTTTTTTTAAATTTTTACGGATATTTGAGTTTGAACGCAAAACATATAGAGTATTTGCAATTTCTATTTTACAAATAATTACAATTTTTCATAACGCTTACATGTTTTCCATAAAAGCTTCGCGTTTTATAAGATATTCAAGCGATTTGCTATTTCATGGCGTTATGCAATAAAAGCAGAACCCTATAATACTACCGATGATGATGCAAAAAAATTATTTTTGAAAACAATAAAACATATAATTGATATGAATCGTGACTTCCGAAAATGTATTGAAGCAGATTATGGAGATCAACAATCAATGCCTGAAAATACGATCAAAATTCACCAACTACCTCTTAATAAAAGGCTTGGTATTTATCACGAGTATAAAATTATTGAACAAAGAGATTAGTATATTAAAAAGTCAAAATCCAATAAGAAATGTTCAGAATTATTTTTTGTCTGCTCTTATCTTTTTGAGCTTATTAAAAACAGCAGATAATTTTGTATTGCCTGTAAATATATTATTGTCAGTAATTTCTGTTTTATTTATATGGGTGTAAACCAAGAAATATAAAGAATTAGAAAAAGCCTATGCTTTGACATAGCATGAAATTAATTTTATCGCTACGCAAAAAGATGAAATAAAAACAGATGATTTATTCTTAGAGTTTGTTGATAATTCTGAAAATGCTTTTTCGTTCTGGCTGTTTACGACGTTGCGGAATGACCTAGCCAAAACGGAGCCCGAGCCGCCTACTGGCGCGAAGCGTAAACAGAGATCTGTTATATGGCGTGGGCGCGTACTCCATATATTATACTATTATTTAAAAATCAATCCGTTTTATGGTATTTGCCTTTTAGAGACCCGACTGTTAATATTGCTGCAGATTGTGGGGCATCGAGGATATTTAAAAACTCGTTTTCTAATTCGTAATAAAGTACCTCCCTTGCGAAAAAATCTTTATCCTGTTTTTTTTCATAGACCATAACTATTGTTTCGTTATTAAAAACATACCTGCCGCTGGTAATCGTTTCAAATTTTCTCCATCTATTAAAAGATGTTATGGTAAACCTATCATTCTGAAAAGTTATTTTATTGTTAAATGGCGGATAACTATTTTCATAATACCATGTCCCTGCCAAATAGGTAGGGTTTGCATCTGAGAATGCCAGATATGCTTTTACTTTTTCAATACTAGCCAGAGCTGCTATTTTGCTATTATCCGAATTTTCGAGCGTTTTTTCATCAGTTAATTTGGTAATAAAAAAGCGTATTGAATCAGGAGAAAAAAATCCTTCTGAGTCCGTAATTTCATAATTGAGATAATAATTTTGTCCTTCTTCAAAATTAAAAACGACACGTAGTAGGCTAGATGTTCTATCTCCATCGTTGTATTGCACAGTCAGTTGATGCATCCCAGAGATAAGAGTCACCATCTCGTTTCTATGGATAGCGTCGCGTGGGCGATCAACATCGTTGATGGCAAAAATATATGAATATTCTTTAGTCGCTATATAACACCTTTTTTCCAGAGGAACTTCAGTATTCAAAAGGACCGGAATACTCTTCACATAATTTATTTCAGCCTTTTGCCCTACAGTTGCGCAACCGATAAGAAGAAATGCCATAGCCGATAAAATAAACAATACAAAGAAATACCTTAAAGTTTTCATGCTTTCTCCTTTATATGGTATTTTATATAAAAAATATCATATTGTCAATCAATTTTCCAAATAATTATTCTCAACAATTTCAGCCCCAACGTCGTAAACAGACCTGTTATGTGCAGTTGCGCCGTATTCCATTATTATTTTTTTCTATTAGTTTCTTATTTGCTTCTATAATTTTTCTAAAATCTACCATATTTATATTATACATTAAATCATAATTTGGGTCTTTTGGTTTGAATTGATTTACACCATATATTATACTATTTGCGGGCATATCCCTCGTAATTATTGCACCTGCAGCTATAACAGAATTTTCTCCAATTATTATTGGCCCCAATATTTTTGCCCCATCAGCAATTACAACATTTTTACAAATTATTGGACAGCTAATATTTTCCCATTCACTATTTGTTTTATTATATCTCATATTTGATCCAATGGTTACATTTTGATATATTACAACATTTTCACAAATTTTTGAAGCGACAATTGTACAACCTCGCGCATGATGAGCAAATAAAACGCTTTTATCTATTTCCGTACAATTAATTTCACAGCCGTATAATTTTTCCAATAGATTTTTAGCCAATATTTTTAACGTTTTATTTCGTGAGAAACAATTTATTTTTATCAGTTTTTCAAGCATAGTTCAAAACTCCTTTCCAATGAACGTTTTATACCATAGTATTTCTATATTTATTGGCATTTTTTATATAATTTGCCATTCCAATTATTTTCCATAAAAATCCTCTTCTTTGCCAAAATATCTTTTAGAAAATCGGGTATTTTTCACTAAATACTTTATTGGGGCAGACTCGGATACATTTTTTGCAGCCGATACAGTTTTCTGCATTTTTTATAACAATGTGCTTATGCCATAAAAACCAACTTTTCCTATTACCTGTTTCGGGCATGTGTCAATACATTTCCAACATGCGATACAATTTCGAGGATTTGCCCAAACATGAGCGGTCTTGATTTTGTTTAATTTTTCCATTCCTTTTGCCATTTTATTCCATCCTTAATATATAAGACGTTTTAATATGATAAATATTTTAGTATGACAATAACCTGCAAAATCGCAATCAATCCCTTGCTAACGCTTCTATCGGATTTAGATTTGATGCATTGCGCGCAGGCATATATCCAAATAAAATGCCTATCGCCGTTGAGAAAAATAGAGCTATCAAAACGGCGTCCAAAGATAAAATCATCTTAAAATCATTCACAAAATTATTAAATACAACACTAAACAATATCGTAAGTAAAATTCCCACAATTCCGCCCATTAAACACAACAATACGGCTTCTATCAAAAACTGTTGCAATATATTTTTGCGTTTAGCTCCAATAGCCATCCTGATACCTATCTCTTTAGTTCTTTCCGTTACCGAAACGAGCATGATATTCATAACTCCTATGCCGCCAACCACAAGAGCAATAACAGCTATGGAAGATACCAAAAGCGTCATAGTATTAGCTATGTCCTCAACCATTTTTCGTATGCTGTCGCTATTTATGGTGAAAAAATCCTTTTTTCCGTGAATGACCGTCAAAACCTTTATCAAGTCATCTTCAGCTAAATGCGAATTTATATTATCCGAAATTTTTACGGTGATACCGGCTATCTCTTGATTTCCAAGCACTTTATACATAGCTGTCATATATGGTATATATACATGTAAGTTCATATTGGGAGGTCCGAAATTATCTTCGTGCGCCATAACCCCTATGATTTTCAAAGGTTGCTTGTTGAACATGATAATCTCTCCAAGCGCGTTTTTTTCGCCAAAAATCTCTTTTTGCGTATTTTGGTCTATTATTGCTACTGCTGCTGCATTTTTGACTTCAAAAATATTAAACCTTCTGCCTACTTCCAATTTTTTATTGTTAACTTCAAGAAATTCTGCGCTAACGCCCTCCAGTGAAGAGATTACCGATTTATTTTTATAAACTATCAAACCTTGTGCCGCAATGTTCGGGCTGACACTATCAACATAGCTTAGTTTTGAAAAAATCTCCGCATCGCTTATTTTCAGCGTTTTTATCTTAGCAGCCTCTTTATCGCCAAATCCTTTGCCCGGCAACACTATAATCGTATTTGCTCCTATAGAGTTTACGTTTTCCATTATTTTCTCTTTTGAGCCATTACCAAGGGCAACAACAGAAACTACAGAAGCTATTCCTATAATGATTCCAAGCATAGTCAGCAAAGATCTCATTTTGTGGGTTTTGATAGCCTTTAACGACATTTTAAAACTTTCATAAAATTGATACCTTAAGTAGTCAAATCTACTTCTTCTATCTGTTGATTTTTCCTCTCGTGTCTCGCATAAAACACCGTTTTTTATTGTATCTGATATTATCTCTCCATCTTTAATCTCAATAATTCTATTTGCATATGAAGCTATGTTTTTGTCATGAGTTACTAAGATAATAGTATGACCTTTTTCGTGCAAATTTTTAATTATTTTCATAACAATTTCGCCACTTTTACTATCAAGAGCTCCTGTTGGTTCATCGGCAAGTATTACCTCGCCACCATTTATAAGCGCGCGGGCGATGCTTACTCTTTGCTGCTGTCCTCCTGAAAGTTCATTGGGTCTATTTTCGGATCTGTCTTGAAGTCCGAAATCATTCAGCAGATTTTCTGCTTTTTTTATCCTTGTTTTATTTTCCAATCCATAATATATACAAGGCAAAGCGATATTTTCAAGCGCATTTAAACTTGATAAAAGATTATATCTTTGAAATATAAAACCAAATGTTTTGCATCTAAGCTCCGCTTGTTTGTCTTTATCCATATCGACAACTTCAATGCCGTTTACCTTGTATGAACCGGATGATGAAGAGTCCAAACAACCCAAAATGTTCATGAGCGTTGATTTACCTGAGCCGGATTGTCCCATGATAGCGACAAAATCGCCTTTATCTATCGATAGATTTATATTTTTGAGCGCATATATTTTATTATTTCCAAGGTCAAAATATCTGTTTACATCTCTCATTTCTATTATTTTCATATTTTATCCTTGTTATAAGTCAAGACCTTCCGGCAATTCGCTATCCTTGACCTTAATCTCCTCTGCTGACATTTGTGTTACGACAATCTCTTCTCCCTCATGCAATCCGCTTTTTACCTCTATCGTCAAATCGTCTGACAATCCGGTAGTTATCTCCTTTACATGTACCTTTTTATTTGCAATGGTTTTGACGTATTTGCGCCCATTTTTTTCATAAATAGCAGTTGTAGGCACAACTAAAACATTATCGAGGTTTTCTATCTCTATGAGATTTTGGGTTGTCATACCTATGCGAAGTCTTCCGTCATCATTTGATACTTCGGCTCTTCCATAATAATATATAGCTTGATTTATATCCGTAACACCCGTATATTTGTCGTTTGTCAGTGTAGTTAAACCAGGGTCTATGGATTTTATAGACGTTTCATATACAATGCCATCGGAAAGTATGGAAAATGTTACATTTTGTTCAGGCTTGACTTTTAGGATATCGCCCTCCGATATTTCGATTAATATTTCAACTATACTCAAATCCGCAATTTGCGCGATAGTTGGAGTGTTCATCATGGCATTTAAAGTTTGTCCTATTTTCACAGGCAAAGATACGATAGTTCCGTCTAATGGAGCGGTTATAGTTGTATAAGCTAAATTTTTATTGGCTGTTTCAAGCGCAATTTGAGTCTGTTTTATCAGTGAATCAATTTCGGTTACTTTAGTTTGAGCCATTTCGTATTCATTTTCAATATTTTCAAGTTCCTCTTTTGAAACAGCATTGCTCTCAAATAGTATTTTTGATCTATTGTATTTGGACGTTACTGTCTTTAAGGATATCTCTGAAGATTTTAACTGAGCTTTGTAGCTTTCCAATTTGGCTGCAGTAGTATCAACTTCGTTTTGTTGTGTTATTGAGTCAATTTGGGCTATTAAACTTCCTTTTTTAACCTTATCTCCTACTTTTACATGTATGGTTTCTATCTGCCCCGTTACCTGTGCTCCGACATTGACCAACTTTATCGCTCCGATTTCCCCTACAGCATTTACACTCTTTCTTATGTTGCCTATTTTGACTTTTTCGGTTATGTAGCTTATATTTTCAGCATTTTTAAAAACTACATAATAAATAACAGTTGCAAATATTATAACTGACAATATGACTATAATTTTTTTATCTATTTTTATTATCATGACTTTGTAATCCTTTTTATAGGTAAAATATTCTGTTACAAATATTTTTCCAAAATTTTATTGATAACACTCAAAGCCTCAGCGATATCTTCTACTTCATCTTCTTTTAACGGTTCAAGTATTTGTAAAATAGTCGCTTTAATCTCTTTTATAACATTATCGGCAGCTATTTCTCCGTTTTCGCTTAAAAAATAGTAGGTATTTCTTCGGTCGGTTTTATCGATTTCTCTTACGACAAGATTTTCTTTTTCCATTTCATTAAACATAACGCATAATGAAGATGAGGACATTCCTGTCTGCGCGGCAATCTCTTTCAATCTTTTTTTACCGTTTTTGCCAAGCCACATCAAAGCAAGCATTTTATGGCGTGAGTATTTTTTTTCATACGCAATATCCATTTTTTCCGCAAGTTTGTGCATAATCGCGTGATTTTTTTCGATTAATTCGACAACGATTTTTCTATCCATATTTTTCAGTCCCCATTTTAGTTATTTTTATTCAAAATATTTTTTCAAAAAAATAGTTTAGCTAAAAAATAATTAAAAAGCAATATTATTTTTTAAAAAAATGAATTTTGAGAAAGGCACGTGAAAAAGCTTAAATAACAAAAAACATGAAAATAATCGCGTTTTTAGAGCTAAAACAAGCAGCGATTAATCAATATTGCGAATAAAAGTAGGGTTCTGCTGCGGTGAAAATTTTATTATTTTACTTGTAAAAAACTTAGAAATAAAGATAAAGGATAGAATAGGGGGGATATACTTTTTCTTACATACAAATTCGTTGTATGTAAAGTTTATTTGTGCGATATTAATAATTATTTTATTTATTTTATATTGTTCATATCTTTAATATATAATACAAAAAGTTATCGCCTTGCAAAAATTTGCCACTCTTTTTTTACATTCTTAATTTTTTAAAATAAAAATATGTTTTTTGTTGTTAAAAATTTCAAATACAAAAACAGTACAGTCTTTTTGGTGTTTATTTTTTAAACACCTTAGCTCCACAAAAATAGTCGCGTTATAGGCTTTATCGCGCTTTTATACAGCTTATTTAATCGTATAATCGAAATAATCAGTTGATAAACTCCTCTTTTCCAGCCTTTGATGATGCCGGTTTTACTGTTTCAAGAATACAAAGCAATGTCGAGTATTATCCTGTATCTGCAAGTAAAGTTGATGATTTTAAAAATACTATCTTAACTAATGGGTTTTCTATAACTCGCTCGATGGAAGATATGAGAAAAGTAATGTTGCTGGCGCTGCAAGTGGAGCAAAAGCATACATTTTTGATAACAACGATATAGACTTGTATATAGATACTGATGAGAATATAAGTTCATAACAGTGAGTTATATTTAAATGTATTTGATTCTATTAGCGCAGATATCGTTTATGTTTTTATCATGAAAACTTACACCCAAAGTGATGTAACATCAAAATTTGACACATACGCTGTTTCTTACCTTAGTCCGCAAGGATTTAATTGTTCTAAAGGCGTATCTACAGGCGGAGAATGGTATTGCGATAAAACTATTGATGGAATAACATATTGCCATTTTGTTTTAAACGTTACATGTAGAGTTTACAAATGTGAAAATAAAAAACTGCAAGTTTAAAAAACCAGCATAAAATCACTAAAAACAAAAATTTTTAAATCCATGTCGACATCTCTTCTATTTCCGGATTTCCTTGTAATAATTGATGTGGTCTGTACTCTGCTTTATACATCAAGCTTGGACACTCTTTTACATAATAACCCAAATATATCCAGTCTAATCCTTGAGCTTGAGCCAATAAAATTTGTTGATAAATAGAGTACTTGCCAAGCGATAATCTAGAAAAATCAGGATCATAAAAAAAATATATAGACGAAATGCCGTTATCAGTAAAGTCTATCAAATCAACAGCTATCATTTTATCTTTATAAAAATACAAAACCTCTTTGCCAAATTTACCGCAGCCTGCTACATGTAGTTCAAAATAGCTTTTTGGTGTCAATTCGTAGTACTTCCAACCTTTTTTATCGCTCATAAATTTATGATATTTTGCATAAAGCTCCAAATGCTTGTGCGTCAAAGATGGTTCGCAAATAGTCATCTTAGTATCTTGATTTCTTTTAAAAATGCGCCTTGCCGAATGAGAAAATTTGAAATTTTTCACATCTATGCGCAAATTTATACACTCTTTGCATTCTTTGCAATTTGGTCTGGAAAAGTAGAGTCCAAACCTTCGCCAACCGCGTTCGACCAATATGCTGTTCAATAAAAAAGGACAATTTAAAATGTATTTATAATGCATGGTGCAAATTTTATCTTTCAAATAAGAACATGCATGTGGAAGCGTTGAAAATTCTACTATTTGCGGCTCTTCCATATTTTAAACTTTAAATATCAGCCTCTTTCATAAACTCTTTAAATTCTGATTTGAGTTTGCTCTCTTTGTCGCTCGTAGTTGAATTGGGCATAATTTTTTGGTTTTTTTTAGTGCTCTGCTTTGAATTTTCCTCAGATTTTAACTTTTGTTTTAACTCTTTCAAATCATCAAATATATCGTTCACCGTCATTCCTTTGCATCTAAAATATCGTAGAATTATATCAAAAAATATTGCTTTGGATAAATAAGTTAAGAAAGAATTGAAAGCATAAAAATAATAAAAATACATATCTACATGTATATAAGATATGTTTTTATAAACATAAAAAGTCTAAAATTGTTTCTATATCCTTGCGCATAGTTCAATTTTGGCAACATCAATATAGATTTTTGCGCTTTTGTATCTTTTACTACTAAATGCCGCTTTGCGCTAAAAATAATGCGGTTGCGATAAGAGCTATACCTGTTACTCTATTTTGAATGCGCATAAATTTATCGTCGCTTATACGTTTCCTCATCGTAGAACTAAGAGCGCTATAACCGCTCATAACCATAAAATCAACGCAAATCAAAGTAGCGCAAATTATCAAAAGTTGTGTAAGTTTAAGCTCATTTGAAGATAAAAACTGCGGTATGAAAGCCAAAAGAAATACGGTAGCTTTTGGATTTGTAAGATTTATAAGACAAGATTTGATAAAAAGAGATGAAAATCTAAACCTTTGTTTTGCTTTTTCACGTTTAAAACCGGAAGAAAAAGTAAAAAATTGTATAACTCCAAGATATATAAGATATAAAACACCAAGCCATTTGATAATACCATATAGTATTGCAGATGCGGCTATAATGCTGCCAAGTCCAATAGAAACTATAATGATTTGAGTTAAATATCCAACTTGCAATCCGATTATAGTGCTATAAGAGCGTTTGAAACCATAATTTAAAGCGCTATTTATTGTTGTTATGACGCCGGCACCCGGCAAAACGCTGATGGCAAAAGAGGCTACAAACATCGTAAGCCACATGTGAAATTCCAAGTCTATTTCCTAAATTTATCTTTTACAAACTCTTCTGCTACATTTGCCGCTTCTCTAAGTTTGTTACTGTCAAAATGAGTATATATGCGTGAAGTATTTAGGCTTGCATGGCCCAAAGCTTCTTGTACCAAAACAATATCTTTGCGTCTGCGATAGAGTAGGGTGGCAAACGTATGTCTTAACATGTGAGCGCCGTTTTTCTCTTTTCTCACACCTGCCATAATCAACATCTGTTCTACTATTCGACTCACATAAGCTTGTGTCAATCTACTGCCGTTTCTATTGCAAAAAAGCAAACCGTTTTCATTTGACAAAGAATTTTTGATATGTTCTTTTAACTCATTTTCTACTAAAATTCGCTTTAATAAAACTACTCTGTATTTGTTTCCCTTTCCTCTTATTCTCAAAACAAAGCAATCCTTTTCTTCGCTCACATCGCGTACTTTAAGCCCCAAAGCTTCGGAGACGCGAATACCAGTATATATGATAAGTTTTACTATCAATCTATTTCGCAAAGCTGCACTTTTAAAGGGACAATCGTCAATGGCTTCTAAAAAACGTTTCAACTCATTTTCTTCCATAAATTCAGGAAGTTTTTGACCTTGTTTACCAACAATTCCGCCCCAATGCTTAAGTTCTATATTGTATACATGTGATTTGTCGTCTTCTTCATTTTGCCTATCAAGATATGAAAAAAAAGACAAAACTGCCATGCGATGATTTTTTTTACTGGCATCGGACAATCCACCCGTACTGGTTGCCAAGAAATCGCTCAAAAGCTCTTCGTCTATCTGTTTCATAGAATAAAGCTTTTGAAAAATAAGCATATCGTATAATTTTTTTATTGGAATAAAATATGTATTTATCCCTGTTAACCCCGCATTTCTGGCTTTTTTGACAAGCTCGTCAAGCTCATCTATATTTTTTGTTTTTTTACTTAATTCAAGCATGACACTTTGAAGAATTTTTGGTTCTCTCAACTCTTTATTCGATAGAGAATTTAACTTTGTGCGCACAAAACGACAAATCCAAAAGAGTAGGGTGGAGTTAAAATCATCCTCGCAATCTATCGGAAGCCTCATATTTTTCACCTCTTTTTTGCATTAAACTTCATCGCATTTTATCATAATTTTATTTTGAAAACATTTCTTATAAAACTTTGTCTATTTCAGTGGATATCGCAACATTCGGCACAACTACAATAGTGCAAATCTCTTATGAGAGTTCTTTTTAATCATAGCAACCTTTTACAGACACGATAAATCTGCCGTAAATGCAAAGTGTTATGTTGTTGGGGTACGATTCTAATTTATGAGTGCGATTTAAAATTTGCTTTTTATCTACGCTATTTATATATTTATTGGCTATTAAGCATAAATCAATAGAGTATTGATTTATGGCATATTAAAGCGAAACTTCACATTTTTATGCACAATGTCATAATTTATACATATAAAATTTACTTATTATAATTTTAAATGTCTATTTGATACTATAAATTTTCAAACAATTGAGCCTAAACTTGTGCAACTTTTGATAATTTGCGCTACTCTGATTTACGTTGATTTTAATGTATAGGCAACGATAAATTTATGTGCAATTATTTTTAGCGCAAAGAACTGAATATAAACTTTTACATACATTTTTTGCAAAAAAGTATTATCTTAAAAACAGTGTATATTTTTTAATCAATTTAGTATTTTTGATAAAATATAAAATATGTAAAATATCATTAAAGGTACCATATTTACAGCGATTATATTTCCAGACACAAAATGCTTTGGAAAAGTCATAAGCAGTATATCTCCAGCCTTTCTACCTATATTTTTGTATTGAAAACTACAATTTTCAAACTAAAATTTGGAACGGTTTTAGGGTTCAAATTTACAATTTTTTATCCTACTCTTCTTTCTCTTCTTTAAGTTTTACTGTTTTATATGTAAAATTCAATCTTTGAATGATATATGTAAAATACCTTCGTTACGATAACAAAAAAATAATTTACTTTTTATTTCTATCTTTGCCGTTAGATTTAAAATATATCAAATATCCAAAAGAGCGCCTCTATGTTTTTTTGGAAAATCAAAAAAGAGTTTTTTACCGCTATTTACCGATACATCACTGAAAAATTCAATATCAAACTCCATGCAAAAAATCCCACATGTAGAAATATTGCCAATACCTATGCCGCTCAAACTCTCGCAAATTTCTGTAATTGTCGGATTGTGTCCTATTATAAAAATCACTTTATGCTTGTCGTCTATTTGATGGATGATTTCTAGATAAGTTTTTGGCGAAGTTAGATACAAATTTATATCGGTTTTAAATAACTTTTTTGGCATTTTTAGATTTTTTGCAATAATTTTTGCCGTATTTAAAGCTCTCATAGCAGGACTTGAAATAATAATATCCGGTTTTACGCCATATTTTTTAAGTCTTTCTGCCATAAATGTCGCGTTTTTTAACCCTCTTTCGCTTAGTTCTCTGTCAAAATCGCTGCAATCACCGCTCCAGTCGGATTTGGCATGTCTAATGAAGTATATAGTTTTCACTTGCCCTACTCTTTTTGATTATATATTTATTATGTTATTTTAAAAATTTTCCTATTAGCCACCCTACCCCAAAGCCTATCAAGTGAGCGTGCCAAGCGATATTCATTCCAGCAAGCAGCGGCAAAAAAGAGATAAGTAAAACAGCTATGATCAGCCCTTGTCTATTGAATGAATCTTTTTGCGCTATCCAGCCGATAAGTACACATATAGCCCCTGATGCGCCGACAACGTTTATTTGATAATTCGTGAAAAAATAGATATACGCCAATGTCAAAAGTGAAGTTACAATACCGCCCATATAGTACAATATAATAAAAAACCATTTTCCTCTTGCATGTTCGATTAACGTACCAAATTGAAAAAGAACCACCATATTCATAGCAAGATGCAGTAATCCGCTATGGATAAACATCATGCTCAAAGGCTGCCATAAAAATCCTTCAAAAAAAAGCATATTGAGACCAAAAATGATAGTAGTATAGCCGCCATTCAGCATTTGAAGCAGAAATATAACTACATTAAAGCAGATAGTAAAAATCGTAACATTCATGTATGTTTTTTTGTTCTTTAAAAAAATCACCCTATTGCCTTTTTATTTTTTACTATAATAATACATAAAACAAACTTTTACTACAATGACGAAACACTAAAACAAGGATTTAAATTTATGGATTATTTAGAGATTGAAGGCAATAAAAAGTTAAATGGAATCGTTACTATCTCAGGGGCAAAAAACGCCGCCCTACCCTTGCTTACATGTACGCTTTTGAGTAAAACCCCCGTTTATATCAATAATGTGCCAAATGTAGCTGACGTTAAAACACTTCTTCAATTGCTCGAAAATTTAGGTGCTAAACAGACATTTGAAAATAACAAAGTTACAATAAACACAAGCGAAGTAAACTCTACATGTGCAAATTACGACATTGTTCGTAAAATGAGAGCTTCTATTTTGACTTTGGGTCCATTACTTTCTCGTTTTGGACATTGTGAAGTTTCGCTTCCGGGTGGATGCGCCATAGGTCAACGTCCCATCGATTTGCATTTAAAGGCGCTGGAGCAAATGGGAGCATTCATAGAGATAAAACAAGGATATGTCGTAGCAAAAGCCCCAAAATCTCTTAACGGCGCAAATATAGTTTTTGACAAAATAACAGTAACAGGAAGTGAAAATATCATTATGGCAGCGGCTTTGGCAAACGGCGTTACTACTTTGAGCAATGTCGCAAAAGAGCCCGAAGTTGTACAGCTTTGCGAAGTTTTAAACAAAGGCGGCACACAAATAAAAGGTATAGGCACTGACGAACTTGAGATACGAGGAAGCGGCGGAAAATTGCTTGAACTTGATAATATCACAGTTATTCCCGATAGGATCGAGGCGGGAACTTACCTTTGTGCCGGAGCTATTACAAATTCCGATATAACGCTGAAAAACGTTACAAGCGAACATCTCAAAGCTGTTATCTCAAAGCTTACATGTATGGGTTATACAGTAGAAAAAAGTGAAAATTCCATTAGCATAAAATCATCTCCAAATATTTTGCCGGTAGATATCAAAACGGTAGAGTATCCGGGCTTTCCAACGGATATGCAAGCGCAATTTATGGCTCTATGCACCCAGGCAAACGGTACAAGCGCTATAGATGAAAGATTGTTTGAAAATCGATTTATGCATGTAAGCGAACTTTTAAGAATGGGGGCAGATATAAGACTATCAAGTCATATGGCTACTGTTTATGGTCCTACAAAATTAACAGGAGCCGACGTAATGGCAACTGATTTGAGAGCAAGTTCGGCCTTGGTTTTAGCAGCTCTTGCAGCAAAAGGGAAAACCAGAATTCATAGAATTTATCATCTTGACAGAGGATATGAAAATTTGGAGGGAAAACTCTGCGCGCTCGGCGCGAATATAAAAAGATTGTCGGAGTAAATATTTATTGCAGAGCCTTGAGACAAATACTATTGTAAAATGGGGTAATAACGAAGTTTTTATGTATTTTATTTTGCCCTATTTTACGCAAAGTTGAACCAAAAAATACTATGATTTTGAAATAAAATGGCACTTTACATGTAAAAGAGAATATGATAACGCGTAAAAAACTGACGACTTGCAAATTTTGCGTGGAAAATTATTTTGTCTAAAGTTTTTTTAGATATTATTCTATCCTTATTTTGCGGGAATAGCTCAGTGGTAGAGCACAACCTTGCCAAGGTTGGGGTCGCGAGTTCGAACCTCGTTTCCCGCTCCAAAATAGATTTATTCTCAATAAAATGCAAAACTCTTTTTTACTACATAGTATTTAATAAATATTTTTTATAAAAATTATCGCTTGTGATTTGGCATTTTTTGTCTATCAAACATATATTTAAACTAAAAATTCCCGATAAAAGCCGTTTGTTTCCGAAAAAGTTTTAAAATAAAAATATTAATTTTTTTAAAGGAGTGGCTATAAGAATGATTGATTTAAATTTTTCAAAAGTTTCTACAACAGTAAAAGCATTCGGCACATATGCTGCCGACAAACAGTTGGAACAACTGACAATCAAACGCCGCATCACCACGCCGCATGATGTGGAATTAGAAATCCTGTATTGCGGCATTTGCCACAGCGACCTGCACGCAATTCGCAACGAATGGGGTCGCACTAATTATCCCATTGTTCCCGGACACGAGATTGTAGGCAAAATTACCCGCGTGGGCGACAGCGTCACGAAATTCAAAGTCGGCGACCTTGCGGCGGCAGGCTGCATTATGGACAGTTGCCGTCACTGCGACTCCTGCAATGAGGGCGAAGAACAGTACTGCGAAAACGGATGGACGGT
>JAIRXG010000002.1 GCA_031268335.1 Campylobacteraceae bacterium
CTTGTAAAATCTTATAAGATAACATCTCTATCACTCTCGATATCGCATGACGGAGGCTTTGCAATAGCTATAGCCGTTATTGAGGGTAGATTATCTCAAAAACAAAAATTAAGCCACTAATTTACCACTTTATATACTTTTGAATAGTTAGTTCTTTTGGATTTTCATAAAATATTTTTTTTAGCCTATATGTTAATCAAAAAATCAACATTCTTTATGAAGTGGAGATATTTCCAAAATTTTTAACAAGATACTCTAATGTGGTTTTAGGAACTATCTTTGCTATTTCATCAAAATTTTTCTCTTTCAAAAGATTTCTGACCTTTGAAGCGCTTATAGGTTCATTATTGAATTCAACTCTTTCTATTATTTCAAAATCTATATCGTATTTTGGAAGTATCATTTTCATAGTATTGTTATATTGCCTTGTAACATTATCGAAAGGCTCTTCGCCTGCAAAACGTACGGTTATATCTAAAACAGGAGCTATCTCTCTTACAAAAATATTCACATCATTTGACACATCTATTGTCTCCTCTTGAAGTTTTTCTTTATTGGAATATGCTTCAAATGTAAGTGAGGATATGATAAATCTTCCGCTTGGTATCACGGTGATATTTTCAAATTTTTTAGTACCCTTTTGAACCAATTCAAATCTATCTTTAAATGAAAAAAATGATTTGTCTTCTTCAACTACAAAAATATATAGATGATCAACTTTTTTACAAGATGCTTCTACGAGATATTCATGTCCTAATGTAAAAGGATTGCAATTCATTACAATAGAGCCTATCTTACCTTTGGTTTTTGACTTGTGGTTTAAAAGCAGATTTTTGTATTTTACAAGATTTTCGTTTTCTTCTCTTGGGATAATAGCTTGCCTCATTATTATTGCTTCACTCTTTTTACCCCCCCCCATTGTAAAAAAACTATTGCTTTGTGATTTTTCTGCTTTTACTAATCTATCTGAGCTTTTTTCATCAAATAGGTGATTTTCTTGCATTGTTTCAAACAAAAGTTCAGCAATTTTTTGATTGCCGATTTCATTTAAATGTTTATTTTCATAAAATACTTCTCCCATATCGTGTGGATGTTCAAAAGCTTGCTGTGTTTGACAAACTATAAAATGACTTTTGATGTATTTTAATATCTCTTTAGAATGTGATACACAAACTACTATGTCGCCTTTTTTAAAGTTCATGGTTTTCATTAAAGCAATTTGTTGATCAAAGTCTTCGCCTCCATGATTTGCGCAATTTATAACACAGTATGATATATCCTCTTCAAAATGAGCATTGATGATTCTTTGCAAACTACTTGATATTGTTTTTTCGTCAGATACTCCGAGTCCAAAAATGACACTATTGCCAAATATATATACAGTATTTTTAAAATTGTTTGGTTGATCAGTTGTAAGTCTAAAATTGTTTACAATATTACGATTTAAGCCCAAAACATCTTTTGCATAAAAAATACCATTGCGTTCTATTCTTAAAAATGTTGATGTTACGCTCTTGTTATATTCTTCCGAATAATTAAATCTGCTTAAAGCAGGTGGCAATAACTGGTTTTTCTTCCAAAAACCATCAATAGTTTTTAATTCATCTTTAGATTTATTTTTTACCTCTGTCAATTTCGGTAATAAACAAAATACTATTTTTAATTCATTGTAAATATTTTGAATTGTTACCAGCGGCTCAACAAAAAGCTTTGATGTAAGTACTTCGGATATAATATCTATTAAATATATTACTTTTGAATTAGTCTTTTTTTTAATTTTATTAAATATTTTACTATCTTTATTTACGGTGCAAATTAATATTGTATCGTTTTTGTCCAAAAATGATATGCGATCATCAAGCTTTGTGTATTTAATATTAATTCGCTTTGGTACAGAAATGACACCAGCAGAAAATGATGCATAAGACAAAAGATATTTTATATTCAGGTCTTGCATAAATCTTGAGTTTAACAATATAAACTTAGACAATTCGAAGTCTTCCTTAATGCCAAATATACTTATGCTATTGATATCTCGTTCTTTAAAGTAATTTAATATATTGTAGTTAAATGACGATATTGTATAAAGCTTTTCCATAATTTTTTGAATGTTCTTTTTATTTTCGTTAATTTTATCAATTACTTCCAATATTGATGACAAAGCCCAAGTATAATATTTACTTCCGCTTTTTAAACATCTAATTGCGGTCACATCATCATAATTGATATATGTACTTAAAAATGCATAATCATTCTCTAATGAATTCATCTTTTTAACAAATACTCTTATTCTCAATTGTCCAAAATTTATTAGTTGAAAACGTACATTCTTTATGTTGGTGTAGCTAATCTCTGCAATTTTAAAAGATATATTATATAATCTGTATGAAAACTGTAATTTTATATTGCTTTGCACGCTTAATTTTATATATAATATACTATTCTCAATAAAAGCTTTATAAGAAATACCGAATATGTCTTCACCAAATTCTTTGGCTTTTTTATCAATAACGAAAGCCGGCATGAATACTATTCCTTGTTTTTAATAAACCAATTTCTGTGTTCCACAATATAGTCTGTGATTTCATCAACAGTGACTATGCGGTTTTTATCAGGATTCCAATATCTGCTCAAAACAACATAAGCAAAATAAAAAATCTCTTCAATGCTTCTTTTTCTAAGACGCCTATCCAAAACTATTTTATCTTCGGTAACACCCCATCCGGCATAAAACGGCACTCCATAACAATGAACTTTTTTGCCAGCCATCAACGCTTCAAATCCCATGCCGGAAGAACATACAAAAACATCGTCTACCAAATCAAAAAGAGCATATGGATTGATATCATAGTTATACAAGAAAATATTGTCGGCATATTTTAATGAAGATAGCAAATCTTTATTAAAATAACTTTGTTTGCCTCCGGTTATAGCATCAGGGTGCTGCTTCATTATAATGTCGTAATCACTATAATGAGATAATGCGTCTTGCAGCATATTAACAAACGACGAGCTGTCACCCAATCCGTATTTTACCGATGCATCGCTATATCGTTGATCTACTAAAAGAACTTTTCTTTTATTCGGGTTTCCCATACTTAATTTATAATAAGGAGCATGATTGTATTTCGAAACTCTATGTGTTACTATTTTGGATATACATTTCTTGCAATAATTAATAGTTTTTTTACTAAGCTTGATATCGCTATTGAGCAAATTTTCTAATCGTGATGCTTTGGTTGCATCATAATATGCGGTATGACTATCAAATATAACAGACAAAGCCGGTTCGCCGGAAAGTCCGATATTAATAGATCTTATAAAGCCATCTTCAAGAATAATTGTTGGTTTATTAAGAGCTTTTGCATATGATTTTTGCACTATTTTTTTAGTTCTTGGAGTGATACCCCATTGATAAAAAATATCAACGCTTGCTATATTTTTAGTTTCCAAATCATTTTCAGCCAGTAATGTTCTGGCTTGTAATAAATTTTTCAAATATAGTTGCGATGTTTTTAAAACTTTTTCTGTAGTTGGAATACAAGCTACATCAACTATTTTATCATTAAAAAATGTCTCGCAACCATAATTATATTTAGTGATTTTTCTCTTACCGATTACCATATCGCAAAGATTATTTTTTATGCGCTCCCCTGCCAATCCGTCAAATACTCCTATACCAAAAGCATAAGCAAGTTTATTAAATTCCATAGAATTTATACTCCATTGTCCAGATATAGCTCTATCTAAAAGCGTAAATAATTGCTCTTTAGTTTTTGCCACAGGAATAACCGACTCGTCCCAAATAGATGAAAATTCCAAATAACGAACCGATATAGCCTTTTTAGAAAGCAATATACTCTCAAAAAGCATTGTACTGTTTAAAGAAATAATTATGTCGGAATGATATATGGACTCTTCTGGACTTGTTAAATAACAACTTGCTTCATCAATTGTAACGAAATCAATCTCTTTGATTGCTCCTGCTGTTGCTTTATTTAATATATTTTTATCATTTGGTGGAAGACGAAAAATCATTTGACAATTATTAAGCTTGCAATACTTAATAATATCTCTGGTGCTTTGACGTTGTGCATCCAGCGCTAATTTATAATCAAGCTGACTATCGAGATATTGAGATGCAAACAATATTGTAGTTTTATTGCTTTCAAGTCCGTAAAGGCGGCAAAATTGTTCTTTGGTAATTTTTGGCTGATAATTTTTATATTGATCCAATTTCGGAGAGCCAACAGCCTCAAAACGTTCTTCAGGATAACCTCTTCCAATAAAAATTTTTTGCTGTATCTCACCCCAGCCCCAAATATTATCCGTTGTAGGAATGGATGCTTGGGCTCCTTTTATATCATAATAGTATTTGTCGGGATCAAAAAAAACGGACTCGTGAGGAATTAAAATAGTCGGTATGTCTAATTCTTTACAAACGTCAACAATAATTCTAATAGCTGCTGCCCAATCGAAAGTAAAAATAAACCCCTTTATATCAGCGCGTATTTGAACCAATTTACTTCTAATCATTTTTTTATAAAGAATTGGGTTTATGCGTGCAAACCTCAAAACATCTGTTCTTATATTGGCATTATATATATTGTTGATGAAATCAAAAGGTTCTATGCGGTATTGGGCATCGTTTCTGATTTTTGATATTAAAATATCACTATGGCTATATATCCACGGTACATATAAAAATGTATAATTATTTTTAAAAATTTCTTTTAGGGTATTACTGATATATGGATTAAACCATGACGGGATACTTTCATCAAACTTTTTTTCAGAATTCGGGGGGGGGGGGGGGTAACTTTATTTTTTTCAGGTAATTGTGCAGAAATGACTTCAAGTATTTTTATACCATGCTTTTTATATGCATCTTTAAAAAAGAGGATAGGATGATTTAATAATTTTGTTATTTTGCTCACTATTGTTTCCTAAGAAATTTTGTCTTTTTAATTTTTCTTGCAAAAGTTCTCAAAAATTCCATATAGACTATCCATTATATATAAAATGATTCAATCTTTATAAAATATTCATAGAATTGTTATTCTACTCCGATTACTTTAAACTTTAATAAAAAACTTATATTTTTTTAAAAAGCCTATGCATTCATTTATTTTATAAAAATATTAATATTTTTATAATTTTCTGCTTTCAAGAAAACTTTTGACAGGATATATGTTCAATTTTATATCTGAAACTTTAATGAAAAGAAAAGCGATACATGACTTGCCTTTTAAACAATTTTTTTGAAAGGTGTTTTAAGAGGATAAATTTTCCAAGTAAAATGCAAGTTTTAAGCTCCGAACTCACATTTAAAATTGTGTTTTATAAATTTCGAATTTGACGAATGGCATTTGGAATAAATGCAGGCGAAACTTGAGATAAAAATAGGTTTTTTCAAGCAATACAAAAGGTTCAGATATGGAATTTGACTGTGAAAACAAAATAGTTTTTGAATTAAATAAGTGCTATGCAGATTATCTTGTGCGAACAATAAAATTAAGATAGTAGACTATCAAATAGTTAAGATTGAACCAATTGTTACAGTTATAATGGATAGAAAGCCGAGTATGATTGTGATATTCTCATTATTCGAAAATTTTATTTAGTATCGGCAGGTTTTAAAAAAATTTTGAGGTTAGGATTGGAATCATAGGTGTGAATTTCACACAGTGTAAAGTAAGATACAAATATCATAAAAAATATACGATCGAGACTCACAAGCAGCAAAACGGCAGAAAACTTGTTTTTGACAAACCCTATGAATATTGCCAGCGAAACTTATATGCTAAATAAAGATAATGACAGCATCGTATTATCCATTTTTTATATATGTAATGACGGCAGAAAATTTATTTTGAATATACTTGAGGATTATTTTTAACTTGAAGTTTTGCAAAAAAATTAGTTTTGGCATAAGGGCAAGCTACAAAGAAGGCAAGTTAACATATAAATTTTTATGAAAAACTAATTTTTTTGTAGGTTTGTTCTGCTTTTTTGTTTTTTATTGCCAGATTGATATAATTTGTGATGCCAATACGAAAAACCTATAAGCGCAACTCCTGCCGCTACATGTACCTTTTTTGCCGTTTTATTTTTGAGCATAAATGCGCTTGCGGTTAAGATTCCTAGAGAGAGTGTCATGCCGACTTTTGCTATCTCTTTTTTCGTTTTTAAAGTGTCTTTCATTTGCGTTTTTGTCATTTTTACTCCATTTTGAGTTTTTTCATTGAGTTGAAAAGAAGTGAGATTGTTGTACTGTTATGCAACACGGCTGTAGTTATCGGCGTAAAAATCCCGGTACTTGCACCTAGCAAAATCGCGCTGTTTACCCCTACGGTAGCGTTAAAATTTTTGTGAATTCTATCAATGGCTCTGTTTGCTAACGCTTTTATTTGCGCCAAAGCTTCAATATCATCTTTCATAAGGCTTATATCTGCCGTCGCCTTAGTTATATCGGCGCCTTTAAACATACTAATTCCCACATCAGCGCTCATAAGAGCGGGCGCGTCGTTTATGCCGTCTCCCACAAACACTACTTTTGAGCCTCTGCTTTTAAGTTCATTTATGATTTTGGCTTTTGATTGAGGAAGCATATTTGCGTGTACTTCGTCAATTCCCAACTCTTCCCCTATAGCTTTTGCGCGCGAGTCAATGTCGCCCGTTAGCATAACTATCTTTTTTATCCCTAAAGTTCTCAATCTTCCGATGATGCTTTTTGCATTTTCTCTTATTTTGTCAAACATCTCTATCATACCCAAAAGTTTACCGTCATATCCTACATAAAGTATTGTTTTTCCTTCTTTTAGACTTTTGTCAATTTTATTTTCGTGTTCTTTGAAGCTTATTCTCTCGTCATCTTCCAAAAAGTGTCTGCTTCCTATCGTAACGTCTTTATCGGAAACTACGGTTTTAACCCCGTGTGCCACTATGAACTCAACCTCTTCGTGATGCATGTGGATAAAACCAAGCTTTTTGGCAGCTTTTACTACCGCTTCTGCTACGGGATGAAAATAATGTTCTTCAGTACTTGCCGTTAGATTTAGAATATCCTCTTTACTCCAATTTTCATCAAACGAAGTAACGGAAATGACCTCAAGTTCACCGTATGTTAAAGTTCCTGTTTTGTCAAAAATAAAAGTATCTGCATTCATGAGAGCCTCAAGAACTTTTGCGCCTTTTACTAAAATACCGTTTTTGCCGGCTTGCGCTATAGCTGATTTGAATGCTACGGGAGTCGCAAGCCTAAGAGCACAAGAGTAATCTGCTTGGAGTACGGAGGCTACATTTTGCATATTTTGTGTAACAAGATATGATAATGCTGATAATCCCAATGTGACGGGAACTAACTTGTCGGCTAATTTAGAAGCTTTTAATCCTATGGCTGATTTTTCTTCAAGAGAGCTTAAAATATAATGTTTAATCCTAGCCGTTGCCGTATTGTCGCCCACTTGCTCAGCCCATATTTTTATTTGTCCCTCTTTTACGATGACGCCAGACATTATCCTATCTCCGCGCTCTTTTTTAATGGGTTCGCTTTCCCCAGTCATAGAAGCTTGATTTATCATAGCTATGCCCGCTACTACATGTCCGTCTATGGCTACCGTTTCGCCATCGCCCACTACAACTATATTTCCAACTTTAACAGAGTGTGAGGGTATCTGTTTCAAAACTTTTTTACCCTCAATCGTCTCCTCAACCCAAACTTTATCTACATTTGGTTTTCCAAGCTCTCTAATTAACTCATCGCTTTTTTGAGTAGTAGTTTCTTCTATGTATTCTCCAAGTTCTAAGAGCGCGTTAGTGCTGTTAGCGGCAGTATAATCCTTTCTTGCGAGCGATACTCCGACAGCCATAGCTTCTAACACTTTTGACGTTAGTCCATTTTTTATTAAATCGTCAATTCCTTTAGCTAAAAGCGGAATAGAGCCAAAAGCAGAGATGGCAAACTTTATGTTGTCATTTGTACTCATAGGCGTCAAGGCTAAAGCTGTAAAGGAGCGTAAGAGTCCTGACATATCGGGTTCATTGGTATTTAACTTATTTTTTATGGTTTTGCTTGAATTCTCAAAAGACTTAAAATCTATCTTTAAAAGCTCTTTTTCTAAACTTTCCACATTCCACAAACCATCTGAGTAGAGTGTAAAAGTGCGCGCTTTATTGTTTACTTTTGCTCTTTTTACGCCGTTTAAACTCTCAAGCCGTATAGTGAGCGCGTACATGTCGCACTTATTACTTATGTCAAAAGAACCATAGCGCCTTCTAAAAGGACTTTGGTGTTTCAAAAAGAAACGGTTCAAGTTATTAGCTTTCAGTTTGCGCTTCAGCTCTGGCATCCTCAAAACGCTCTTTCAGTTCCTCAAAACCTGCTTGTAAAAAATTTGTTCCCTTAGCTACTGTTTTTAAGAGTACTTTGCTTGCTTTTTCGTTAGTTAAAACATAAGTTACAGCAGCGCCTATCAATGCTCCAACTACAAAATCTCCGCCTGTAAAGCCAAAATTTGTATTCAAAAGACCGTTATTTTGTCGGTTTTTGATATATGGATTTTGTTTTTTATTTTTTTTACTCATTTGTTTTCCTTTAATAATGGTAATTTTTCAATCAAACATAAAGAACCTATGCCAAGAGCAAGCGAAACCGCGGCATTTAGATATTTGCCTTGACCTATGTAGTTTGTTGCCGCAATTGCGCTTGCCGTTGCCGTTCCGCCTTGAATGGCGATTTTTACACCTTTTTTAAAAGTCGCTTTTTTATCGCCCTTATTTGAATAAGTTATACTTGCGGCCAATACGGCTGCCGTTAACGAACCGCTTATAAAATGTCCCGTTACGGAACGAGGAATTCCCGTATTAAATGTTGGCAACATCTAACGCCTCTTTAGCCGCTTTTGGTTTTTTTCTTTTCGGTTTACTTGTTTTTTTAACTGCAGTTTCTTTTTTTATATTTTTTTGAAACTTTTCAGCTTTTTGCAAACCATCTTTGGCAAAATCTTTTGCTTTTTGTATGCCAACCTTTACCTCTTTGGCAATTTTAGCTTTATTGTTGAAAGCTACAACAGCCAATCCGCCTATAGCGACTCCTGCTATAAATATTGGTAGTGCCATAATATTCTCCTTATATATGTTTAAATTTCAATTGGTAGATAATAACGATAATACCCAAAAACGCGCCTATCAAAAAAGCAATCCCGTTCATGTTTTCTCCTCGGTATCTTCTTTGCCCATCTCTTTTGTAAATACGGTTCCAAGCGCGCCCAAAACAGCGCCTGAGAGCATAGACAGATTCAACGAACCAAGAATAGAATTTATCTTTTGCGAATCTATATTTCCGTTTGAAATGTTATTTGCCAATGTGCCAAATTCATTAAATTTTTCCAATAACTGATTTTGCGAAAAAGTGTTGTCGTTGGATTGATGATTTTTCATATCTTTATATACAAAAGTCCTGAAATTTGGTAATAATTCATTGCAAGAGAGCGCTTGCAAGCGATAAAAAGTATCTTCTATATCCTCTTTGTCACTGCAAAAATCTAAAAGCTCATCATACACCAATATCATTTTAAGTTCGTCGGCTATGCAAATTTCGCATATTTGAGTAATGTTGTCGGAGAGTTTTGCATAAGACTTGCAATTATTTTTTACAAATGGCACATTGTATTTTTCAAATAAAATGCCCAAAGCGCCAATAGCGTCTAATTGTACATGTAAAGCTTCCGAAAAAATCGGAAAATTATCAAAAAGTGTATTTGCAGCTTTAAACTTTTCATAATTTTGATAATGCGCGAACAAGGCTATACGCAGAGCTTGTTCATATTGTAAATACGGGCTTTTTGCGCTGATTTTTCTTTTGAAGAGCAGTATTTCGTCTTTATTTTTACTCAAACTGTCTCCTTTATGACTTTATTGATAAAAGCTGTTACTTGTTCGCTATTTTCGCCCTCCGCAAAATCTTCCAACATGTAAAAGGGAAAAATATTTTCATCGTATAAAATCGTGATAGTTCCCATGAGAGCGATTAATTTAAACTCTTTAATACCTTCAATTTTTCCTGCTATCTCTTTTGCTTTATTGATTGAAATATTTAGTTTTTCAAACTCTTTTTGCATCTCTTTTATTTTCGGACTTATACTAATTCTTATGCGCTCTTTAGTATGATGCAAGATGGAGAGGTATTTTGAGACTTGTAAAACTTGCTCTTTGGTAATATTCATTTTTTGTATCCTTTGCGAAATTGTAACTTCTATTTTCGCAAAAGGATTAAAAAGTTAGTTTATAATCGTTATCAAGAAGATGAATTTTTGATATTAAGATTTTTGACACTCTTCGCAAAAACCAAATAAAAGCAAGCTGTGAGATAACGGCATGAAGCCTTTTTTGGCGCAAAAAGAGTCTTGAAGGGATTCAAGTTTGCTATCGTAAAACTCAACTATCTTGTAGCATTTTTTGCATATTAAATGGTCATGATGATATGATGCGTTTAATTCGTAAAATTTTTGTTTTTCAATGTCGTTTGGCAAAGAGAGAGAATTTATGATTTGTAGTTTTTCAAAAAGATTTACAATATTGTAGATAGTAGTTTGCGATAGTTTGCAGGAAAATACGTCATAAATTTTTTCCGCAATATCTTTAATGCTCAAATGTTTATCGCAGTGATACAGTACATGTAGCACAAAAGTTCTATTTTGAGAGTGGTTTAGCCCTAAAGATTTGAGTGTAAAATCTACTTTTTCCGAAAAAGAACCAAATGTGATAGTGATTTTGTTTATCATTTGATACTGACACCAATCCCTTAAAATAAGAAGATATTATAGTTAAAAAAGTCAAATATTGGCTTAAGGGGTAATAATATAAACAGATACTTTAGCCATCTTTTAGATGTTTTGGCTTTTAATCAACCAAGACAATGTTATCTTAAAGGCATTCACTATTTGTGGATAAATTTTGTGCCGCTATTTTATTTGCAATAGCCTCAACTATGGATTTTTTCGATGAATATATAGTAAGAACATGGAATCAAAAACGGTATTTGGAAGCATATTGGATCTATTGGCGGACAAGATGTAACTATGATAAAAAAAGCTAAAACCGACAAAGGTTTCATAATTGCGCTTTGCCAGTTTTATTTTTGTTGAAGTAACAAAAACGTTACTTAGTCATGCGTTGGCGACTATCGTTTAGCGGCTGCTTCGTTACGGTTCAATGATATTGAAATCATTTGGCGCAGGATGGTCGAGGAATGATAATATTTGGTTTAGCAGCGGGTATTTCGGCGCTTCAAAGTTAAGCGCAATCGCGTTTAACTCATCGCGGGAAAGTGCGTACAAATCTTGCGCGTCCTTACTTACGCCTTTTCGCGCGCTTAAAACGCTATTGGAGAGGCAAATACTCCATATTTCATTATCGATTGAGAGATTTAAGGTCATTGTTTTATCATCCGCTTTTTGTGGGTTTAGCCAAACGGCGATATAGTCAAATAACATTTCGATTGGCATAAATTTTATGATCTCTTCTCCTAATGTACTTAGTCCGCCGCGCTTTTTTGCGCCGTCTCTTAGTTCCAATGCGCCTGTTAGATAAAGATTGCGCCAAGTTGCGCTTTCGGCTTGATAGCCAAGTTGTTCATATACATGTGCCAAAAGTTCTCTTGCCTCTTTATTTTGCGGATAACCGAAAACCGCATGATTTAAAACTTGCGCCGCAAAACGATATTCGCCGTTTTCATAAAGCTTTTTTGCTTTTTGTATGACTTCGTCGATTCCGCCCATTAGTTCGACAAATTTTATTCCGCTCTCCTTGGGCGGCAATGGATTTAAATTTGCGGGATTGCAATCAAACCAGCCCAGATAGCGCTGATAAGTTGCCTTAACATTATGATTTAAATGTCCGTAGTAGCCGCGAGTATGCCAGTGTTTAGCAAGAGAGTCGGGCAATTTTAAAGACTCGGCGATTTCGCTTGGAGTATAACCTTTGTTTATTAGTCTTACGGTTTGATCGTTTGTAAATTTATATAAATCGCGCTGCTTAGCAAGCAATTTTGTTATGTTATTTACGCTCCACTCGGGAAAATGGTGCGTCAAAATAAGCGCTTCGCTTTTGTCGCCAAAAAGTGTAAGCATTTCATCAATGTGCTTTGACCATGCTAATGCCGACCTTGCTTGCGCGCCGCGAAACGGCAATATATTATGTTGGTGATAAGTTATAATCTCCGCTGCGCACAATGCGCTAAAATCAGGCAAGTAAAAGCACATTTCCGAAGGCGCTTCGGCGTCAGGCGTTAATAAAAAGACAAACTTTACACCGTCTATTACAAGCTCTTCAATTTTATTTTTGATAATTATATTTGGTTTTAGCGGCACGGAAATGCCGGTACTTGCTCCTTTGCCAAGTCCGCTGCCAATAAAACCTTTTGCGTTTGTTTCAAGCGCATTACCAAATTGATAAACCGATCGGCGATTCATAGCTGCGCCGACAAAGATATTTTCACTTACGAGCTCTTGTGTAAATTGATCGGGAACAATAAGCGGTATAGCGCCGTTGTCGATATTTTGTTGATTTACCAATGCGCCGATACCGCCAAAATGATCCCAATGACTGTGTGTAACGACAATCGCCGTGATTTTTATATTACCTAAACTTTTTTTGGCAAATTCAATTGCCGCTTTTGCCGTTTCGATGCAACCTAACGGATCGATTGCAATATAACCGTTTTGTGATTTGATCAACGTGAGATTTGCCAAATCAAAACCGCGAATTTGATAAATGCCGCGCGTAACCTCAAATAATCCCGCGATTGTATTTAGCTTTTCATGCCGCCATAAACTCGGATTGACCGTATCAGGCGTATCTTTTTGCAGAAGATTTTCCAATTCGTCTAGTCGCCAGACGATTTTCTTTTTGTCATTTTTTATAACTAAGTCGTTGGCTTTGGCAATCAATCCTTTTTGAGCGCGCTCAAAATCCTCCGTTTGCTCAAACGGTAGATAATCCAAATAGTTTTTATGCTTTATCTTTGTGTATTTAGTTGCTTCGCTTGCCATTTTCACTCCATTTTTTACATGAATTATACAATAAACATTATTAAATGAATCTGTTTACTATGAATTTGTTATTATTTAATATGACAAGTGTACTATTTTGCATCTATTTTTATTTATTTAGTGTTTTGTAAAGCCTTGTCTATGGATATTTTATTTGATAGTGTGATATTATTATCCGTCATGTAAGTATGTTTGAGGATATGAGATTGAACGATTTAGAAAAGATAATAAAACAAAGAGTTTTGGTACTTGACGGCGCTATGGGTACGCAAATACAAAATTTAAAGCTTCAAAAAAGCATATGGCAAGAAGCCGTAGGTTGCAATGAATTTTTAAATATAAATGCCAAAGAAGCGATACAAAAAATACACAGAAGTTACTTGAAAGCCGGTGCTGATATCATAAAAACAAATACTTTCGGAACAATGCCTTGGGTGCTTGATGAGTACGGATTGGGGTCAAAAGCATACGAACTTACTTTTGAAGGTGTGAAACTTGCCCGCGAAGTATGCGAAGAGTTTGGTGATAAACCTCGTTTTACGGCAACGTCTTTTGGTCCCGGAACGAAATTACCCTCCCTTAACGGTATTAGTTTTGATGAGATGTACGCAGGATATAACATGTGTGCAAAAGCGGCTATTGCGGCAAAAACAGATATATTTTTGGTAGAAACAGCACAAGACCCACTCCAAATAAAAGCTGCTATTTTAGCGATAGAAGATGCGAAAAAAGAGTATAAAACTTTTGAGCCTATCATGGTTTCCGTTACAATTGAGACAAGTAAAACTATGCTTATAGGTACGGATATCACAACGGTTGCCGCTATTTTAAGACCGTTTAATATATTTTCTTTGGGTATAAACTGCGGAAGCGGTCCTGATAAAATGCTCTCATACGTAAAAGAACTCAGCGAGATTTGGGATAAGCCGATAAGCATACATGCAAATGCCGGACTTCCGCAAAACAAGGGAGGTTATACTTTTTATCCTATGAGTCCGGAAGAGTTTGCCAAACTTCAAAGCGAATTTTTAAAATTTGAAGGGGTTTCATTTCTCGGAGGTTGCTGCGGCACAACTCCTCAACATATCTTAGAGTTAAGTAAAGCTGTGAAAGACAAAATTCCTTTGCATTCCAAAGGTTATTTAGCGCCGTCTATCGCATCTTTATATGAGAGTAAAAGTTTGCGTCAAAATCCGCCCCCGTTTTTAGTAGGAGAACGCAGCAATGCTACAGGTTCAAAAGCTTTCAGAGATTTACTTTTGGCAAAAGATTGGGATGGAGTTTTGAATGTGGGGCAAACGCAAGTCAAAAGCGGAGCGCACGCTCTTGACGTGAGCGTAGGGTTTGCCGGACGCGACGAGATAGACGATATGCAAAAAGTGATAAACATGTACAATACGAAGATTTTTCTTCCCCTTATGCCCGATTCTACATCGTTACATGTACTTGAAGAGGCTTTGAAAAATATCGGAGGAAGAGCTATTATCAATTCTGCCAATCTTGAAGAGGGCGAAGAGAAATTTCATAAAATTTGTTCTCTTGCCAAGAGGTACGGCGCTGCGCTTGTTTGCTTATGTATAGACGAGAGCGGAATGGCAAAGACAAAAGAGAAGAAAGTCGCCGTCGCCAAAAGAATGTATGAAATCGCTTTAAGTCATGGATTTAAAGGCGGTGATTTGGTGTTTGATATGCTTACATTTACTGTTGGAAGCGGCGATAGCGAATATTTTACCGCCGCTATTGAAACGATGGAAGCTATAAGAGAGTTTTGCGCGCTCTATCCGGAAGCGGGAACTATTCTTGGTATTTCAAATATCTCTTTCGGACTTGATAAAAGCGCTAGAGAGTATTTGAATTCCGTATTTTTGCATCATTGTGTAAAGGTCGGTCTTAGTATGGCGATAGTGAATGTCAAAAATATTATCCCGTTTCATAAAATAGGATTGGAGGATTTGAAAGTTTGCGAAGATTTGTTGTTCAATGCAAAGCCCGAAGGCGCGGCGCCGTTTGCTTTTGTGAAGCATTTTGATAAAGTCAAAACGCAAAAGAGCGATACGGATGATGAATTTGAGAAACTCGATACGGAAAAGAAGATAAAAATACTGTTAAAAGACGGTGATAAAGATAAAATGCTGAAACTTTTGTTACATGTAAAGGATGAATTGTCGCCCGAAATAATTGTAAATAATATATTGATTGACGCTATGAGAGAGATAGGAGAGTTGTTTGGCGAGGGGAAAATGCAGTTGCCTTTTGTTTTGCAGTCTGCCGAAGTGATGAAAGCAAGCGTTGATTTTTTGAAGCCATATCTTTCTACAAGCAAAAAAAAAGATACTACTGTTGTAATCGGAACGGTTAAGGGCGATGTACATGATGTAGGCAAAAATTTGACCGATATTATACTTTCCAACAACGGCTACAATGTTATAAATATCGGGATAAAAGCAGAGGTTGAGGATTTTATAAAAGCTTATAAAGAACATAATGCCGATGCTATCGGAATGAGCGGGCTTTTAGTAAAGTCAACTGCGGTAATGAAAGAAAATTTGGAAGAGCTTCAAAATCAAGGGATAAATGCACCCGTATTATTAGGCGGAGCAGCGTTAAATAAAGATTTTGTAGATGAGTTTTGTCGTCCTGTTTATAACGGCGCTGTTTTTTATTGCAAAGATGCTTTTGAGGGGTTAAACGCTATGCGGGCGATAGAGAAAAAAGAGTTTGGCAAATCATTTTTAAAGGCGGGAAAAAAGATTGTAAAAATACCTCAAAAGAAAAGTGAAAACAAAATCATTTTCCCGGCAGTAAATGAAGTTTTATATCCGTCGTTTTGGGGTAGGAGAGTTTTTGATGTTGATTTGGATTTGGCATATAAATGGATAAATCAAAGAGCGTTGTTTAGCGCACGTTGGGGATATAGCGCAAAAAATTTAAACAGCGAGGAGAGAAAAAAACAAGAGCGCGAAGTTTTAAAACCTCTGTTTTCAGATATGAAAAATCTAATAAAAAAAGAGGATTTGTTTAAACCTGTCGCGATATACGGTTATTATCCTGCAATAAGTGAGGATACAAAACTTTATATATTAAGCGAAAAAAGTGATTTGACAAAATCTATTGACAAATTAAAGAAAGAGGCTGTTTTTGTTTTTGATTTTCCGCGCCAAAGCAAAGCCCCTCATCGCTCTATCAGCGATTTTTTTAGAAGCGACAGGATTGATACGGCGGCTTTTACTATTGTGAGCGCGGGGAAAAAATTTGGCGAATACGGACGAAATCTCTATGAGAAAGGAGAGTTTAAAGAGTACTATCATTTGCGCGGAGTTGGCGTGGAGTTAGCCGAAGCGTTAGCTGAAATAGTACATAAACAGATTCGCATGGAGCTTGGCATAGCGAAAGAGGAGGGTGAAAGTTTGAGCGATGTAAACTTTAGAAAATATCAAGGTTGCCGTTATTCATTTGGTTATCCCGCTTGTCCCGAACTTAGCGACAACAAATACATATTTCAACTCTTAAAGCCCGAAGAGTTCGGACTAACGTTAGACGAAACAATTTGGCAGATGCACCCCGAAGAGAGTACGACAGCGTTGGTATCGTATCACAACGAAGCCAAATATTTTACTCTTTAGGAACTACATGTATATAAAAATATTTAAGGAGTTAAATTGAGACTGTTTAGAGGTTACAAAGGGAAATATTTTTCTCTTGCAGCGATTTTAGCTTGCAGCGCAGGCGTTAGTCTTGAAGCAAACAACGTTAGTTTGGAGACAAAAAAGTATGAAGTTGCTCAAAATTTTGCAAGCGAAAAAGAGGCTGAAACAAAAGAGGAGGCACTTGGGACTATACATGTCATAGCTGATATTGAGAAGAAAAAGTCTTATGAGCAGAGCAGTTTACGTACATTAAAACAAAAATCCCACACGACAGATACTACAGAAATCATAACCGGCGAAGAGATAGAGATAAAAGGCTTTCAAAATATCGTTGAGGCTTTAAACTCTGTTGCAGGCATATCGTCTACTGCTAACGGCGGTTACGGACAGAGCAACTCTTTGTATTTAAGAGGATTTGACTCAAAACATACGCTTGTTTTGATAGATGGCATTAGAGTTAATGACGCGAGCGGTTTAAGCGGTGCGCAAATAGAGCTTATAGATTTGTACGACATAGATAGGATAGAGATAGTAAAAGGCGCTCAGAGCGGAGTTTGGGGAAGCGATGCCAGCGGAGGAGTTGTTAATATCATAACCAAAACAAAAAAGCAAGGTTTTAGCGGCGATATATTGACGGAGTTTGGTTCAAATGATTGGCAAAAATTCGCAGGCTCTTTTGGCTACGCAAATAAAGTATTTGACATATCGTTATCACTTCTTTCCCTGCAAACAGACGGCATTTCAGCGGCAGCTCCAAAAAAAAGCGACGTTGGGTACGGTGATAAGGATTTGAACTGGGAAAAAGACGGATTTGAAAATACCATCGTGCATGTAAAGGGCGGCGTAAATCTTTCTGATGACGATAGGCTGGAATTTTTTATAAAAAAGGGCAAGTCTGAAAACCATTTTGACGGTGGTGCCGGGGTAGATGCTAAAGATTATGACAATTTGTACGGATATGGAGAGTATTTTAATACCATTCGCACTTCGCTCTATTCGGTTGGCTACATAGGCGCGCATGAAAAACACAAGATAGATGCGAAGGTAAATTATGGCGATTTTAAGCGTTCTTTTTATGGCGGATATGTCGGCAGAACGTATGAGGCTTATGCAAGCGACGAATTAAGTTACATCGGCGACGGTTCGCTTTTATTTGGTTTGGGTTATTTGAAAGATGAGGTAAAGCTCTCTGCCGGCGCAAAATTTCCAAACGATAGTCAAGACGATAAGTATATATTTGCTACAAATTCAAATAAATTAGGCGATTTTATAACCTCACAATCTCTAAGGTTTGATGCAAGAGATACTTTTGAAGATAAACTAACATTCAAAGTCGGTGCAAAATATAATTTTTACAAAGATTTATTTATATACGCTTCGTACAAAACAGGTTTTTTAGCTCCAAATCTTTATCAACAAAATTACGATGCGTCAAACTCTCTTGAAGCTGAGAGTTCAAGCGGATATGAGTTATCGGTCGGAACTCAAAATTTTTTATTGACATACTTTGACCAACAGATAAAAAATGCTATTAATTACGGCGGTTGGTATCCAAATGATTTTTATTACAATATTGAGGGCAAAAGTAGATTTAAAGGCATTGAGGTTAGTGCAAATTATCAATTATCCGATATATTGGGCGAACTCTCTTATACTTATCTTGATGCTAAAGACGCTAACGGCAACAAAATAGCCAGACGACCGCGAGATAAAGTTGAGGCTTCTTTATCGTGGTTTTTAAGCGATACTCTTTTTATGAACATAAAAGGTTCTTATGTCGGTTCAAGACACGATACAAACGAAGTGCAAACAGGAAAGTATTTTTTAGCCGACTATACTGTAAATTATGATGTCGGTAAACGCATAAACTTATATTTTAAGATACATAATGTATTTGACAAGTACTATCAAGAGGTTGACGGATACGGTACTCTCGGCAGAAGTTTTTATGTAGGAACAAGAGGGAGTTTTTGATGAGATTGTATGTCAAAAGATATCTTCTATATAAATTTTTAAACTCACTGTTTTTCGGACTTTCGGTGGGGACTATTTTTATTATCTATGAACCGTTGAAGCCTTTGGTTTATTCTGTTGGGGGGATATTGTTAGCTTTTGGAATGCTTGCCTTAGCCTCGCAATACAGAAAACTTATGAACAAGAATGCTCTTTTTACGGTACTTTTGATAGTTGAGGTTATCACGCTCATCATAGTTTTGATATTTTTGTTTTTTCAAAAATCATTGTTATCGGCTCTTTTTATCTATATCTGTTATCAGGTGACATTTCTTTTCGGCAGTTATGTGATGAGGGTGGAGACGTTAGTGTTGAGGTATACTAAATTGTATTCTTTGGCTGATATGTTGAAACAAACAGGATATCTCATAGGACTTGGCGGCGCATTTGCGTGTTATGAGGCATTTGAGTACTGTGAAATTTCAGACAAAATAGAACAAGTGTATTATCTGCACTATATATTAGTTGTGGTACAATTTATAGTTATTTTTTGCTTGGTAATGTCGTTTTCTTGCAATAAGCTTTTACGTGCAAATTATATGAAATAACGAAAAAGAAGATAATACATAGTATGAATGTTATATCCGAAAGGCGATTGGTTTTTATATTGGCGGCACTTTCTGCCATTACTCCGCTTGCCATTGATATGTATCTGCCTGCCATCAGCAATATGAGCAAAGCCATAGGCGTTGACGAATCTATGGTATCGGTTAGTATTAGTATATTTTTCTTAGGGCTTGCGGCAGGGCAACTTTTCGGAGGTCCCATATCGGATGCTTATGGCAGAAAGCCTATGGTTATAGCAGGACTTGCTCTTTTTTGCATAAGCAGTTTTGTTATAGTGTTTGTAGATAATGTTTATGTGTTGTGGTTTTTTAGATTTATTCAAGCTTTTGGCGGCGGAGTTGCTACCGTAAATGTATCAGCGACAGTGCGAGATATGTTTAGCGGTAAAGATAGCGCCAGAATATTTTCAATGATAGGTTCCATCACTATTTTAGCACCGCTTATAGCACCGCCGCTTGGTCTTGGCGTTATTTTGATTTTCAAAAGATGGGAGACTATATTTTTGATTTTAGGGATTTATTCGTTACTGGCTCTTTATTTTTACAAACGAAACGTCATTATTTCACCGAAGACTGAGAAAGTTAAGATTACACCTATAAGAAATTATATTGACATTTTGACAAGTTCAAAGCCGATGATACTGATTATAGCTCTTGTCGTATCAAGTTCGGGTATGTATGCCGTATTGACATTTTCATCGGTGATGTACGAAAAGTATTTGGGGCTTTCAAAACCGATGTTTATACTCTGTTTCTCAATGAACATAGCGAGTCTTATGATTGCTTCACGTATAAATATGCGCCTTGTAAGACGCATATCGCCGTTGAGGCTTTTAAAATTCGGTATGAAAGCGCAAGTTCTCATAAGTATCATTTTGTTTTCTTTTTATAGCAGTACAAATCCTTACATTATAGCGCCCCTTATAGCGTTATTTATCGGAACATTAGGATTTGTATTCGGCAATGCTCTTTCAATTGTCTTAGACTATTTTCCAAAGATAAGCGGTTCGGCTAACGCCGTTATAGGCGTTTTACAGTATAGTGTCGGCGCTTTTGCAGGATTTTTAGTCGGATTGCTCAATGACGGCTCTTTGTTTCCGCTGATGTGTGTCATAATGTGCTCGTCAATCATAGGAGCAGCTATACTACTTATAAGCGTAGCGCGTAGCAAAGTTTTAGCATAAAAGCATTATAATTCCGTCTTGGTTAATAAGATTTTGGGAGCTTAGCATGATTAGATATTATGTAAAAGACGGAAACCGTTTGGGGTCTATAAGCGATATTGGCGCGCTAAAAAAAGATGTAAAACTGCAAAATATTATTTGGATAGATATGCTAACCCCGACTATAAATGAGATTCGCGCCGTTGAAAAGCTTTTTAACATGAAGTTTCCCACAAAGCAGGAGAGCGAAGAGATAGAGATAAGCTCAAGATACTGGGAAGAAGACGACAGGATAGAGATAAATAGCTATTTTCTTGTGAACAACGATGAAAATCCTTACAACGAAACGGTCTCATTCATGCTGCAAGACAATCTTTTGATATCCATCAGATATAAAACTCTCAAGAGCTTTGACGAATTTACAAACAAGCTGTTTATTTTGCATAAAGAGTTGAAAGACGGATTTGATATTTTTACAAAAATCATCGATATCAGAATTGACGCGGATGCCGATACTATAGAAGGATTGGCGCGCGAGATAACAAAGGTAAGGCGTCAAGTTTTTGTCGATTCTGTCAATGAGGAGGACGAGGAGATACTGGAGAGGATTTCGGTGTTTGAGGATTTGAATATGAAGATAAGAGAGAACGTAACCGATAAACAGAGAATTTTGACCTCTTTGCTAAAATCTTCGAAATTTCCCGAATCTTTAAAAAAAGAGATAACGATAATGCTAAAAGACGTTCGTTCTCTTATAGAGCATACTGATTTTAATTTTGAAAGATTGGATTATTTACAAAATATATTTTTAGGCACTCTGTCTATCGAACAAAATAAAGTAATTAAAATATTTACGATAGTCAACGTTATCTTTTTGCCGCCAACCTTGATAGCAAGTATTTATGGTATGAACTTTGAATTGATGCCCGAACTTCATCTCAAATATGGCTATTTATTGGCAATCTTTTTAATGATTTTATCGTCTATAACGCCTCTTTTGGTTTTCAAGAAAAAAGGCTGGATGTGAGTTCATATTTAAGGCAAACTGCTTTGCCTTAAATATGAACGAAGAAACTCATAGCTGTTATGTGAGGTAATCCGAACATCAGCAATGGGTTTCAAGCAATGATTGTTATATTAAAAAAATTTCACATTGGCAAATAGTTCCAAACTTAAAACATAAACCTTAAAGGATAGAATTTGAAAGAGATATTTTTATGTTCGATATGCAATGTCAGCAATGGCGGATGTAAGGAAGATTGCGCGTATTGTACGCAAAGTCGTAAATATCAAACCGGCGTGAAAATTTATAAAGAAAAATCGCTTGACGAGATAATGAAAGAGGCTAAATATTTTGCCGATGCGGGTGCGCTTGGATTTTGTTTGGTAACTTCAGGTCGCAGTTTAACTTCTCAAAAAACAGAATATATAAGCCGCGCCGCTAAGATGATAAAAAAAGAGTTTGATTTTCATTTGATAGCATGTTGCGGAAGCGCTGATAAAGAGTCTTTGAGAGAACTTAAAAATGCCGGTATCGACAGCTATAATCACAACCTTGAAACCTCAAAAGACTTTTTTCCAAAAATCTGTACCACTCATACGTGGGACGAGAGATATAAAACATGTGAAAACGCGGCAAGCGTTGGACTTATGCTATGTGTAGGCGGTATTATGGGCATAGGCGAGAGTTGGAAAGACAGAGAGGATTTTTATAAGGCGGTAAGCTCATTAAATCCTTTTACATCGCCTGTAAACTTTTATATTCCGAATACGGCTTTGCCGATAAAAAAAGACATCATGGACAGAGCCGAAGCTATAGAGTGTATAAAACTTGCAAAAAGTTATTTGCCGAGTACAAGACTTATGATGGCTGGCGGCAGAGAGACGGTCTTTGGTTTTGAACAAAAAGAGATTTTTGAAGCCGGAATAGACGCTATCGTCATAGGCGGATATTTGAATGCTTGCGGCAACGAACCTAAAGACGATATTGAAATGATAAAAAGATATGGATTTGAAGTATCTGTCGTATGCCATTAGTATTTATTACATGTAACATGCAGTGATTTGCAAAATGTTATTTTGACATGAGTCTGGTACAATAAATAACTTACGTTTAAAGCGGAAAACATCTTTTGAAGTATTGCTATTTTGGGATAGAAATTGTGGATTTTAGGCTTTTTAAAAATAAAATCCTCTTTTGATATTTCTGCTTTTTTGGCTTTTTAAGATAAAAGTTAAAATTGGCGTTTGAAGTTTTACTAAACCCATAAAAATAACAAATTAACCCACTTACTTTATAAGCGGTAGATTTTAAAAGTTTTGTTACAGTAAAAAGCGCCTACTAACTTTTAGTTTTGAAAAAAATTGGCCCATCGCTATTTTCTCTCGCAAATGGACTTTGAGTAGCAAAGAGAGAAAATGTAAGCGCCCTTTAATAACAATTTTTCATACGATGGAAACATACCTTGTTTTATATGGCATAAATGCGTATTATTAAGGCTATTTCCCCAAACGATACCGCGCTTTTATCCTTTTATAAAACATTACAAAACCGCTTAGCATAAATAACGCCATAGCAGCTGAGGATATGCACCATAGAAATTTACCTATTTCTCCGAAAAAATATCCGCTATGCAAAGGGTAAATACTGGACATAAATTTTTCGCCCAACGTTCTATTTTCAAATTTACTGTTAGATACAATTTCATTTTTTTCTATATCCGCTTGCACTCTGTTCATATCGCCTTTAGTGTCTTGATATGAGATTGAATACGTACCCTCTTGCGCAACTGTATTTAAAGTCAAACTTGTATAATCTTCGCCAATATTATCTTTAAATACCGTATAAATTTTATCTAAGTAACTTAGATCATTGACGCTCTCCACTTTTGGTTGTTGACGCTGCATATTGTGCGTACGCACGGGTTGTTCTACTCCTGCTATTTTGTATAACATCGTCCGATACCAGCCGTAACTCCAGTAAAGTCCGGTCAAACACATTATCAAGACAAATATCAGCGTATAAACGCCGATGACGATGTGTAGTTTATATAAAAGTGCAAACCAACCTTTTTTAAAATTTATCGCCATACTTTTCAAAAAGTTTCGTCTCATAGGCGGCATATATAGCCAAAGTCCGCTTATGGATAGAATAATAATAGCTACGGTGGATATTGCTACTACTTGTTTGCCTGTCGCATTCATACCTTGAAAAGTCATCCATCTATGCAAGCTAATCACAGCGGCGAAGAACTCACCGCCTTTTATACTCGGAAGCATCTCGCCAGTATAAGGATTTACGAAAAATGCTCCGCGTCCTCGCCCGCTTATAGTGCCTACCGATACCGACCTTGTTTCGTCGCTATATACCGTAAGCGAGCTGATTGAAATGTTTGAACTCTGTTTTGAGACTTTTTCGACAAGTTCGGCAAGACTTAACGGTGCATCAACCGATTTTTTCACATGTAAACTTTCAGAGTTGATAACAGCCATTATCTCAGGTCTATATGAGAGTAAAGCCCCGGTTATCCCAACTATCATAATAGTAATACCCAGTAAGAGTCCAAGAATCATATGAATATTAAACCACCAACTTTTTTTGAATATTCTGAGCAAGCAAACCCCTTTAATTTTATACATGTATTGATACTAAATATCAAAAAAATGGATTGTACATTTTTTTGCCTTAAAAAATATTGATTTAAGTAAAATGTCATAAATTAAAAAAAGCCCCTGAAAAATAGCGTTTTATAAATAATTCGCAATAAAACGGCGATTATTTGTTTGATAACGATTACTATTTTATCTAAGATTATTTTTATCTCATTTTGGATATTATGCCGCTTTATTACAATAATGATTATCAAAATTGCTATTGTTCGCTAAAATAAAAAAAAATATTTGGAGGAATAAAATGAGAAAAAGTTTTTGTGCTATTTCCGTTTTACTGTGCTGCTGGGGCGTGTTATTGGCTGCCGACGATAACGCTACTAAATTGGACACGATAAAGGTCGTTAGTGCAACGGGTTATGAGCAAAATATTGCCGATGCGCCCGCAAGTATGTTTGTTATCACAAAAGAGGAGCTGGAAAATAAATCTTTTAATGATTTGACCGAAGTTCTTAAAAATGTTCCCGGTGTTTATATAGAAGGCGGAAGCGTTTTTAAAGACATATCTATTCGTGGTATGAGCAGTTCTTATACGTTATATCTTATCGACGGAAAGCCGATGAGCGGAAATGAGGCTCATAGTCCGAACGGTATGTCGGGCGGTATCGCGACAAATTCATTACCTCCGGCATCTATGATAGAGAGGATAGAGATAGTAAGAGGTCCTATGTCGTCACTATACGGCTCTGAAGCTATGGGTGGCGTTATCAATATTATTACAAAAAAAACTCCGCAAGAGTGGAGCGGTAGTTTCAAGGGCGAATACACAAAATCCGTTAATGATATCAGCGAGGACGGTTATTAAGGAAGTATTAATATCGCAGGTCCTATTATTAAAGATTTGCTATCTTTGCAGACGTACGGCTCTATCTTGCAGCAAGATGAGAGTCATTGCCCAAATCAAACTCCAGGAGCGGATTGCGGCGATAAGAGTTCATCGCCTGCTCCGGAATTTAAAGTCAGACAGTTTGGTACAAAAGCTATTTTGACTGTTAATGATGAAAATAGCATATGGGCAAAATACGACTACTCTAAACAACAAAAAAGAGAAACGGAGGGCGTATCGTATGCAACAAATGCTTCTAACCGCGTAAATGGTTTGGCTGTTAAACAGAGCGTTTCGGCTGGACATGATTTGAAACTGGAGGATTTTATCTTAAATACCTACATTCAAGATACTTCCACAAAGAATCCCACAAGAGGCAACGGTATAGACTATTATGTTTTGACAGCAAACACACAAGGCACTTATTTCTTTGAGAGCAACGCTTTAACGGCAGGTATTCAGTATAGAAATGAAAAACTTGACGACCGTGCTACAAATGCGATGCCCGGCAATCCGCCTATTATTATGAAAAGATACTCTTATGCGCTTTTTGCAGAGGATGAATGGAATATCATAGATGATTTATCATTGACAAGCGGACTTAGACTAAATGAAGATGAAAATTTCGGAACGCATATAAATCCGCGTCTTTATGTTGTCTACAGCGGTTTTGGCGATTTTACATTTAAAGGTGGTGTAGCCAGCGCTTACAAAGCGCCGACATTAAGGCAGGCAGCGGATGATTTCGGGGGTGTTTCAGGAGGCGGTATGCCCGGTAATACTGTAATGATGATGGGAAACCCTGATGTAAAACCTGAGACAAGCTTAAGTTATGAGATTTCTGCCGGCTATGCCAATAAAAATATGGGGATAGATGCCAGTGTAACTGCTTATCATACGGATTTTAAAGATAAAATCACATCTGTAACAATTTGCGAAACTCCGACAGGACTTCCTATGGATTGCAACTATAAAGGGGAGATGTATCGCAGGCTTACTACGTATGATAATGTTGACAAGGCTACCATAGAAGGAGTTGAGATTGCACTTAACTATGATATTTTGTCAAATTTTGCACTCGGTTATACATATACGTACACAAAAACGGAACAGAAAACCGGAGCAAATGCCGGAAAACCTTTAAATAATATTCCAAGGCATATGTTAAATGCGAATATTGACTATAAGCCTACAAGCAAATTAAGTTTATGGGGGCAATATAATTATAAGAGCAAATATCCCGAAACTAATCCATCCATTAAAAACAAAGGTTATTATTTTATCGATTTGGGAGCTGCATATAAGCTTAAAGATGACTTAAAGATTACAGCCGGCATTTATAATGTTTTGAACAAAGAGATAACGTTTGATACTCATGGGAGATACATAGAGGGCAGGCGAATATCTTTGGGTTTTGTTGCTGATTTTTGATGATTTGCAATGTTAACCGCGCACGATTTTAACAGTTTGTGCACGGAGAGTTTATTTTAGGCATGAAATTTCGAATTTTTAAGCTTTATATTATCTACATGTGAGAGTTTTGATATTTTTATGCTTATAATTTATTTTTCAAATGATAAACGCAGTAGATTATATAGCATTAAATTACACTTATTATTTGAAATAGCGAATTAGCTAACTTTTGTTTGCGCGTATAGCAAAGTATCGCGCTAAATTTTGTATTACTCCTTAAATTAATGACGAGAGGGCTTTTTGCCTTCTTGTCATTATCACTTTTTTCATATAGTATTCTTTTGAAGCATCATACTCAAAATACTCTTTTTGTTGCAAACAAACAAGTTTAATGTTTTTTATCACGGCAAAAATTTGTTATTGCAAATAGCAGAATTGCCGTATTGTCGTTATTGCTAAACGTAATAATATTCACAATGACGGCAAGCGAAACGGGGCGGGTGAAATAATGAATGCGGAGGATTTGCATTTTTTTGCCATTACGGCTAATGTTATTCTTTTGATTATTATATTTTTTGTTATTATAAGAAATACATACTTTATTATTATAAATATAATGAAGCAATTATTGAAAATAGTCGCGTTTTACTTGCAATAATGAAAGATTTATTGTATTGTATGACATTTTTCATCATAGTAAAGAGCTTAGCGATGAAGCAGTTCGTACAGCAAAACGATGGTAAAAAGTTTTCGCATTTTGTTCGCAATGACAAGCAGAGCGGTTATATGGGGATTTGGAATTGCAGATTTAGAGTCAATTCTCTTGTTTGCGGCGATATTGAAATGAAAAAAACACGGATTAAAATATTCACTATATACAGTTAATCTTTTAGCTACATGTAATGGCAGCAATCTTAAATTGTTTTAGTGATTTTGAAGTATTTATAGATGTTGTGATTAAACGAATAACATTGCCTCTATATTTATTATTTTTAATCATCAAAATGAAATCCTACATGTAATCTTTTTCGCAAAAAAACCATTTTAAAACAAATTTTTTTTACTCTTCATTTTTCACCCATAAAAAATAAAAATAAAATTCTTGTTGCATGTAGGGTTTTTGACAACAGAGAGGATTGGCGTTTGACAATTCAAGAGCTTACATGTAGCGTACAAATATCAGATTTTAATACAAAATATCTACATGCAGCGTTTACTGTTTGAATAAAATTGTTCCGAGTCTTAACATGTTTGAGCCGCATTTTATGGCAAGCTCAAAATCCCCGCTCATTCCCATAGAGCAATAAACTGCTCCCAATGGGACAACTTTTTCATAAATTTCCCTTGTCGTCTCAAAGCTTTTTTGTATGATAGTGGTGTCGTCAATATGCGCTCCTATGCTCATAACGCCTTTTAGGTTAAGATTTGTACAGTTTTTCAAAATCTCTTCGTAAGTTTGCAAGGCAAGATTTGGCGAAATTCCGGCTTTACTTATCTCTTTCGCGCTATTTATCTGAAGCAAAATGTCCAGAGTTTTATTTTTGACTTTTAGACGCTTGTCTATCTGAATAGCAAGCTCCAAACTGTCGCACGAATGGATAAGAGTCGGGTTTAAGTCGATTAGTTGATTTATTTTATTTGTTTGCAATCTGCCTATAAAGTGCCACTTTATGTCGAGATTTTCAAGCTCGTCGCATTTTTGTTTTAAAGCTTGAACTTTATTTTCGCCAAAATGCGCGCATTTTGCATCATAGAGTTTTTTTACTTCATCGGAAGTCACGGCTTTGCTTACTGCAATTAGTCTTATATCCTCTTTAAACAACGAGAGTTTTTTCGCATTTTCTATGCGTTCTTGCACATTTGAGAGGTTTTGTGTATATTTATCTGTCATATTTTTTGAGTGACAATTCTTGCTATGTCGTTGTAAATAGTAAATGCCACAAGCAGCATCAAAAGCAGCCAACCTGCGACTGTCATGTAGTAAAATACTTTCTCATTCGGCGCACGTCTAAAAATGAGTTCGTATATGTTGAACATTATGTGTCCGCCGTCGAGTGCCGGAATAGGAAGCAGGTTTAATACTCCAAGATTTACCGAAATTAGAGCGGTGAGCATCAAGAAAGAGACCAAGCCCAATTTTGCAGCATCGGACGTTATGTCTACTATAGCGATTATTCCGCCAAGCTCTTTTGGGGATATAATGCGGTCTATTACCAGTTTTTTCAACGTTTGAAAAATCAGCAAAGAGTTTTGGATAACTTTTTGTCCGGCATAAATTATACTCTCAAACCCTCTATAGTACATAGTAAAAACTACATAAGACGGAGATACGCCTATAAGTTTTTCTTGCACCGTTTCTCCAAATATATTTTTATTGTCTCCTATTTGCGCAGTAAGGTTTACATGTATTAGTTTGTCGCTTCGTTTCACTAAAATATCCATTTCGCCCGCACTTGATTGGATACTTTTTTTTACATCGTCCCAGATATTGATATTTACGCCGTTTATCTCTTTGATAGTGTCATTTATTTGAAGTCCGGCATTTTGCGCAATTGAATTATTTGAAAAGTCTCCTATTTGCGGAGCAAGCTCTCTAACTCCTAAATTGCCTATACATGCATAAAGGAAAAATGCCAATACAAAATTGGCAAAAGGTCCGGCAAAAAGTATAATTATTCTTTTCCATGGAGCTTTTTTGTTGTAACTATTCTCATCATCGCTCTTTTCCAAAGGGTCTATATCGTTTTGACCTTTCATTTGGACGTATCCGCCAAGCGGAATAAGACTCAAACAATATATAGTATCACCTATCTTTTTAGTCAAAATTTTCTTACCAAAACCTATACTGAAAACCTCGACTTTTACTTTAAATATACGTGCGGCGATAAAATGTCCGAATTCGTGAAAAAATATCAAAAACGAAAGCGCAAGAAGAGCGTAGATTATACCAAAATGACCGAATGATGCGCCGAACATCTATTGTTTCCCTTTTGCGTAATTGATAATATATTCGAGTCCGGAGTAAAGCGTTAGCGCGACGGCAATCCATAAAAGGATTTCAGACAACGGAGACCAATCCATAATCAAAAATCCTATCGCTATCATTTGAAATATAGTTTTAATTTTACCCGCAAATGAGGCGGCTACCTTTTTCCCTTCAGATGCTGCTACAACGCGAAGTCCTGTTATAAAAAATTCTCTAACCAATATGATATACACAATCCATGGATTTACGCGCAAGAGCAGCATAAGTCCCAAAAATGCAGCCAAAATAAGCATCTTGTCCGCCAATGGATCTAATATGCTTCCAAATACTGTTTTTTGATTCCATGCTCTTGCTATATATCCGTCGAAAAAATCCGTGGTTGAGGCTATTGTAAATAAAATAGCGGCGGCAAAATTTATCCACGAATAGTGAATGCCATCAAAAATGGCATGATCTTGATTGATTAAAAGCCAAAACATCAATGGAGCTATTAAAACCCTGATAAATGCCAATAGATTCGGAATATTCCAACTCATTTAAAAGTTATTCCGCCGTCAATGATAAATGTGTGTCCGGTAATCCAAGAAGCTTTATCCGAACATAAAAAAAGACAAGCTCCCGATAAGTCCGAAGGTTGCCCCATTCGCCCCAGAGGCGAAAGTTCTGCTGTTTTATTACTAACCTCTTCATAATTTACAAAAGCTCTCAAAGCATCCGTATCTATAGGACCTCCGCTTACTGCGTTTACTCTGATATTTTTTTCTCCAAGCTCTGTTGCGGCATATCTTACCATCGCCTCAACAGCGGCTTTACATGTACCGTGTCCGGCGTAATTTTCTATATATACAAGATTGCCTGTGGAGGAGATAGAGATGATACTGCCACCACCCGTCTTTTCCATTCTTTTAGCCGCTTCTTGCGCGCCTATCACAAATGCGTTTACAGTCGCAGTAAAAATATTATTGATACCGCGCGGTTTTAATTTCATAAATTTTGTATATCCGCCCACTACGGCGCGTCCTGAAATTATCGCATTTGAAATAAAAAAATCAACTCTATCAAAATCTTTGTCGATTTCTAAAAATAACTCTTTGTATGTTTCTGGTTCTAAAATATTAAGATTATAGGCACGCGCTTTTACACCGTAATTATTCTCTAAATCTTTAACTTGTTCTTGTGCTAACTGCTCGTTTGAGTTATATGTGAAAGCCACGTTTATTCCATTGGCGGCAAACTCATATACTATTGCTTTGCCTATGCCTCTTGTTCCGCCGCTAATAACCAGTGTTTTGCCCTTCATTAAAATCCTTTTATGTTATATTTTTTCATTGTTTGTTCTATAAATTTAAAATGTTCTTCGCTTGGCGGTACAAGCGGTAAACGATATTCAAGCGTATCCAAAAGACCAGCCAAATACATAGCCGCTTTTATAGGTATCGGATTGCTTTCGCAAAAGAGCGCTTTGTTTATCGCGTAAAGTTCGTCATTTATCGCTTTTGCGCCCAAATAATCAGAGTTTAAAGCCTTATGTGTCAAATCCGCTATTTTGTCAGGCAGCAAATTTGCCGTAACTGAAATTGCTCCTTTTCCGCCGTTTGAGAGAATAGGGTAATTTATCGCATCCTCACCGCTTATAAGATAGAGTCTTGGTTCGTTTGCCAACAGATCCACACATCTATCTATAGAGCCTGTAGCCTCTTTGACGCCAAAGATATTATGACACTCTTTGAAAAGTCTGATAACCGTATTTGGTTGTATATCGCAGCCTGTACGACCGGGGACATTGTACAAAAGCACAGGTATATTTATGGCATTTGCTATAGTTTTGTAATGTTGATAAAGTCCTTCTTGGGTCGGTTTATTATAGTATGGAGTTATAGAAAGAATAGCGTCTGCTCCTTGAAATTCGGCAAATTTTGCCAAATCAACCGCTTCATGCGTTGCGTTGCTTCCCGCTCCGGCCATAACTTTAGCGCTTGTACCTTTACATGTAGCCACAGCTATTTCAATACAACGGCGATGCTCTTCTTGATTTAAAGTTGCGCTTTCCCCTGTTGTTCCTGCCGGCACTATGACATCTATACCGTTTTGTATCTGTCGCTTTATCAACTCTTCATATTTTTGCTCGTCAATTTTGCCATTTTTAAAAGGCGTTATGATTGCCGTCATAGCTCCTTGTAAGAAATTGCCATTCATTGTGCAGGTGCCTCCTTTCTTAATATAGCGGTTGTTGAGTGTTTTTCTATAAAATATCTGTTTGCAATCTCTTTTATCGTATCGGCTTTAAGAGCATTTATAGCCTCTTCATAGTTCAGAAGCGGCTCTAAAGAACCTTTTGCCAAAAAGCTTCCAAAAAGATTTGCTATGCCGCTTGAACTCTCAAGCCCGAATATGAAATTGGCTTTTGTATTTATCTTGACTTTTTTGAGCTCGCTTTCGCTTACGCCATTGCTTTTCAAATCCTCTATCACGGCTAAAATTTCTTTTTCCACATCCTCAGCTTTTATATCCGGATTGCAGATTGCTAAAAATATAAAAAGATTTGGGTCGCGCGAACTCATATTATAGGCGGATATTTGATTTACAAGCTTTTTTTGGTTAACTAAAATTTCATATAAACGACTGCTTTTACCATCGCCCAAAAGCGCGCTTATAGCATTCAAAGCCACTTGGTCTGGATGGTCGAAAGCGGGAATTTTGTAAGCTATGGCGATTATTTGAGTTTCGCTCTCTTTGGCTATATAGACTCTTTTTGCACCGTCTTGTTCCGGTTCGACTCGATATTTCTTAGGGATTGGAGATTCTTTTTTTATGTTTCCGAAATACTTTTTAGCTTCTTTAAAAGCAGTGTTTGGTTCTATGTCCCCCGATACCACTATTATTGCATTTGAGGGCTGATAATAAGCATTGTGAAAAGTTTTTATATCATCTATCGTCCAATTTTTTATATCGTCTTTAAAACCAATTGGCGTCCAGTGATACGAGTGATAAATAAAGGCGCTGTTAAATAGTCTAAAGTACAAGTATCCTGCAGGAGAGTTGTCTGTCCGCCATTTTCTCTCTTCCATCACAACGTCTCGTTCAGGTTGAAATTCATCGTCTTTTAATAGCAAATTTGCCATCAATTCGCTGAAAAGTTCAAAAGATTTGGAAAGATTTTTACTGCTGCTTTTTATAAAATAGTGTGTAAAATCAAATCCGGTAGCGGCATTTGTAATACCTCCTATACTCTTTACCGTTTCGTCAAATTCGCCTGCTTTCAAATTTTTTGTGGATTTAAAATTCAGATGTTCCAACATGTGAGCTATTCCGCTTTTGCCCATTATTTCATCACCGCTGCCCACTTTGTAGAACACATCCGTTGTTATAACTCCGCTGCCTTTGTTTACAGGTATGACAAAAATTTGAAGTCCGTTTGAGAGTGTTTGTGTTTCATATTTTGGCAAAGAATTAGCCATCATAACTCCTATACATGTAATAAATACTAAAAATATACGTTTCATTTTCTTTTTGAACCTATCGCCTCTTTTATGTTAAAAAATCCATCTCTTTCCATTAATTCCAAAATTCCCTTGTTGATTTGATACGCTATTGACGGACCTTGATAGATAAAGCTTGTGTAAATTTGCACCAAATTTGCTCCTTCAAGCAATCTGTCGTAAGCCTCTTTTGCGTCGCTTATTCCGCCCGCACTTATTAAAGTTGTTTTGCCGTAAAATTCTTTGGCTAAAGTCTTAAAGATTTTGAAGCTTTTCTCTTTCAATGCTTTTCCGCTTATTCCGCCGATATTTTTGGGATTTGCCACAAGTGAATAATCAATGGTAGTGTTTGTAGCTATTATACCGCCAGCGCCCTCTTCAATAGCCGCTTCGCATATAGATACGGCTTCTTTTTCGCTCATATCGGGCGCTATTTTGAGAAGGATTGGCTTGTCGGTCAATTTGACGCAAGTTTGAAAAAGTTCTTTGACAAATTTTTCATTTTGCAAATCTCTTAGATTTGGAGTATTCGGCGATGAAATATTTATAGCAAGATAGTCGCAAAATGGTGAAAAAACTTTTACAAGATTTTCATAATCGCTTATGGCGTTTTCTTGCGAAGTTGTTTTATTTTTGCCTATATTTGCGCCAAGAGGCGTTGCATAAGGATAAATTTTTGAAACTCTTTTTGAGATTTTTCCCATACCGTCGTTATTGAAGCCCATAGCGTTTTGCAAAGACTCTTCTTCTACATGTCTAAAAAGACGTGGCTTTTCATTTCCGCTTTGGCGTTTTGGGGTGATAGTACCATACTCTATATGTCCGAATCCAAGTGCGCTTAAAGCTTTTATCATAACAGCATTTTTATCAAAACCAGCGGCTATTCCTATCGGATTTGAGAACTTTACCCCCAAAGTCTCTTGCTCTAGTTTATCATCTGCCACAAAGTATTTTGAAGCTATCATACTGAGTAAAAACGGTGTAAAATCAGCGGCAAATCTCATACCGTATTCGGCTAGTAAATGTGCTTTTTCTGGGTCTAATTTGAACAATATTTTTTTAAAGCTTTGATAATTTATCATTTAAGTATATATCCATTCTGTTTTTTCGCTGATTATAACCAAGATAAACTCTTTTTTGCTTTAAAAATCAACTTTTTCCCACTTTGTGCCGTCCATGTTATCCATAAGAGATATACCTTTTTTAGTAAGCTCTTCTCGTATAAAATCTGCTTTTTTAAACTCCTTTTTAGCTCTTGCTTCCAAGCGTTCTTTCAAAAGAGTCTCTATTTGTATCTTTTCTTCCTCGCTTACGCCAAGCTGAAAATATGCGAAAGCTTCTTTCTCGCCTATGCCAAGTATAGAGTTTATAAGTTTTATATTTGTTGCAAACATAGCTTTTTTGTCATTATCTTTAGGGTTTTTATCCAAAATATCATTTGCATTTGCTATCATAGCATCTATTACGCTCAAAGCTTTTGAAATGTTTAAATCGTCTCTCAACGCTTGCATTATTTCGCGCTCAAACTCTTTGTCAGGCAACGTTAAACCGTGCATATCGGCAACCCTTTTTTTTAGCCTGTATATCTTGTCAAGTCTTTTTTTGCTTTGCAAAAGATCTGTTTCGTTGAAATTGATACTTGACCTATAATGAGTTGACAACAGGTAAAAACGCACTATTTCGCCATCGTAAATTTTTAAAATGTCTTTTAAAAAAAAGCTGTTTCCAAGCGATTTGCTCATTTTTTCACCGTTTATGGTAACAAAGCCGTTGTGCATCCAATATTTAGCTATCTCTTGAGAACTCTCTTTTCTTGTTTGCGCCGCTTCGTTTTCGTGATGAGGAAACAACAAATCCGCGCCGCCCGCGTGTATATCTATCTGATATTTACCGTTTCTATCGGCTAAGTGTTCTTTTATCATAGCCGAACATTCTATATGCCAGCCCGGTCTTCCGTCGCCAAATGGCGCGGGATACGATATATCGCCTTTTTTGGCAAATTTCCATAAAGCAAAATCTTTAACGTCTCTTTTTTCCTCATCCTCTTCTACTCTTGAACGCATATCGTTTTCGTCTACATGTCTATGTGAGATAGAGAGATATTTATCGTCTTTTGAAGTATCGAAATATACGCCGCTTGAAGTTGTGTAGGCGTATCCTTTGCTCAAAAGGTTTTGTGTAAAATCTATGATTGTTTTTAAAGATTGTGTTGCTCTTGGTTCTATATCGGCATCTTGCACACCGATAGCTTTCATATCGTCTTTGTAACGTTTGGTATAAAAAGAGGTTATTTCATCCAAACTTTTGCCGCTTTCGTTCATTTTTTTTATTATTTTATCGTCGATATCGGTGAAATTTTTTACAAAAGTTATTTTATATTTCAAATGTGTAAGTACTCGGCGGAGTAAATCAAACGCCAAAGCACTTCTGGCGTGTCCCAAATGAGCGTCGTCATACACGGTAGGTCCGCAAACGTATATAAGCGCTTCGCTTTCATTGATAGGCTCAAACGGCAATTTTGCTTTTTTTACCGAGTCGTAGATGTACATACGGTTTCCTTGCGATATGAACGCCGTTGCGGTGAACGGCAAAATGATTTGCAAGATGTCATTATATCAAAGAAGTTTAAAGATTATAAGAGATAATGATTTAAAATTCATCTGTAGCGATAAATATACGATAGATAAAGCTAATCTCGTTGGGTATTACATGTAGATATATAAAAATGTCAAAATATATGAAGATTTAAAGATTTAAAATAGTGATTGCAACACCTCCTTTAAAGCCAATAACACAAAAAATTCAACAGTTAAAAGTATAAATAAAAAGAGCAGTTTTTTGAGCTTGATTATGTTAAAAAATGTTTTTACTCCAAATGCTCTTATCGTTAAGATAAATAAAAAAAGTCCGCTTATAGAGTTGGCAAGAGAGAGTCCTACAACACCAAATGGATATACGAGCGCAAAGGAGAACAGTACTCCGATACCAAGCGAGACAGCCGAAATCATAGCCGCCTCTTTTTGTCTTTGTTGCGCAAAAAGCCAAAGTGAAAATATACGAGACAAACCAAAAGGTACAAGTCCCAAGAGATACATAGATAAAACTTTAGCGCATATAATCGTATCGTTGGAGTTAAATGAGCCGTGCTCAAAAAGGATTTTTATTATCGGTTCGCAAAGTAAAATTCCGCCAAGGGCGGAGATAGACAACAAAAATGTCAAAAACCAAAACCCTTTGGTTAAAAGTTTTATCGCTTCGCTCTCGTCATTTTTTTTGATAAGTTTTGTTATGCGCGGGAAAATACCTACAGATAAAGCTATCGCAAAGAGCGCTAAAGGCAATTGAAAAATTCTATTTGCGTAATACAGATAACTTATGCTGCCCGCGGCTAAAAAGCTGGCAAGCCATGTATCTATAAAAGAGGATAATTGAACGGTACTTCCGCCGAGAACGGAATGAAAAAAGTTTTTATAGAAAGTTTTGCACTCAGTTTCATTTTGTTTATGCGTTTTTTTATATTTAACAGCTCCGAATACCAAAGGGAAAAGTCTCATTTTTTTCATAGCGTACATGTGAACTAAGACTTGCAAAAATCCGCCTGCTACGACGCCAAAACTTAAATAATAGACGGTTTTTTCGGGAGTAGACGGGTCGCTTAAAAGAAGCGAAACTATCATAGCTATATTTAAAAGTGCGGTAGAAAATGCTGTGGTAGCAAAGTGTGAACGATATTGCAAAAGCGAGGCTATGAAAGTTACTATGTATATAAGCGCCAGATAAAAGAAATTGATGCTAACCAAAGGGGCCGTTTGTAAAATTTGCTCATCATTAAAGCCGTAAGCAAATATTTTGGTTATAAATGGGCTAAATATAACAACAAGAGTTATCAAAAAGGCTATAAAAATGAAAAATCTTATGAATACATGCAGAGCAAAAATGCCTTTTGTGCGAGATTTTGTAAATGCGGGCAAAAAAGCTTGAGTAAATGCTCCTTCGGCAAATATTCTGCGAAATAGATTTGGAAGTTTGAAAGCTACAAAAAACATATCGCTGTATATATTTGCTCCAAGAATGTTCGCGGTCAAAAGGTCGCGTACAAATCCGAATATGCGAGATACCAATATGCCGAAACTGTTGGTAAAAAATGCGCGAAAAATCATAAACAAAAATCTTTATAGTAATTTTAAAACCAATAGTATAGCAAAAATAGTCATTAAAATATCATAATATTTAACTATAATTAATAAAGTTTATACTAATATCTCATACTGATTATTTTCTCTACGAAAATTAAAGGATATTTTCAAAATGGCAATACTATTTAAAGCTAAAAAAAATAGCGAGGGTGAAGCGACAGTTGAAATATCTAAAAGATTAATAATAGACAAAGGCGGTAAAGGCGAGATAAAAGCGCTACATGTAGAAGCCAAATCCACTCATAAAAAATCCTATATAACCGCTGAGCAAGTATATGTAAACGAACATTGCGGCGTAATCGAAGGCGGCGATGTTGAGATAAAACACATAAAAGGCGGCAAGGTAGTCGGCAATACGGTTAAAGTAGATTTTTTGGAAAGCGGCGAAATAACGGCAAATTATATATATATTAATAATCTTGGTTCGGGAAACAAAGTCATATCAACCAATACGATTGAAATAAACAATATAAAGGGCACAAGAAATAGTTTAGTGATAAAACCGCCCGTAAACGATAATATTTTAAGTAAACTTTCGAGTTTATACGATAGGGTGGCTTTGTTTAAAAAAGAGTTTTCCAAAACAAATAGTCAATTGGAGCGCAAACTAAAAGAGTTGGAAGAGCGAAAAAGAAAAGTACAAGAACATAGAGCTAAGATTGAAGAGATGAAACAAAGCGGAGATATGCCGCATGTTGATTTGCTTGTGGGCATCAAAGAGTTTAACATGAACACGAAAGAGTACGATACGCTAATAGATGTAATTAAAGGGTTAGAGCGATATATAAAAGAAGACGAGGATGAATTTTCAAAACTTGAGAACGACATCATAATAAACGGAAAGATTATCAGCAATTCGCCTTGGAAAGAAAATAATCAGATTTTATTTATTTTGCCTAAATATGATTTGGAATATTATACAAAAAAAGATGATAATATAGGCGAGATATATCTAAAATACAGCGGGGACAATAAGTTTCAGCTTGAAACCAAAAATGTGGAAACAAACAATGATAGCAGCCATTGAGGGAAAAGTAGTAAATAAAGAGCCGACAAATGTACATGTAAAGACATTAAGCGGAGTTACTTATAAAATAGCCGTGTCTTTATATTGCGCGGCGTCAATAAACAGCGATATAGTAGAGCTTAAAATAACTCAGATAATAAGAGAAGATGCAAATTTATTGTTTGGGTTTTTGGATACGGATGAACAGAGAATGTTTGAACAGTTGATAAAGCTAAGCGGCATAGGAACTTCTACCGCTCTTGCTATCTGCTCGACTCTTACTCCAAGCACATTTGCAAAAGCTTTGACTTCTTCGGATACAAACGCTTTGATTAAAGTTCCTGGCATCGGACTTAAAAGCGCTAAAAGGATATTGGTCGAACTTGGAGAGTTTGTGCTTCAAAGCAGTTTAAGCGCATCGTCTCAAAGTCAAACTGAAGCAAAATTGGCATTGGAAGCTTTAGGATTTAAAAGCGAAAAGATAAGAGCAGTTTTATTTACATGCAAAGGCGCCACGACACAAGAGCTTATTAAAGAAGCTTTGAGTAAACTTCAATAAAAATATTTTCTAAGGACTATAATGAAATTAGCTATTGTTTTTGGCGGAGAGAGTTATGAGCACGAAATAAGCATAGTAAGTGCAATCGCGTTAAAAAAGGTGATATTTTGCGAGCTTACATATATATTTTGCGATAAAAACAGAGATTTTTATCTGATACCTACCGACAAAATCACATCAAAGCGCTTTAGCGACGGCAAATATTTAGACGATAATAAGCTCACGTTAAAAAACGGCGGATTTTATTTGAAAAAGATATTTAAAGAAGAGAAAGTAGAGGTTGACGCCGTTATAAATATTATTCACGGAGCAGATGGAGAAGACGGCAAAATAGCCGCTCTTTTTGATTTCTTTAATATTCGCTACATAGGTCCGAATATTGAGGCGAGCGTTATTAGTTACAACAAATTTTTCACAAAACTCTATGCGGAGTCTCTTAAAGTAAATACTTTAAAGTATGAGTTGCTTACAAAAAACAATCGTGAAGTCACGCTGTCTTTGCCGATTATTGTCAAACCTTTGAGACTTGGAAGTTCTATCGGAGTGAGTGTAGTAAAAGACAAAAGCGAACTTGAGTACGCGCTTGACGTGGCTTTTGAATTTGATGATGAGGTGTTGGTTGAGCCGTTTGTAGAAAATGTAACGGAATATAACATCGCAGGCTGCAAAATCGGCAATAATATGCGATACTCTATCATAGAAGAGCCGCAAAAGAAACTTTTTTTGGACTTTAACAAAAAATACCTTGATTTTTCAAGAACAAACAAAGTTTTTGAAGCAAGAGTTACGGAGATGTTACACGAAGAGATAAGAAAGAGTTTCAAGAGTTTATATGAACCGCTTTTTGAGGGCGCTATTATAAGGTGCGATTTTTTTGTCATAAAAAATAGAGTTTACTTAAACGAGATTAATCCAAATCCCGGCTCTTTGGCAAATTATCTTTTTGAAGAGTTTAGCTCTCTTGTTCATGATTTGGCGCATAATTTACCGAAAAAACGCAAAATTCCCATATCGTACAAGTATATAAACAGCATCCAATCAGCCAAAGGCAAAGCTTAGATAAAAGTGTGTAAAATTCGGATACCTTTTAAGATTTAAGGAAGAGTTTTATGGCTGATTTTTATAATAAAGAAGAGATATTTACAGCTACTCAAATCGTAAGAGACTTTAGCTCTGTTTTAAAAAAGATAGGTTCTAACGAACTTGAACGAGCTGTCATCGTTAAAAATGGGCGTTTTAGAGCCGTAATGATAAATTTTGAAGAGTATGAAAAATTAAAAGACGCGCTTGGCGTTTTGCAAAAAATTTATGCTAAAACAAAAAAAGTTGCAAACGAAAAAGCTCAAAATGGCAATTAAAAATATAACCTCCAACAAAATGCAATACTCTTTATCGTATGAGTTATTGAACCATACATGTGAAAAATCCATACTCTTTTTGCATGGCTGGGGAGCCAATAAAGAGTTGATGAAAGGCGTTTTTGGCGAATTTTTAAAAGATTATTGCCATATCTATCTTGACCTTCCGGGCTTTGGCAATTCGTCAATAATTAAGGCCATGAACTCTTTTGAGGTAAAAAATGTCGTAAAAGAGTTTTTGTTTTCTATAGGTAAAAATCCGCAAATCATCATAGGACACTCATTCGGCGGTAAAATCGCACTTTTGTTAAATCCCGAAAGTATTGTTTTATTAAGCAGCAGCGGTATAGTTTTACCCAAAAGATTGTGGATTAAAATAAAAATCGCACTTTTTAAAATTGCAAAATTTTGCGGTCTTAAAAGGTTTTATAAAGTATTTGCCTCAAAAGATGTAGAAGGCATGAGTCTTGTTATGTATGAGATGTTTAAAAAAGTTGTAGATGAGGATATGAGCGAATATTTCAGAGACTACGAGGGTAGGGCAATTTTGTTTTGGGGCAAAGACGATAGCGCGACGCCTATTATTTCAGCGCAAAAAATAAACACTTTGATAAAAAAATCAACTCTATTTGAGCTTGCGGGAGATCACTTTTTCTTTCTGGGCAGGGGCGGATTTATAGAAGAGAAGATTGCTCAAAACTTAAAGGATTGATATGACAAATCATTACATGTACATGTTTTTTCTATTTTTGCAAACGCTATTTGTATTTTCTTTGGGATATTATATAAAAAGCGCGATGCAATGGTACTCATATAAGATAGAGCGGGTTATTTTTCATTACAATAAACCGATGTGGCATCTGCTTTATTTTGTATTTCCTGTTTGCTTATACTATGTTTTTTGTTTTTTTGGATTATATATTTTATTTATAGTATTGGCGCCAATATATTTTGTTGCGCTATACCTTTGGAAAAAAAGACTTGATAAATCTTTACGTTTTACCGCCCGCGTCAAGCGGTTTTTTCTATTTTTGCTATTAGCTGTTGTTTTTAATGATATGCTCTGTTTTATACTTTACGCAAAGCTTGGAAGTTGTTTTTTTGGCGTTTTGATGCCGCTTATTCTAGCTCTTATTTTTAGCAATATTTATGAAGCGATACTTTTTTCGGGTTTTAAAAAAGAGGCTGTCGGGAAACTTAAAAGCATGCAAGATTTGCGGATAATAGCGATAACCGCAAGTTACGGAAAAACAAGCGTAAAAAATTTCTTATATCATATTTTGTCTTTCAAATTTAACTGCTATAAAACGCCGCGAAGTATAAATACCTTAGTTGGTCTTGCACTTGACATAAATACGTCTTTGCCCAAAGAGACTGAAATTTACATAGCTGAAGCCGGAGCTAGAGAGAGAGGAGACGTAAAAGAGATAGCTGAGTTTTTAAAGCCTGATATTGTTGTGGTTGGACAAATCGGCGCGCAACATATAGAATATTTTAAAACGTTGGATAACATAAGAGATACGAAAATGGAGTTGCTGCTTTCTCAAAAACTAAAAAAAGCATTTGTACATGTAAGCGCTAACGTAAATGCTAACAACGATAAAAGAGTCGAAATTTGGGGCGACGAGATAACTTTTATCGAAACTTCGCTTGATGGTACAAGATTTGGAATGAATATACAAGGGTCGGAAATCGTTTTTGAAACCAAACTGCTTGGAGCTTTTAATGCGGCAAATCTAGCTATATGCGTTCACATAGGGCTTTACCTTGGACTTGATATAAAGATAATACAAAAGGCTATATTCAGCATCTCAAGCGTTGAACATAGATTGCAAAGAATGGATGTCGGCGGGAAAATAATTCTTGACGATAGCTTTAATGGAAATTTTGAAGGCATGAAAAGCTCTTATGAGTTAGTCAAAACATACGATGGTAGAAAAGTTTTGATAACTCCGGGAATTGTTGAGAGCACAAAAGAAGAAAATGAGAAACTTGCGAAAATTATAGATGAAATTTTTGATTTTGTTATTATTACAGGCAGCGTTAATGTTGAGACTCTAAGCGCTTGCATAAAGCGGACTAATAAAATTATCTTGAAGGACAAAACGCAATTGACGCAAGTCTTAGCTGAAAATACGTTTGTCGGAGATTTGATACTATTTTCAAACGACACGCCTGCCTACATGTAACGCAGCAACTGTTTTCAAAGTAGATATGTTTAATGAAAATGTATTGAGTAATTTATCTTGTTTTTTTGACAGTGACTGTGAATTTCTTGCGCTTCTTTGTGCCAATAATCCCCATTGCCGTACATGTATATCTCTTGATACAAAGACAGTAAATCTTTGTGATACTCTCGTATATAATTTAAAACGCGCTCATGATATCTATTCTTTAAATTTAAGTTTTCAAAACCAAAACTATTTGAAAAATACTTACATGTATCAATTATTTTTCTAAAATCTGTTATTTTGGGAAACATAGGCGAAACAAAAATCCAAGTATCAATGCTCTCGCTATGTAAAATCTTTAAAGCTTCTATTCGCTTTTCTATGCTTGAAGCATAAGGTTCTATCTGCTTTCGGATATCGTCGTTTACGGTGTTAATAGAAAATCCTACGCTAATATTTGGAATTTTTTTAAAAATCTCTATGTCGCGCAATACAAGGTTTGATTTGGTTAGTATGCTTATCCTTGCGTTGCTTTGCGTGAATTGTTCCAATATCTGTTTTGTGACGCCGTATTTTTTCTCAAATGGATTATACGCGTCTGTAACAGAACTTAAAAATATATCGCAATCTTTGAATTTTTCGATATTAATTTTTTCGCAGCACATTTTTACATCTAAAAAATCGCCCCATTTTTCTTTGTGATTGGTGAATTTTTTCATAAATTCCGCATAGCAATATAAGCACTTGTGAGGGCAGCCGACATAAGGGTTGATGGCAAAATCAACAGATGGAAGCTTTGATTTTGATATAAGACTTTTTACTGAAATTTTATTGACAGTTATCATATGTTTGGCAAAAAGAAGCTAACCTCTTTTTGCCGTTTTTTGAATTAAATGCTGTGTCTGTTTTGCTATCGCTAACTCTTCGTTTGTGGGAACAACAAGCAGTTTAACAGCGCTTTTTTTGCTTTCAAAATGGACAAGAACGCCTCTTTTTTCACTCTGTTTTTTATTGATGCTAATGCCGAATATTCCAAGTTCGCTGCAAATTTTACGTCGTACGCTTACGGCATTTTCACCGATACCGCCGGTAAAAACCAGAGCATCAACTTTGCCAAGTATAGTAAAATATGCGCCTATATATTTTTTTATTCTATAACAAAACATATCAAAAGCAAGTTTTGCTCTCTCATCGCCGTCTTTTATCTTTGCTTTTATTTCACGTAAGTCGTTTGTGCCGCAAATTCCTTTAAGTCCGCTTTTTTTATTTAAAAGGGTATCCAACTCTTTTATGTCCAACCCTTCCTCTCTTTCCAAATAAAACAAAATAGCAGGATCTATATCGCCGCTTCTAGTGCCCATGATAAGTCCTTCAAGCGGAGACAATCCCATAGACGTATCAACGCATTTGCCGTTTTTTATGGCGGCTATACTTGCGCCGTTTCCAAGATGCAATGTTACGAGATTACACTTATTGAGCGGTTTTTTAAGTTCTTTTGCTGCTTGCGTCGCAACAAAATGATGCGAGGTACCATGAAAACCATAACGCCTAATATGCAATCGTTCATAAAGTTCATAAGGCAGCGCATACATGTAAGCATATTGAGGCATTGTTTGGTGAAATGCCGTATCAAAAACCGCTACTTGCGGAACATGAGGAGCTTTTGACATAGTCGCTTTAACTCCGGCTAAACCGGGCGGATTGTGCAATGGGGCTAATGGTGAAAAATTCTCAATTATTTTGATAATTTTGTCGTTAATAAACTCCGTTTCTTGCATAGTGCCCCCATGCACCATTCTATGCCCTATGCCGTCTAATTCGTCAAGTCCTTTTATTATTTTTTCGTCTATCAAAAAAGAGGAGACAATTTCAATGCCTTGTTCATGGTCTTTTATATGAAGAGTTTTTGTTATCGGCTCTTCATGATGTATCGAGCCTATCTTTGTTTTACCCATAGGTTCGCCTATTTGCTCTATAAGTCCAAAAGCCATTGTCTTACTCTCTTTCATAGAAAAGAGCTGAAACTTAATAGAAGAACTTCCCGAATTTATTACAAGTATTTTCATCGATTACCCTTCTATGATTTGTCCGGCTTGAATAGCCGTGATGGCAACAGTATTAACAATATCTGCAACCAAGCAGCCTCTGCTCAAGTCATTGACGGGTTTTTTAAGTCCTTGAAGCACCGGACCCACAGCAACAGCGTTGGAGGAGCGTTGAACGGCTTTATATGTATTATTGCCGGTATTTAAATCCGGAAATATAAATACCGTAGCTTGACCTGCTACTTTGCTTTCGGGCAGTTTCGTTTTTGCTACGATAGGATCAATAGCAGCATCATATTGTATAGGACCTTCTACCATTAAGTCCGGTCGTTTGTTTTTGACTATCTTAACAGCATTTTTTACTTTTTCAACATCGGCTCCTTCGCCTGAATCGCCTGTAGAGTATGATAGCATTGCGATTTTTGGCTCAATTCCAAAACTAGTGGCAGTATCGGCTGAAGAGATAGCTATCTGAGCGAGTTCTTCAGCGTTTGGATCTCTATTGACTGCACAATCGCCATAAACAAGTACTTTTGTGTCCAAACACATAAAAAATATACTTGAGATTATGGAAATATTCGGTTTTGTTTTGATAATCTGTAAGGCTGGACGTATCGTGTCGCTCGTGGTATGAATAGCCCCTGAAACCATACCGTCAGCGTCGCCTTTGTATACCATCATGGTTGCAAAATAACTCAAGCCTTGCATAGCGTCTTTCGCAAGTTCCATAGTTACGCCTTTTGATTTGCGAAGTTCGTAAAACTCTTTTACGTAATCTTCCATCAAAGGAGATTTAGCGGGGTCTATTATTGTAGCGTTTGAGATATTGATACCCAAAGACGCCGCTTTTGTGTTTATATCCGACGCTTTACCTAAAAGTATAATATCGGCAACGTCTCTTCTTATGATAATTTCAGCCGCGCGCAAAATTCTATCGTCATTGCTCTCCGGCAATACTATTCTTTTTTTATTTTTTCTTGCCATTTCAAACATATTGTATTCAAACATTATCGGTGTCATAGATGTCGAATCTGAAGCGGCATCTATATATTTTTCAATATCTTCCGTATTTACTCTGCTTGAAAATAGTCCCATGGCAAGAGCTATTTTACGTTCCCTGTTTATCGTAATTTGCGCCGGAACTTCCCTTACTCTTAAAGCTGCCGAGAGCGTATCGCCGCTAATGCTTAAAATAGGCAGAGATATTTTTGAAAAACCTCCTATCAATTTTAAAAACGACTCTTTTGGCAAAATATCGCCTATCAATAAAATACCTGCTATCGTAGGATAAGCACCCGAATTATTTGCTGCAAGAACGCCTAAAATTATATCCGACCTATCCCCGCCCGTTATTACTAAGTCATTTTCTTGCAAATAGGTGAGCATTGTATCGATAGTAGTGGAAACAACCCTTGTTTGCTTTACGACACGCCTTAAATCATCGCTTTTCCCAAAAACTATTTTACATCCAAGAGCATCTTTTATCTCTTCTATAGTCGGGCTGCTAAGCTCCTCAATCTCAGGCAATAAATATATGGGGGGATACGAGGTTTCAAACTGTTTTATATCTTTTTGAAGTTTTTCTAAAGTATTTGGTTCTAATCTATTTATAAAAGTATTAAAGTGATTACAGCCGCTTTTTTTAATAGCTTTTGATTCTATTTTTATCTCGTCAAGTAGTTGAAGGTTTGTGCGATTTACACCGCTTAATAGATTTATTAAAGGAGTGCCTAAATTTTTTGCAACTTCAAAATTTATATCAAAATCTACAATAGAAGAGAGTAAAGAACGGGCTATGCCTTCGCATAAAACAAAATCATAATTTTTTTCAAGTATTTTAAATTTAGCAATCAAATTTTGCATCAATTCATTTAGTTTTCCTTCGGCGGCTGCGGATTTAACTTCTTCAATGCTAAAACCGATAGCATCGGAATAATCTATTTTTAAATCGTAATACTCAAGCATGAATGAGACAATATTGTCTGTTTTTTTCGAAGGCACTATAGGGCGAAAAAATGCAATATTTTTTACGCGGCGCCTTAAAATTTCCATAAATCCCATGCCGATTACTAAACTTCCGGAATATGGCTCGAGCGACGATATATACAAACTTTTCGTCTTCATTTAATTCCTTTATATTTTATTAAAAACTCACATGTATGAGTCTATTTGCAAAGTGAATGTTATTATATGAAAAAATAGCTCGATTTTAGTGCTTAAAACCATTTTTGAAGATAAAAGTTATTATTTATGTAACAATTTGTAATAAAGAGATGAAATTCATCTCTTTATTGTTAGAGGAGCAATTTAGCCTCCTTTGACGGCGGAACTTAATTCCCACATAGGTAAAAATATACCAAGCGCAAGCAATAAAACCATACAAGCGATAAATGCCAATAAGATAGGCTCTATATAACTTGATATATTATCTATTATCTCATTAAATCTTGAGTTGAAATAATCGGTTACTTTCGCAAGCATAACATCAAGCATACCGCCTTTTTCACCAGCTTGAATCATCTGTATCAACATACTTTCAAATAGCCCTGTTTCTCTAAAGGATTCGGTTAAAGAGATACCTCTTTGCACAGATATTTTAACCAAAGAGAGATTTTCTTGCATGTTTACATTGCTAACTGTAAGCAACGAAGTATCCAATGCTTCTGTAACCGGTATACCTGCTTTAATAAGTTCGGATAGTATCAACGTAAATCTATGCATATTTGAATAAAATATTATCTTTCCTACAAGGTAGGTTTTCAGAAGATATTTGTCAAATTGCGCATGAAAGAGAGGATTTGTTTTGTATGAACGGCGCAAAAGCACATATGATGCAATCAAACCGCCCAATATATAAAGTCCATAGTTACTCATGGCACTTTCTGTTCCGAGCAAAATTCTTGTCGGCAAAGGGAGGTTTGCGCCAAATTGTGAAAATATGTCTCTAAATGCCGGAACAACAAAAATCATCAAAATGACAAATGCCGCTGCTATTGCCGTTATTACCATTATCGGATATCTCAAAGCTTTTTTGAATCTTTTTTTGTTTTCATAAACATCTTCAAGAATATCAGAGAGTTTTTTTAGGGACTCTGATAAGTTACCGGTATTTTCACCAAGCTCGATCATAGCAATACTAACGTCCCCAAGTTCTTCTCTAAAAGCCGCAGCAGATGCTGATAAACTAAGGCCGGCATTTAAATCCTCATCTATTTTAACAAAAATAGTTTTTAATTTTTCATCGGCTGCCGATATTCCAACTTCTTTTACACTATCGTGTATAGGTATACCCGCATTTGTCATAACAGACAATTGTCTAAAAGATGAAACAAGAAATTCTGTTTTGATACTTCTTTTAACAAGAGCTCCTAAAACACTATCTTTAATTTTCTTAAACTGAACATCAAGAGGCGCTGATGTTTCCGTTATTTTAACTATCGAACTGTCAGGATTTCTTGCTTTGAAAATTCTTACAATCTCTGTTCTATTATTTGCTTGAATAATAGTCTTTGAGCGCTGTCCTCTTTGCGAAGACTCAATTTCAAAATATTTTAAACTCATGATTTTGCCACCCTTAGTACTTCATCTATAGATGTTATTCCTTTTGCCGCTCGGATAATACCGTCTTTGAACAAGTCTATAAATCCTTCGGCATACGCTTGTTTCTTTAACTCTTCTTTTGTAGTGCCTTGAGCTATCATACTGGATATTTTTTCGCTGATAGGCAAAATTTCCGAAATCATTTCTCGCCCAAGATATCCTGTTTGAGAACATTTTTCGCATCCTACAGCTTTGTAAAATACATAATTATCGGGAATAAATGATTTTATTCTTTCATACATTGATTTTGGAAGGTTTATTTTTGTTTTACAGTTTGGACACAATTTTCTAACCAATCTTTGAGCTTCTATAGCAACCAAAGCGCCGCTTATCAAATAAGGCTCGATTCCCATATCTATTGCTCTTGTTACCGCGCTTATCGCATCATTTGTATGAAGCGTTGAGAAAACTAAGTGTCCTGTAAGCGCAGCTTGAACAGCGATTCTTAATGTTTCTTGGTCTCTAATCTCGCCAATCATAATGATATCCGGATCTTGCCTTAAGATTGAACGCAATGCCGAAGAAAAAGTTAAATTAGCTTTTTCGTTTACATGTACTTGCTGAACTAAGTTTAATTGATATTCTACAGGGTCTTCTACAGTGATAATTTTACTTTCCACACTCTTAATGGCATTAAGAGCGGCGTATAATGTGGTACTTTTACCACTTCCTGTAGGTCCGGTAACAAGTATGATACCATAAGGAGAACGCATGGCTTTGGAAAATTTTTCATAATTTGCCGGGTGCATACCTAAATTTTCCATTTTAATCATAATTTTTGATTTGTCTAAAATTCTTATAACTATAGACTCCCCAAAAAGTGTTGGAAGCGCAGATATACGAAAATCATACTCTTTTCCGATAATTTTTGCCGAAAATCTTCCGTCCTGCGGTTTTCTTTTCTCAGCTATGTCCATACTTGATAATAGTTTTATTCTTGACGATAAAGGCGGATAGATATCTTTTTCAAACATAAATGTTTCAGCCAACATACCGTCAATTCTGCTTCTAACTAGACAGTTTTTTTCAGTAGGTTCTATGTGAATATCGCTTGCGCGTGATAAAATAGAGGTTTTTAGTATCGCTTCGATTAATTTTAAAATACCTGAAGATTCTTGCGGGTTTTCAGCAGCGCTTGTTGTTATCTCTCTTCGTATTTCATTAATGATACCGTTTATACTTTCGCTAAGTTCAATTTTATTTAGATATTTTTCAATGAGCGTAGGGTCAGATATAACAATTTTTACAATTTTTCTGTTGAATAATCTTTGCAAACCCTCTCTGGTTGCCATATTTGACGGGTCTTTAACAGCAACAAATATATTTATATCATCTTCTTTGACCGGCAAAGCCTCGTATTTTTTTAATTGCGCCAAAGAAGCTTTTTTGGAAAGCTTTGAATCAATATCCATAGCATCCAAATCCATATATTCAAATCCGGACTCGCTTGCAAAAAACTTCAGAAAAACTTCAGATTGTATGGCAAATTCGGTAGTAATGTCATCAAGTGTAATAGTTCCGCTTTTATAAAATCCTAAAAGTAAAATTAGTAAATCATCTTTTGAGAAGTAGCCGCTATCTATCAATGCAGAACCTAGCGAAGAACCATCTTGTGAAGCTGCTATTTGAATATTTTCTGCTGTTTTTTCATCTATTATTCTATTTCCGACAAGATAACTTATAATCGCACTTGTAGCACCCATAGCGTTAGTCGCATCACTCATTACGAAAACCCTTTATACTTATTTTTATTCATTTTACCATTCAATTTTATATTTAATACATAAAATTTTAAAAAATTATCTAAATTCCCCATTTTTAATTTTTTGCAATAAATTTAATGCATTTTGAGAATTTTTTGATGATTTTATAAAAACCTCAAGCGCTTTTATGGCATCTTCTTTTTTACCAAGTTTCACTTGACTTTTAGCAAACATAATCCAACTAAGTTCATTTTTCGAGTCTATTTCATTGGCTTTTAAGGCATATTCCAAAGACTTACGATACTCTTTTTTTTCATAAAATTCTTCCGATATCATATTAGCAAATACTATGTTGCCCGTGTCTTCAAAATTTTTGATTAACTCATTAGTATTTTGAATATTATTTGTTTCGATAATGATTTTTTTCTCTTCCGGCGGTTCTATGACGATTTGCGGACCAACATGCAGAGTATTTGGCTCTATGATAGGCACGATAGTATAATTCATCTCCTCTTTAACATCTGTATCATTATTTGTTGAATTATAATCCTCAATAGTAGCATTCTCTGGTTGTATTATAATTGCATGGTTTGTTTCATTTGCAGTGTTATTTGAAATGATACTGTTTTTAGAATTTGCATTGTTTGGCATGTTTAAAACTAAATGTAAAAGCACGAGCAATAAAAGTAAAAGTAAAACAGAAAAAAATACAATGACCTTTTTAAATATTTTCTTGTTTTTAAATTCTCTCCATTGCTCTTCAAGTACAAGTACTTCTTCAGTTTTAAGCATTCATAAATCCTGTCGCGATTCCAGCCATTTCGATAATTTTTTTTCTATTATTGCTATTTGCGATAATGGATGGTTTGCTGCTTTCATAATATTCGTATAGTTCAAAAGTTTTAAAAAGAAGTTTATTTACGCTTCTTAAGTTGCCGTTTGTTACAGAAAATATGAATGAAATATAATCTTTTAAATAAGAAAAGTATTCAAACTTATTGTGATAAAGAAATTTTTTCTCCAAATATACTCTAATTTCTTCAAAAGTCGAATCACCAAGTTCAATACTTTCCCAAATCCTTGTTTTAAAATAGTCTTTTGCCAAAACATCTTCTTTTTCTGTTTTGTGTACCGTAAATAAGAATTTAAATAATCTTGTATCGGCCATCAGGCGAATTTTTTCAATTAAATCACGAGGATACAATTGCGCTTCGTCCAGTAAAACCGTTACCATAGTTTGCTCCGAAATTTTTGGCACTTTGGTTTTGTATATTGTTAGAAACTCTTCATAACCGCTAAATTCGGGGGATTTTATGGCAAAAACTTCTTCAAATAGAGATTTTAGGAACTGCTTTTCATCAAAAAAAGGTCTTGGAAAAAATACTATAGGATATTTGTTTCTCAAATCACTATAGATTTTCTCCAGTAAAAAGGTTTTACCGCTACCCGGTTTTCCGTAAAAAAGAACCAATTTTAGCGGTTTATCAATAGCGCCTGAAAGTCTATCGTAAGCTATAACAGACTTATCGAGGCTTATATAATCAAAGACCCTTCCATCGACAAATATATTTTTAACACTATAAAATTGGTTTATACTGGCATCCATTATTTTTCTAAGATATTGTTATAGCCTAAATCTTTTAATGATTCGGGCGAAATAACAGACGTGTCTTCACCGACAACTCTCGGAGTAATTATGAATACCAACTCTTTAGTTTTTACCTCTTCTCCGGCATATTTGAATGCATATCCTAAAATCGGAATGCTGCCAAGTATAGGAACACCTTTATTTACTTGTAAAATGTTGTTTGTGATTAGACCGCCAAGGATAATCGTATCGCCGTTTTTTACATTTACAACAGTTGATAGCTTTTTGTCTACCGTGTCAGGCGCTATTGTTCTTGGAATAGCAGTACCATCGGTACGAGCATATCTAACATCATCTTCTCTGTATTTAAAATCACTCAAAGACGGATTAATTCTTAGCATAATATTGTCGTTTTCGGATACAGTAGGAAGTATATTTAAGAGTATTCCTACAAAAAGAGAGTAGTTTGTTATATCTTCACTTGTTGTTGCAGTAGTGCTTGATGTAACCGTTGTTGATCTTGTTTGATAATTTATGGTATCGCCCACAGTAATCAATGCTTGCTGGTTATTTAGGGTTAAAACTTTAGGGTTAGATACGACACTCGTTTTACCTTTATCTTTTAGAAAATTAAAGACACCGTCAAGCGAAAGTTGTGTACCGCCGCCAAAAGCAACTATTCCACCGGTATTAAAAGTACCGCTATTTGACGATGTTATACCATTGCCTCCGCTTCTGCCGAATTGAGGATAGTATGGATAGTTGCCGCTAGGAGTTTGCGGCTCGTAAGACCATGCTGCTCCCGTATTTATGCCGTTAGCAGCCGCAATAGCTTCGCCAAAAAATCCAAGTTGAAATTTAGACCAATCGATTCCCATTCTGTTATCGTCATTAAGCTCTACAGATAGAATAGTAACGTCTATCAAAACCTGTTTTGACAATCTATCTTTTAATGTATTAAAGTACTCTTCTATTCTTGATAACTGGTCTTTTGTGGCAGTTATTGTTATTAATCCCGCTCTCGCATTAATTATAGGTTCTTTGGCGATATATAATTCTTTACCAGTATTTAATATCGCTCCTACCTCTTCGTTAATAGTATTCCAAAAGTCAAACTCTTCTTTTACAACAATTTCGTTATCAGACCTGTCGATACTCATTTCTCCACCACTTGTTACTTGTCTTGGAGCTGAGTTAACAGAGGCGCTCATAGTAGCTGTTCCTTGTCTGACAGACGTAATATAATCAATTTTAAAACTTTTTGTATCAAGGGCTGAAATTCTTAAAACATTGCTTTTGTACTCATAATTAAGATTATTAGATGCCACTAAAATATCCAATGTTTCAAACAAGGATTTATCTTTAATATTTGTACCGTATAATGGTTGATTTGCTATTTCAATAGCAGGCGCATCAACAAAAATTATACTGAAATCACATTTTTCAGATAGCTGGGACAGCACTTCGCTGATTTTAACATCAGAATTAATTTTCATACTCAATGTTCTATACTCGCACCCTTTTTTGGCTTGAGTTGTTTGTGCCGAAAGCGATGATGGAGACATTATCAATGCACATAGCGCAACGCTTGCTGTTAAGACAATACCTTTTTTAATTGATTGTGATGACACTATTTTCATTTTTTTCCCTTAAAAATAATTCTATTGCTCGATTTTCGCTGCCCAAAACAACACTATTTTGTTTTATGGCAACTACTCTTAAACCATTAATTATTGAACCTTGAGTTAGCCAACTATCATTGATTTTTACTTTATTTTCAAAAATAGCGCTAAGTTTGAATGTAGGCGACGAAGCATTAATATTGTTTGAGTCAACTGGCGTAGCTACAATTACAAAAGGATTTGTTATGCTGTCTATATCTTGATTTGTTATGCCTACCCGCACTTCGCCAATCTCATTAAAAAACCTATCATACTCCACTATATCCGCACTATCGCATAATGCGCCTTTTATGCATATCAGAGATACGCACATTACGATAATAGACTTTTTCAATATAACATCCCCCATACTGCGATTTGAATATTACCATCTATAGAGTTGCTTCTGATGCTGCTGGATATTGTGCTATTGTAAACATCCACAACAAGCTGACTTTCTTCAATGGCATTTAAAAATTTTACAGCATTATTAAAATTACTTCTGAAATCAACTTCTATATCCAAAACCTGTTTCACTTTTCTATCTTGCAAATCTTTGCTGTCCAAAAAAGTATTTTCAATTCTTAAAACATTTACATTATACTCTTTTGCCAAAAAAGCCAGTCTGTCCATAAAATTAGCCCAACTTTGATCGTTAAACAATAGATATGACAACTCTTTTAGTTTGCCGTCAATGTAATTATTCGAATCTCTTATATCATTTAATGAAGTCGAATAGTTTCTAATGCCGTTTTCTAATCCGGGAATTGCTTGAGAGTTGGAATTTATATAGTTAGTTTCGTTTACAAGTTTGCTTGTCGTTTCATTCAAAATTCTTTGCTCGTTGCTTAAAAAGAATTCCGAAGGTTCAAATAAAGTAAGGTATATAATGCCTACAATGGAGCAACAAGCTATTATATATATTAGTCCTCGCTCGTTTTTGCTTTTTGCCGAAAGCCAATTGTCAATTTTATCTAAAAGTGTATCTTCATGCATTATAAAATCTCCATACTAATATTGCTCTCATATCTACTTGTATTACCATTTCTCATTATAGTTTTTGTTCTAATTGTATAAAGCTTAGTATTTGCTATTTCATCTATAAGTTCTGTTATATATTTTTCACTTTGACCAACTAAAGATAAGATTATGGTGTTATTTACTTGAGATATGTTGTTTAATTTTACATTATTTTTATTTGTTAATTTAACAAGATCTGATATGGTGACACCCTTCATTATATAATCAACTCTTTTGCCTTTGATCTCTTTCAACAAACCTTCTCTTGTCATTAAAAGATTTGATTCTGTATCGTAATTTTCTTTTAATGAATTGTACTCTTTTTCAAGTATGGCGATTTTACTTCTCATGTCATTGGCTTCTATGAGTTTTACTTGATATTCGCTGTTTCTCATTTCATAAATTATGTGATTATAAAATCCAAATCCATAATTAAATATAGGGTATATCAAGCCTGCCGCCAATCCAGCTGCAATGGCGCCCAACAATACGCCTGCCGATCTTTTAGATAGAGGATCAGGGCGTTTAAATATGGTAAAATTAAATGCATTTTCATCGCCTGCTTCAATATATAATTGAGCCGCAAGCACCATCATTACATGTATTTGATCTATATATTGTTCTTTTGCATTTATGGCAATGCTGAAATTAAAGTTATGAGCTTCAAGTCCCATATAGCTTTTAGCGTACTCATTCATTCCTACTATGTTGCCAATTTCTGTTCCTATATAAACTCTGTCAATCTGAGAAATATTGCAATATCTTTTTCCATATACAGCAATATCGTTGATATATAGAAAAACTTCTCCGAAAAGCTTCATAAATTGTTGCTGATATCTAATATCGCTGGTGTTTAATCCGTCTTTTTTTAATATTTCAAAAAATACATCTTCATCGACTCTTTCGCCTATTAATGAACAAAATCTTTCATTGATTTCTCTTAATGAGTATCTTAAAGATTTAGAGTATAAATATCGCCCGTTTTGATAAATTGCTAAAAAAGCGTCATTTTTTTGAAAATATATAAAACATTCGGCGCCACCTCTTTGGTCTATAATACTTTTTTTATATAGGGCGGTAATTAGCATAGGCGCAGTAGTTACATAATCAACGCAAGGTAGTTTTCCTTTTAATTGAGAAAAACTTTGCACCATAATGTCCGAATTAATTGCAAATACATCATATACATAATTTTTTTGATCGCTTACAGAAGATGCTGTTTCTACATAATTAATTTTATAATTTATAGACGAATCCAATCCTAAATCTTCGTAAGCTTTTATCTCAAGAGCATCTTGCAAATCATCCGCAGAGACACTTCTGCTAATCTCAATAGTGCCGAACACTATGTCTTTTGTCATAACATAAGATATGAAAAAGTTATTTTTTTTGAAAGAAGACCTTTTAAGATCATTTTCCACCATTTCATTTGAACCAAACTTATATGATGTATTAGAATACGGGTCTATTGTTATGATAGCTGAAGATGTGCTACCACTTTTATGTTTTTTTATTTTTGCCATTAATACCCATCCTTAAGACTGTACAATGATTATTGTATCACAAAAAGTGAAAATTTTTATCATGAATATTCAATTTATTCTAAATTTTTTTCACTTTTATTCCATTTTTTATCATTTTTAACTGATATTTTTAAAAAAACTTTTTTTTCAATAATTTTTTCAATAATTTTTCTTGAATATATTCCTATCCTTTTTAGTGTTTTTCCGCCGCTTCCTATAATGATATTTTTTTGACCCTCTTTTTCAGTTATGATGTCAGCGTAAATTTTATAAACTTCCCCATTTTCTTCAACTCTATCAATAACTACATCGGACGAATACGGAACTTCATCGTTTGTAAACTTGTAAATCGCTTCTCTTATAAGTTCTTTATATATTTCACGCATTGTTTGAGTCGTCAAAAGTTCTGGGTCATAAAGATATGGATGCTCAGGAACGAATTTTTCCAATTCATTTAGTAAGTATGTTTTGGATTTATAATGTTTTATTGAAATCGGGATAAGTGCTTTAAATTGCGATTGATAGATTTCAAATTCAGCTATCTTTTTTAATACTTTTTCATTATTTGCCATATCGCATTTTGTGAGTAAAACAATATGAGGTTTGTTTTTATGTGAAACTAAAAAGTCTTTATAGCTTTGCAAAGAGTCTGTAACGGGTGTTAAAAATAGTATCAAATCGCAATCGCTCATAGCTTTCAAAGACTCTTCAATCATAACCTTATTTAAAAGTTTTTCGCTTACATGTATGCCTGGAGTGTCAACAAATATAAATTGCGTATTATTGTGCATAACAATTATATTTGCTCTTTTTCTTGTAGCGTTGGCTTTTTGTGAGACCATAGCCATTTTTTCGCCAACAAGCCAATTTAAAAGCGAGCTTTTGCCGGCGTTTGGTTTACCTACAACGGCTATAAATCCTGCTTTTTGCGGATTTTCGCTCACAAAATATACCTTGCGCTATCTTCGTCTTCTAAAATCGTGTCAAGTTTTGCATGAACCAAAACCGCGTCTACATGTATGGTTTTACCTTTGTGTTCATCTGCGTCAAAGCTAATGTCCTCAATGACTTTTTCTATTATTGTATGCAATCTTCTAGCGCCTATATCCTCGGTTTTTTCATTTGCTATATACGCTATTTTTGCAATAGCCCTTATGGATTCATCATCAAAAATAAGTTCAACGTCTTCTGCTTTCAGCAATGCTTGATATTGACGCAATAAAGAATTTTTTGGTTGAGTCAAAATTTTATATAGTATATCTTCGTCCAATGAATTCAGTTCGACTCGCAAAGGAAATCTTCCTTGAAGTTCCGGAATCAAATCGCTCGGTTTGCTCAAGTGAAAAGCCCCGGCTGCTATAAACAGTATATGATCCGTGTTTATAGTGCCAAGCTTTGTTGAGACAGCCGACCCTTCGACTATCGGCAAAAGGTCTCGCTGAACGCCCTCTTTGCTTGGGTCTTGTCTGCCTTGTGCGGTTGAAGGCACTGCGATCTTGTCGATCTCATCTATAAATATTATGCCGCCGTTTTGAGCTCTTTGCACCGCTTCACGCTTAATGACTTCATTATTTAGTATTTTGTCGGCAGCCTCAACCCTCAAAGCTTCTTTTGCCTCTTTTACAGACATCTCTTTTTTAATGCTATTTTGTCCGGCATTTAGTATTCTTATAAAAGATTCTTGTACTTTTATCATCTCGGAAGGCATATTCGAATCGTCTCCGAATTCACTGTTGTTTTGGCGCAAGTCTACCTCGATATTTAACCCGTCAAGGTCTCCTGCAATAAGCTTTTCTCGCATCTTTTCATAACTTTGTCTATAAGAGGCTTGTTTATCTTCGCTGGCACCTTTAGGCAATGGCGGCAAAAGTTTTTCAAGTATTATTTTTTCAATGTATCTGTCTATAGCTTCCGCATTTTTTTCTTTATGTTCGGTTTTTACGAGTGCGAGCGCGGCAAGCGCTAAATCCCTGACCATAGATTCCACATCGCGTCCTACAAAACCCACTTCGGTGTATTTGCTGGCTTCAACTTTTATGAAAGGCAGGCTCATCATCCTTGCAAGCCGTCTTGCTATCTCTGTTTTTCCTACTCCTGTGGAGCCTATCATTAAAATATTTTTGGGTATGATTTCATCTTGCATCTCTTTTTCGAGCTTCATGCGTCTATATCTATTTCTAAGCGCTATAGCTATAGCTTTTTTAGCCTCAAATTGTCCGATTATATATTCATTTAGATATGTTACTATCTCTTTTGGCGTTAAATTCATTACTCTTTTTTATCCTCTAAAACAAAAGTTTTTATTGAATGATTTGTGTATATACAAATATCAGCGGCGATTTTTAAACTTTCTCTAACAAGTTCTTCTTCGCCAAGCTGTGCATGTTCATTTAAAGCGCGCGCTGCCGAAATGGCATAATTGCCGCCGCTGCCGATAGCTGCTATTTGTCCGTCCTCAGGTTCTACCACATCGCCCGTGCCGCTTAGAATAAAGATATGTCCTCTATTTAAAACAATCATCATCGCTTCCAAACGACGCAAATACTTATCTTTACGCCACTCTTTTGAAAATTCAACGACAGATTTTAGTAAATCTCCCTTTTTTTGTTCCAAAATATTTTCAAACATATCAAATAGGTTAAAAGCATCGGCTGTACTTCCCGCAAATCCTGCTAAAACGCTGCCGTTGTGCAACCTTCTGATTTTAACGGCATTGCCTTTTAAAACGGTATTACCGAAAGTTACTTGTCCGTCGCCACCTATAACAGACCTATTTTTGCCTTTATATGCCAAAATAGTAGTTGAGTGAAACATATTCTACTCTCCGATGATTTCTATTTTTAGATTTGAGTGAATACCGTGTCCGAGTTTAATTGACACGTCAAAAATACCCGTATTTTTTATTGGCAGTTCAATTTCTATATTTTTTTTATCAATTTCAATTTTGTGTTGAATCTCAAGTTCTTTTGCTATCTCGTCTTTCGTAACCGCTCCAAAAAGACTCCCATTTGCGCCCAAAGAGCGTCTTATGATAAGTTTTATATTTTTAAGAGCTGTTTTTATCTCTTCCAATCTCTCAAGCTCTTTTGCTTCAGCCTCAGCTTTTCTTTTTTGTTCGGCTTCGTATTGACGCAAGACATCGTTTGTTGCAAGTCTTGCAAATCCTTTACCTATCAAAAAATTTTTGCCGTAACCGTCTTTAACCTCTTTTATCTCTCCTATCTTTCCAAACCCTTTTACATCTTTAATTAATAAAACTTTCATAAATTTCCTTTCTCTTTACATGTAAAGTTATTTTCAGTCTTTATTTTGCATTTTTTTATTTTTTCCGCTTATGATAAATCTAAGCGCATTTAATTTGATAAATCCTGCTGCATCTTTTTGATTGTAAACTTCATCTTCTTCAAAAGTTGAGAACGCTTGATTAAATAAGTTGTCTGTTCTCGAATCTCTACCTACAACTATCACATTTCCCTTGTATAGCTTAATTCTTACCGTTCCGTTTACGCTTGTTTGTGATTTGTCTATGGCGGCTTGCAGCATTTCTCGTTCTGGCGAGAACCAGAAGCCATTGTAGATTAAACTTGCAAAACGAGGCATAAGTTCGTCTTTTAGATGAGCGGCTTCTTTATCAAGCGTGATACTCTCTATGGCTCTGTGCGCTTTTAACATAATAGTACCGCCTGGAGTTTCATAACAACCGCGCGATTTCATTCCAACATATCTATTTTCAACAATGTCAAGTCTTCCTACGCCGTGTTTTGCGCCAAGTTCATTTAATTTTGCAAGCATTTGAGCAGGACTTAGCGCTTTTGAATTCAATTTTACAGGGTCGCCGTTTTTATACTCAATTTCAATAATTTCAGACTCATCTGGCGCTTTTTGCGGATCTACAGTCCATCTCCACATACTCTCTTCAGGCTCTTTATCCGGATCTTCCAAAACCAATCCTTCATATGATATATGAAGTAGATTTGCATCCATAGAGTAGGGCGATTTGTTGCCTTTTTTGTCTATATCTATGCCATGTTTTTGCGCATATTGCAAAAGCTTTTCACGCGAATTCAAATCCCATTCTCTCCAAGGGGCTATAATGGTTAAATCCGGATTAAATTTCAGATATCCTATCTCAAATCTAACTTGATCATTTCCCTTGCCGGTAGCTCCGTGCGAAACCGCGTCCGCATTTGTCAATTTTGCTATCTCAGCTTGTCTCTTTGCTATCAAAGGGCGGGCGATGGAGGTGCCCAAAAGATATTCACCCTCATAGATAGCGTTTGCTCTAAACATGGGAAATACAAAATCTCTTACAAACTCTTCTTTTAAATCTTCTATAAAAATATTTTCCGGTTTTATTCCGAGTGAAAGCGCTTTTTTGCGCGCAGGTTCAAGCTCTTCGCCTTGACCTATGTCGGCTGTGAAAGTTACAACTTCACATTTGTATTCGTCTTGAAGCCATTTTAAAATAATACTCGTGTCAAGTCCGCCGGAATATGCTAAAACTACTTTTTTAACGCTTTTCATGATAAAAAATCCTTAAATTGAAAAATAGTATGTATTAAACTTTTAATAATAGCCAAAATTAGTTTAATCGCCAATTACGCGAAAGCCTATTTACACAAAAAGTGTTATAATAAATGCATTACCTTATATTTAAAAAAGGGGTTATGTATGAAAAAAATATTTTTTCTATTTGCAATAGTTTTGTTTCTTGGCGGATGTGCTTCTAAACACGATGTAATACTCGTTGGTTTTAACTCGGAAGAGATTTTGAAAAGCGTGTTTGACGAGAAAACAGAAACAGTAATCGTAACGATGCCCGATGGCGAAATATTGAGCGGCAGTTACAGTTCTCTTGATAGCGAAGAGCCTGTATATTTCTCAAACACATTGGGTTATTCAAGCGGTAGCAGATATCATAGAGGCGGAACTTTCGGCGGTATTGGAATAGGTCTTAATTTTGGTTACGAATCTACAAAATATGCACTTTTGACAAGCCAAACGTCTTCTTTGAAGATGGAGATATTGGCAACCATTAGAAGTTGGTCTAAAAATGGTTTTGGCGAAGCGAAAACAAACGACGGAAGAGTTTATAAAATACAGTTTTAGCAAAATATCTTTACATGTAAGAGTAGTATTACATGTAAAGATGGAATTTATTGAAAAACTAGGTTAAGTTTTTGTCATTTTATTCATATACCGATATTTTGCCGACAGGTAAAACCTCCTTTTGCATGTGTATATTTAATACATTTGCCGCACTACCGTAAAATGAGAGTAGCGATATAACAAGTTCCGCTATGCCGGCAACTATCTTTGCCAATGTCGGCGCTACGCCAAATCCATAGCATACGAGAGATATAAATAAAATATCAATTGCCAAAAAAATAGAGAAAAGCACTTTGTTTGTTGTAGCGGCGCCTATTGTCATATATGAGGTAAAAATCAAATAACCAAGATAGAAAAAACCAAGCTGCCTTGTAAAATCGCCTTCATATTGTTGGAACACAAACCACCATGTAAGAGCTATCGTAATCCAAAACATACCATAACCGATAAAAGCCAAACCGCCGAAGACATTTTGTTTTTTATAGTCCAAAAACCCGGCGATTAGTTGAACAAAACCGCCTAAGAGCAATGCGCAAGGCAAAATACCTATAGTGCCTGAGGTGAAACCCAATTTCTCGCTGGATGCAACCAGAGTAACTATAGCTAAGCCAAATAGCCCCAAAGCCGATGGATCAGCTTGCTCGGAAGCGATTTTTAAAGTGTCGAAATTATTTCGCATAATTATTCCTTTAAATTGAGATACTTACTATTGTAAAAGCCGATATTAAACTTTTTAAAAATATCAAAGTATTAAAGTGAAAAAAGCATCAGTAGTGTTACTAATAGATACAATATGAAAATTTATTTTACGAAAGATGATGCAACTAAGCTGTGAAATCGGGATTTCTTACTCGAGTTTATATGAAAATAATATGTTACTAAAATATACAGTAGCATTTTTATGCAAAACCATACAAAAAAGGTCTTGAAATTTTTTATAATTTGTCGCTAAAGAAAAAAGTGCTACTATTTTTACTTAAAAAACAAAAAGGGCAAAATCCCATGCAAAATTTATATGACGTTATTATCATAGGCGGAGGACCTGCGGGAATCGGAGCTGCTGTAGAAAGCAGCATTTTGGGGATAAAAAATATTCTTTTAATAGAAAAAGGCGATAATCATTCACAAACCATTCGCAAATTTTATAAAGACAATAAAAGAGTTGATAAAGATTATAAAGGTCAAGAGATAAATCTTGAGGGCAATATACAATTTATGGATGGTAACAAAGAGAGTACTATAGATTATTTTGATACACTTTTGGATCAAGAGAAGATAGATACGGCTTTTAACAACGAAGTGGAGAGCATAGAAAAAGCGAATGATATTTTTAGAGTTAGCACAAGCAAAACCGGTTATTTGTCTAAAATCATTATCATAGCCATAGGCAGAATGGGACGCCCCAATAAGCCGGATTACAAAATCCCGCTTTCTATATCCGACAAAGTAAATTTCAATCTCGACAAATGTTCTCAAGGAGAAGATATATTGGTTGTTGGCGGCGGAAATTCTGCCGCAGAGTATGCAATAGGTCTTTCAAACGGCAATAAAATAATATTAAACTACAGGAAAGATAAATTTACAAGGTTGAACGATACAAATGAAAAAGCAGTATGGGATTTGCAAAAAAAAGGAAAAATCTCATTGATGCTTGGTGTCGATATAAAGGGATTAGAGAGTGAAAACGGCAACGTAAGGGTATTGTTTGATAATGAAACGTCTCTAATCGTCAATCGCGTTGTTTATGCAATAGGCGGTACAACGCCGGTTGATTTTTTGAAAAAATGCGGTATTTTACTGGATGAGAAAGGACATCCGATATTTGATGAAAATTTTGAAACAAGCGTTAAAGATATGTACATATGCGGCGATGTCGCTACAACGCAGGGAGGTTCGATTGCCCTTGCTTTAAATCAAGCTTATAAAATCATTACGCATGCATTTGAAAGACAATAGATTGAATGGCGGACTATGTTGCGTAAAATTATGACTAACGATATAAAATAATGAACTTATATCAGTATAAAAAGGGCTATAGATACACAAGCGATGTAATGTTATTGTATGATTTCGTGCGCTTTTTTAGACCCAAAGAGAGCGTATTGGATATTGGGTGTGGGTGTGGAATCTTGGGACTTTTACTAAAACGCGATTTTCCGTCTATAAATTTAAGTGCTATAGATATTCAAAAAGAACATGTAACTTTAACACTTAAAAATGTACAAGAAAATGCTCTTGCCGCAAATGTTATTTTAGGTGATTTTGCAAAATACGAATTTAATGAAAAATTTGATTTTATAGTTTCAAACCCACCTTTTTATCACGAATTAACAAAAAAAAGCGAAGATGAAAGGTTGCAAATAAGCCGCTATGCAAATTCATTGCCGATTAAAGAGTTTTTATCAAAAAGCGCTATGCTGATAAAACCAAAAGGTTCTTTGATTTTTTGTTATGATTCGAAGCAGATAGAAGAGATTGTTTTGCAAAGCGGCGCGGCAAAGCTAAAAATTTGCGATATACGTTTTGTTCACCCCAAAAAAGACAAAGAATCCTCATTAGTGCTTATAAGGGCAAAAAAGGAGTCCAAATCTTTTGCAAAAATTCATCCGCCGATTTTTATGTTTGAAGGAGATGCTTATTCGAAAGAGGCTAAAGAGATTTTTAAAATCGCTGATACGAGGAGCATAGATTGGGAATAATAAAACAAGAGGGTTATAATTATGCGTTCAATGCCGATGCTTGCACATCTTGCGGCGGCAAATGTTGTATAGGTGAGAGCGGATATATTTGGGTTAGCGAGGAAGAAATTTTGATTTTTATTAAATTTTTAAATGTAAAAAGGGAGGAATTTATACTACAATATCTGCAAAGAATAAATTCTTACTTTTCTTTGAAAGAGGTGAAATTTGGAGATGGTTATGCATGTATCTTTTTTGACGAGAAGATAATGGGTTGCGGGGTATACGATATCAGACCAAATCAATGCCGTACATTTCCGTTTTGGGACTATTTCAAAAATCACAAAAAAGAGTTGGAGGATGAATGTATAGGTATTTTGCCATCATAATTTTAAGCATGTTATATACATGTGGAGCGGCTAATGAAACAAATATTTCAAAAAGCAGCCCCTCGATAAATGAAAATTTGCTTATCTTGCAAGCTTTAGATGCTCAGCAATATGGTAGATTTGCCGATTCGGCTTTGCTTTTCAAAAAACTTTATGAAAGAAGCAAACAAGAGGAGTATTTGAAAAATTCTATAAGACTTTTTTTAATGACAAATAATATTAGTATGGTTGATAACTTAATACAAAAAGGGTTTAAAAATTATCCGCAAGATTTTGAATACGAACGTTTCAACGTAGCCAAATTACTTAAAGAAAACAACATAACTGCGGCGCAAAAAGTATCATTGGCGCTTTTGGAAAAAGAGAGAAATGAGCAAAATCTAAAACTTGTCGGTACGATTTTTCTCTACATGCAAGATTATAATTCGTCTTTGAACTATTTTAACGAGGCATACGCTATTTCTAAAAACGAACAATTGCTTGTTCAAATTGCGGATATAGAATTAAAACTCGGCAGAACAAACGAAGCGATTTCGCAACTTGAAACTTACGCGCGGATGAATGGTTGCAGTGTCGGCGTTTGTTACAAACTTATAGAAATTTACGGCACTCAAAAAGATACGAATAAAATGTTAAACGTTTATAAAAGACTTTATGAAAAATTCGAAGAAAACGAATATGCGCAAAAAATATTTGAGATACTTATGTTTCAAGACAAACGTTTTGAAGTTATAAATTTTTTGGAAAAAAGCGGATATAGACCTGATATATTAATAGAGCTTTATACTATGGAAAAACAGTACGATAAAGCTGTGAGTTTAGCAAAAGAGACGTATAAAAAGACGGGAGATCTTGAGTATTTATCTAAAATCGCGGTTTTAGAGTATGAGAGTGCAGACAATAAAACAGATGCTTTATTGAGCTCTGTTACCGATAAGTTTGAAAATTCGCTCAGCAGCAAAAGCGATGCGCTTTATCTGAATTATTACGGTTATTTATTGATAAATCACGATATAGATGTATCAAAAGGTATAGATTTTGTCAAAAAAGCTCTTCAGAATCAGCCGGATTCACCGTATTATCAAGATTCTCTTGCATGGGGATTTTATAAGCAAAAAAATTGCAAAGACGCTTATGATATTATGCAAAAAGTGATTGAGATATTGAAAGACAAGGAAGTTTTGGGGCATTACGATTTAATAAAAGCATGTATCACAAAAAATAAAAAAGTAGAAAAATGATATTAGATGAAATAGTAAAAAAAACCGAAGAGGATTTAAAAAAACGCAAGAAAGAGTTTCCGATAGAGTGGTTGGGTAGGAGTCTCTCTTATAACAATCTTGTTCCGCGCGATGTAAAACCATATCTGCGCTCTACAAAAGAAAATCCGTACCGCATTATTGCTGAGGTTAAAAAAGCAAGTCCGAGCAAAGGGATTATAAGAGACGATTTTGACCCGATAGCTATAGCGCAAAGTTATAAGGATGGCGGAGCAGATGCGCTGTCGGTTTTGACGGAGCCGCATTTTTTTAAAGGCAATTTAGAGTATCTTGCCCAAATCAGACGATATGTTCCAACACCGCTTTTGAGAAAAGACTTTATAATCGACAAATATCAAATATTGGAAGCGTACACGTACGGGGCGGATTTTGTCCTTTTGATAGCAAAAATTTTGAGCAAAAAAAAGCTTTTCGCTCTGCTATCTTTTACTATAGAGCTTGGAATGGAAGCATTAGTAGAGACGCACGATAAAACGGATTTGTTAAAAACCATATCAGCAGGCGGAAATATTATAGGTATAAATCATAGAAATTTGGAGACTTTTGATATGGATATGAGTCTAAGTCAAAAACTTTTGCCGCTTATTCCGAAAGATAAGATTATAGTTGCCGAAAGCGGATTGAACAATAAAGAAACAATAGTCAATTTATCCTCTATGGGTGTTGACGCTTTTTTGATAGGAGAATATTTTATGCGTCAAGACGATATCAAATCCGCACTGCAAGAGATAAAAAAAGTTTAAATTAATCCGAGCATTTTCATTTAAATAGTAAAAAAAGCTTTGTTTTGTGCCATCACATTTATATTGTAGTTATGGAGTTTGCGGGTAGTTTTTAGACGGCAACCATTAAAAACTGGTAGTTATTTAAATTTATAACACATGTAACGTTTATTTTTGTATATTTTAAAACGGTCTTAATACACTAAGAAATTTTTATCAAAATCCATAGCAATGTAATTTATATCATAAAATCATTATAATATTTTTATGATTTTCATACATGTAATGTGTGAATTGTTGAAAATAGATATGTCAAGTGTTTGAGTCGACAGACAGTAAAGAACTAAAGTATTTTAAAACAATGGTAGTTTAGATAGCTTATACATGTGAGAGTTTGGCTTGAAGCATTTAAGAAATAATATTAGTTTAGTTAGTGCACAAGATTATGAAAAAAATGCAAAAAAAAGTCTGCAGTCAAATAAATATTGTTTTGACATTCTGAAGATTAAAGAGCATCGTTAAAATTTGAGATGGCGGTGATTTTTATATTTTGTTTTTAAAGCAACAAAACAGGATGTAATAATACTTGCATTATACATGTACAAATTATTTTAATTATTTATCAGTTTTAATTTTATACATATAGTTTCAACAGAAATACTTTTTCATACATGTAGATAAATTTTGGATAGCAATTTGCAATATGATGAAAATAATTACGCAAAATCACAATATATGTCTTGACGTCAAAATAATGCAAAGTTTCAGCCGATAAAGCACTCGCTATAAAAAGATTTTTTGCAAATCTAATTTTATATAGCATTTTACAAAAAGTTGTAATTTCAAATTTTTAAGAAATTTCACATAATAATGAAGTGTTGAATGTTGCAATACGAAAAATGCGGATTTTATGTTTTAAACCTAACAAAAAAGTTGACAAAATTTGATAGGAATAAAAATAATTATAAATATGAAACATACTCAATTAATTATAGTGATATAAATCTATGTATTTACAAAATATTTTTGACATGAAGGCTTTCAATTTGCCTTTTAATATATTTATAACAATTATCATTTTTAAATTCTTAATATTGCTTTTATTATTTTTTGAGTACCATTCCAGACTAATAATAATTATCAAAATTATTAAGAATCTTCATAAAATCAAAATTAGGAGTAAAAATGAGGAGGAAGGAAAGGGTGGTTTGCAGCGTTTGTGCTGCTCTCGTTTGTTTGACTTCGTCAGTTTATGCCGATGATGAAACAAACAAAACGGTCAAGCTGAACGAGGTAAAAGTCGTCAGCGCCGCCGGTTACGAGCAAAATATAGCGGATGCTCCGGCTAGTGTGTTTGTTATTACGAAAGAGGAATTGGAAAAAAGGTCGGAACAAGATTTGACAGATGTGCTTAAAAATGTTCCGGGCGTTTATATAGAATCCGGAAGCGTTTTTAAAGATGTATCTATTCGCGGTATGAGCAGCGGCTATACTCTATATTTAGTTGACGGAAAACCTGTGTCTGGAAATGAGGCGCACAGTCCTAATGGCATGGCAGGCGGAATAGCCACAAATTCTCTGCCGCCTACATCTATGATAGAAAGAATAGAAGTTGTAAGAGGTCCTATGTCGTCTCTTTATGGTTCCGAAGCGATGGGCGGAGTTGTAAATATCATTACTAAAAAAATGCCGAACATATGGTCCGGAACAGCAAGTGTGGAGTATACAAAATCTTTTAACGACATCAGCAACGACGGATATCAGACAAATTTTTACTTATCCGGTCCTATAGTAAACGATACTCTGTCTTTGCAAACTTACGGCTCTTTTTTAGGGCTTGATGAGAGCGATGCTCAAGGAGGGAGTAAAAGTTCTTCGTCCAATCCTGATTTTAAAAGAAGACAAGCCGGCGCTAAATTAGGTTTGGCTTTGGATGAAAATAATGATATATATTTGGGTTATGATTATTCAAAGCAGCAAAGGGTTGCAACACCAAGAAAGTCGGCTGCAGCTACCTCAACCTTATCTGAAAATTTAGCTATCAGAGATTCTTGGTCATTAGGGCACAATGCAAAATATGACGAAATTGTTTTGGATAGTTATGCGCAATATATGAGCACATACAACAACAGAAAAAGAGGCAACGACACAGGTATTTTTTACGATGTGTTGACACTAAATACTCAAGCTACATACTTTTTTAATTCAAATGCGCTTTCATTGGGCGCGCAGTACAAAAGAGAGAAGTTGGAGGATAGGGTAACGAATTCATTAGGCGGAAATATTCCCGTTACTATGAAAAAGTGGCAATTTGCGCTTTTCGCAGAAGACGAATGGAGCATATTTGATAACTTCGCGCTCACAGCCGGAATCAGATACAATGAAGATGAAAAGTTTGGAAATTATATCAACCCAAGGCTCTATGCGGTTTTAAATCTAACGGATGAAGTAGTTTTAAAAGGCGGTATATCAACTGGTTACAAACAACCGAGTTTAAGGCAATCTGCCGATGATTTTGGCGGAGTTACGGGAGGCGGTGTTAGTCAAGGCGTTATGGTAGGAAACCCTGATTTAAATCCTGAAAAAAGTCTAAACTACGAAATCGGAACTTCTTACGATAGCAAGGATGTAGGCTTAAGCACAGGCTTGACGATTTTTTACTCTGAGTTTGAAGATAAAATCGCGGAATTTAGAAATTGTCAAGGTCCTACGGGTTCGCTCGGTTGTCATTACAACGGAGAGAATTTTGATTTTATATCAATCTACAAAAATGTTGATAAAGCGGAGTTGTATGGCGCCGAACTTAGTTTAAAATATAGCATTTTGTCAAGTTTGGTACTTACGGGAAGTTATACATATCAAAAAAGCAATCAAAAAACCGGCGATTACAAAGGTTTACCGCTCAACGATACCCCGAAAACTTTAGCAAGTTTGGGACTTGAATACGCAGCAGACGACAAATTTAGCGTTTGGACACAGGCAAATTATAGAGGTAAAGCGGATTTTTACGGCTCTTTGAGGTCTAACAATACTCAAACAAACAAAGCATATACTTTGGTTGATTTGGGAGTTAATTACGTATTGACCGACAGATTGAAAGTAGGTGCGGGCGTTTATAACGTATTTAACAAAGAGATAACGGCGGCATCATTTGGAAAACATATAGACGGCAGAAGATTGACCGTAAGTTTCCATTCCAATTTCTAAAAGAGAGTAGGGCGCAAGAAAATTTAATACAAAAATACGTTGGCAAAAACGGTTACTCTCCTTTAGCATCATTAATCCGTTTTGCTTGGCGTATTTTTGTATGCATATAGCAATGTAAAAATTTTTAAAATCATGACATCAAATCTTGCTGCTAACTCCCATTTGCAAGATAGACAAATATGTTTATAAATTTAATTGTTGTTATACATATATGTCCAATGTTTAAAGCTTAAAAAATTATGCGTGCGAGTATTAACTTTCAAACTTGAATCGTTACATGTAATTTCAAATCAAAATTTTATACATACTATTATCTCAATAAAGTACTTTCACAAGAAGTCATACATATATACATAATTGATTTTTAATCATTAGAATATTCATCGATTTGTCACATACTGCAATTATTTCATATTAAAGATTTGCATGCAGTACAATAGATATTTTGAAGAAATTTTACAGGAAGCTTTTAGTGTAAAAGTTGAGTTTTTTGGTTTGATTGTCGCTTCTATTTAAAGATAAATATGTATACATGTATCATATCAATATCAAAAATTACATATAGAGGTTAAAATTGGATTGGTTATTGTTCGAAAGTTTGAGGATTATTCAATGCGTAAGTTATCTGTCCAAGAGCGATTGAACTATCGTTTGGCGATATGGTTTTTGGTAAAAAAAGTTGTTCTTTTCCCAATAGTTCCATTGTTTTTTTTACAAGTGTTCTGTTTTGAAAAACACCTCCGCTAAGCACAACCTTTTTCTTGTATTTTTTGGCTATATGCGTTATTGATGCCGATAAAGTATTGATAAATTTTGAAGCGGCAAGTACGGGTTTTTCTTGTAGCATCTCCAAAAACCAATGAGCATACTCTATTTCATTATTTTCATTGATAATTATGTCGTATCTATCTTGCACGTCCTCATCATATAAAGATTCAAGAGATAATCCGCTCTCGCCATCGTAAGTTGCGGTTTTTTGTTTTAAAATGATAGCTGCTGCCGCGTCAAAAAGGCGTCCGACAGAGCAGCAAAGAGGCGCGTTTATATCTTTTTTGTAAGCTTGTTCCAAAAGATATCGCTCTTTTTTTGGAAAACTATCTAAAAATGAAGCGGCGAATGCGTTATCTTTTAGAGAGTACAAGATAGAAAAGGCTATTCTGTCTATATTTTTGATGCTGCTCTCACCGCCTAATAATTTAAACGGTTTAAACGAATAGACCCTTTTGTAAGTTTTCAAATCACATAAAAAAAACTCTCCGCCCCAAATATTTTTATCGTCTCCAAATCCCGTTCCATCCCACGCAACGCCTAATACCTCTTCATTTATCGTGTGCTCAAACATAACGGCTAAGATATGCGCATAGTGGTGTTGTACAAAGATTATGTGGATACCTTGTTTTTTTGCCCAAAGCGTAGAAGCATAATTTGGATGTTTGTCGCAGACCAGAAGCGAAGGAGTAAAATCATAAAATCTTTTAAACGTATCTATGCTTCGCTCAAACGCTTCGATACTCTCCATGTTTTCCAAATCCCCTATATGCGAACTTATCGTGATATTTGAGTCATTAAAGATGGCAATGGCGCTTTTTTGATGCCCCCCAAGAGCCAATATTTTCTCTTTGTGCATGTAGGATGTTTTAAAAGATTTTGGCGCAATACCTCTTGATACTCTCAAAAAAATAGTATCTTTGCCTACAAGTTGCAAAACGCTGTCATCGCTAAAATTTACTATTTCTCTGTCAAAATCAACATACGCTTCTATTATCCTTCCAAGCTTTTGCTCAATCTCATGCCTGCTTGTTATTATAGGTTCACCGCTCATATTTGCGCTTGTAGCAATAATTGGTTTTTTGAGTATATCCAAAAGTAGTACATGTAAAGGCGTATATGGCAAAAAAACGCCGAGCCTGTTTGTATTTGGAGCGATACTATAGGGCAATGCACACTGTTTTTTCTTTTTGACAAGGACTATCGGACGAACTTGACTTAAAAGCGCTTCTTCTTCGTATTTTGTGGTGTCGCAATATTTTTTTATCATTTCAAGCGAATCAAAAAGCACAGCGAACGGCTTTGTTTTGCGTCTTTTTTTATCTCTTAATTTTAAGATGGTTTGTTCATTCATAGCATCGCAAATTATATGAAAACCGCCCATACCTTTGAGGGCAACTATTTTGCCCTCATTTATGGCTAAAGCTAATTGTTGAAGCGGATCATTTGTTGTATTGAAACCGTTCAAATCATAAAATTTTATAGCAGGACCACAATTTTTACAACTTATGGGCTGAGCGTGGTAGCGGCGATTTGACGGATCATTGTATTCGGCTTCACATTGGGGACACATTTTGAATTTATTCATAGAAGTATTTACCCTATCATAAGGAACGGTGTGAATGATAGAGTATCTAGGACCGCAATTTGTACAGTTTATCAGTGGATAGCCAAAACGTCTGTTGTTTGTGTCGCTCATCTCTTTCAAGCACTCCGGACACAAAGACATATCGGGCGAAACAAGCGTATTTTTGGAGTATGAAATTTCGCTTTTTAATATCTTAAAATCTGTAAAATTTTTCAACGATATGCTATTTGCAACAATTTTATCTATGAGCGCAAGAGGAGGCGTATGATTTTCGAGTTCAAACTCAAACTCTTTTACAGCATTTTCATTGCCCTCAATTTCGGCATAAACGCCGTTAGAGCGATTATACACGAAGCCTTTCAAGTTATATTTTTGCGCAAGAGCAAAGACAAACGGGCGAAATCCCACCCCTTGCACTCTGCCCTCAATTTCATAAGCTTTGCAAATTTTCATAACTCTATGGGCAACTCTTTATTGAAATAGACTTTGTGATTTACGCTAAGATGTTTGACGCAAAGGTTTGATATGGTTTTGCTGCCAAACAAAGAACCCATAAGTAAAATATTTTCAACTTCAAATTCATCCTTCATCTTATCCGCAAAATCACTTAAAAAGTATACCAAACTCTCTGCTATTCCAAACGATAATATCTCATCGTCCGTGCCTGCTAACTTGAAACTTATCACGCTTTTTAAAAATTTGTGTGCATCTATCGATGTTTTTGCGCTATTTTCGTCTATAAGTTTATAATCAACCCTGGGTCCTTTTTGTCCGCTAAAAATCTCAATATTTTCAAAAAGTCTCCTTTGCGCTTGACATAAGTCATCGCCAAAACCTAAAAGATAAGCCGCAATAGCCCACAAAATCGAAATATTTTTGCCTTTAAGCGATATATTTTTTGCATTTTCATAAAGTTGCGGAAAATTTTGTCTATATTTTTCTATTAATTTTCTGCCATTATCGTCGTCTTTTTCTATATTTTCAAGGATTTGACTTAAATAATCTTCAAAATCAACTTGTACAAAATCAAGAACGCCGTCTTTATCGCTATAAAGCATAATTTTATCATCGTTATTTAGATTCAAATATATGCCGCAATTTACTTTTTCGAAAAATCCAAGTTCTTGAATGATAGCTGCAAACTGCATGTGATAATGTTTTTTTAAAACCTTAATATTTTTTAAAAGCTTTGGGGTTGTAAAAGAGGTGCCTTTTGTTATGATGTTTTGTCCGCTTTTCAAAGGACAAACCTCAAACTGCTCAATACTCTTAATCTCTTGCTCAAAATAGAGCGAAGCATTTGCCGTATCATCTTTAGCATCTAAGACGACAAATTCTACCCCTTTTTCAAACAATGCCAAAGATAAAAAGTATAAAAACAGGTCGCTTGCAAGTTTTAATTTTATAAATCTTGGAAAATTAGGATACTGCGAACTAAAGACAAGATTTGTATGCGCTTTTACGATAGGTTTTTCGAGCGAAGCTAGTGCTGCGGCTTCCTCATCTTCTATGACAGCTATTTTATCGACAAAACTCAAATCCGAAGGCATTATCAATACATCGTCTTTGTAAATCGCATCTTTTTTTATCTTAGATATGCAAAATATGCCGTTTAGAGTTTTAAAATTTATTTTTTCACCATTTGCGATTATGTCTGCCACCATCATAAAGGCAGCTTTAAAACTGTTTTTATATTCAATACTTTTATCGTTATATGTAAAAAAAAGCGGCGGATATATATCGTGGTTTCGTCCTATTTCATTTTTCATGAACGGATTGAATTCGTCTTTTGCCGCGTCTAAAGTCTCTTTGATAAAAGGAATATAAATCTCGCACTCTTGCACCACAATAGCTTTGTTATTGTCCCATTTGTTTGCAGCGTTTACAGAAGTGGACTTTAGAAAAATTGAGAAAGGAAGCGAATTTGACAATTTATCTGAAAAAGTTATCAATGTATCTTCATCGCTTCTTACATGTAAAAAAATTTTATATTTATCTTTTGCGATGTAATACTCTATTTTGTTTTTTTTTGCGAAATTTTGTAAAAAATTTTCTAAGAAATTATTGTTGGAAACATACTCAAATTCATAAGCTAATATCATAAACCCTCATCTTGACCAAATTTATAAGCTTCGCATTGAATATCAATCTTTTCATTCATAACTTCAATTTCAAATTCAAGCTCTTTTAAGTGCCTAATTAGCACGTTTTCCATAGTTTTTGAACCTTTTATAATCTCATCGGTAAGTTTTAATGTAGTTCCTTCTACAACTTTCGGAATAATGCCGATAATTTTGGTTTTCGGTCTGTCGCCCACTATATCCATCATGGTTAAAGTTTGCAGCATTTCAACTTCGTGCGCGCTGCCTTGCCATGAAATATGTTTTGGAATATCATCAAAATCAAAAAAATATACGTCGCCGAACTCCCCGCCTTCAGCGCTTATACAGTCTAATATTACAACATAATCGTATTGAACTATTATCGGTATAAGTCTTTCTGCTAATGTGCCGCCGTCTACAAAATCCAGCGTATGAGTTGAGGAAGTAAAACAATACTTTTGTTGTATGTATCGGCATAAATGAACTCCGATACCCTCATCGGAGAACATTATATTGCCGATACCAAGAATTAGTATTTTCATAAAAAAAGACTAGTGCTTTTTATTTTTAAATTTCAAACCGCTCACAACGGCATCCAGAGCGCCTTCTTTACCCTTTATAGAGTTAAATATAACCATATATATATGCACAGGAACAAATATCAAAACTACCCACATAGCGATATGATGAATCGTTCTTACATTGGCAAGTCCGCCAAAAAGCGCTTCAAACGGACGCATGATTGGATACAGCGCACCGCCAAGTCCTTCGTGATATACATGTACATAAAGTATCAAACCCGTTAAGCATAGCGCAACCAACACGAGATAAAAAAATGCGTAAGTTACGAATTGCAAAGGATTGTAAACCCCATGCAATTTAGGATGCTCTCCTAAAAAAAGATAATATTTTATCTGCGCTACCCAAATTTTCGGACTTAAAACGTCTTTGGAAGAGATAATCTCCAACCTTTGCACTTTATTTTTATCAAAAAAGAATGTGTAAATTTTCAATATCGTAACCGCTATCAATAAAAATCCGAATATCTGATGCCACATTCTCATCTTTGCATGTAGAAATAAAACGGGTTCGTTAGAGATTTTGGGAGATATAAAAACATAAGCTATATAAAATCCCGTGACGGTTAGAATTATTATTGAGACAAATCTTAACCAATGCACCCATCTTGTGCCGGAGGTATATTCTGTCTCTACCTCTCTAATAATTTCTTTAGACATAATACCCTCCTATTAGCAGACAATGCTGTCTTGAGAAACTTTGTAAGAGCCAAGCTCATTGCCTTTAGTATCCATTACATGTACGGCACACGCAATACAAGGGTCGTACGAATGGATAACTCTAATAATCTCCAAAGGTTTTGACAAATCGGCTATTTTGAGACCGATTAGCGACTCTTCATAAGGTCCGCGCGCGCCGCTTGCATCTTTCGGAGACGCGTTCCATGTTGAAGGAACAACGGCTTGATAATTTTCAATGACGCCGTTTTTAATTTTTACCCAGTGGCTTAAAGTTCCCCGCGGCACATGTCCGATGTATCTGCCTTGATACTCCGCGTTTTTGTCGATTGTATAGGTAGCGCATGTTTCTTGATCTACTTTTAAGTTGCTTATCAAGTTATTAAACGCTTCAAGCCCATTGTCTGCGACGATTTTTGCCTCTATCATACGGCATGCCGTACGTCCTAAGGTTGAAAAAACAGCAGCTACCGGAAGTCCCGTGTCGCTTAAAAATTTCTCTACCACTTTTGCAACTCTTTCGTTTCCTTTGGCATAGTTTACAACTATATTTGCCAACGGTCCTACCTGCATAGGCTGACCGTCATATCGCGGAGCTTTTATCCAAGAGTATTTGCCGTTTTCGTCTATAACTTTTGTAGAGGATAATTTGCCCTCGCCATCTATCGTATCTTCTTCTTTAAAACCGGTATAGTTCGGATTTGTTTTACCGTCATACGGATGAAGCGGTTCGTCGTCTTTATACCAAGACCTCGTCGCCTCTTCTGTTATCTTGCTTTCGTCAACCTCATATACTTTACTTATATCACCGTTCAAAATGATGCCGCTGTCAAACAACCAATCATTTGCGCCTAATTGGAACTCTTTGAAAGTGAAAAGGTTGGCTACTCCCATATCTCCTGTTACGCTTCTCTCTTTTGCATAGGCTTTGCCTGCCATAACCAAATCCGGGTAATAGGCACGATTGACAAAATCGGCAATCTCTTGAAATTTAACCAAATACTCGCCAAGACGAGCGGGATTGAGCAAGTCCATAACACATGTAACGCCGCCAACAGTCAAACTTTGAGGGTGCGGTTGTTTCGCACCAAAAATTGCCATCATTTGAGCGACTGTTCTTTGGATTTTCAAACACTCAAGATAGTGTGAAAGAGCTATCAAATTTTGTTCTGGGGTTAAGTGATAAGTTTTATGTCCCCAATAGCCGTTATTAAATGGTCCGAGGTGTCCTTTGCCCGCAAAAGCCGCTACCTTATCTTGTACAGCTTTCAATTGGTCTGCGCCTGTCGCATAAGGCGTTTGCGCATACTTAAACGCTTCGTCGCTCGCTTTTTTAGGATCTGCGCTAAGAGCTGAAACTATATCTACCCAATCAAGTCCGTGCAATTGATAAAAATGTACGGGGTGGTCGTGCAAAAAAAGCGCGCAATTCATAAGTGTTCTTGTTAAAATCGCATTTAGCGGCGGAGTGATCTTAAGCGCGTCCTCAACTGCCATAATTCCAGCTTTATAGTGTGAAAATGTACATACGCCGCATATTCTTTGCGTAAAAAAGCCCGCATCGCGCGGATCTCTGCCTTTTAATATCTGTTCAAGTCCTCTCCAAAGTGTAGCCGATGAATAGGCTTCGGTTACTACATTATTATCGTCAACAACTACCTCTACTCTTAAATGTCCTTCTATTCTGGTAATCGGATCTACTACTATTCTTTTACTCATTATTAATTTCTCCCAATAGTGTTAAGCTCTATCTTTTTTAAGCGCTAAAATAGCAGCATGAGCCGCAATGCCAACTGCCGTAACTGTCAAAATAGCAACCCCAATCCTATCCGCCGTTTTATCCGCGCCAACAGAATAAGGAGTGTTATACAATCTATCTCCAAGAGGTTCTTCAAAAGTTCCCATCGTATCCCAAAAATTAGGCTCGCTGCAACCTATGCAGCCATGACCGGCTTGAACAGGCCAAGATGTATGCTGATTAAATCTTTCGCGCGAACAATTATTAAATGTATAAGGTCCTTTACATCCGACTTTATATAAACAGTAACCTTTCTTAGCACCTTCATCGCCAAATTGTTGAACAAACTCGCCTGCGTCAAAATGACCGCGTCTTTCACACAAATCATGAATTCTAAGCCCGTAAGCCCATTTTGGACGATTATATACATCAAGCGATGGAAGCGTTCCGAAAAATATATAATGAAGTACATTTCCAACGATATTTTTCTCGCTCGGAGGACAACCCGGTACATTGATAACCGGTTTATTTGTTATTTTGCTCAACGGTTTTGCGTTTGTAGGGTTAGGATGAGCGGCTTGAATTCCGCCGAAACTCGAACATGTACCTATGGCAAATATAGCCGCTGCATTCGCCGCTGCATCTTCGGCATGCTCGGCACCTTTTTTACCGTGAGGTCCTACGGTTAGATAAAAATCGCTGCTTCCAGCGGGAATTCCGCCCTCAACCATAAGTATATATCTACCTTTGTATTTTTCTATGGCATTTTCGAGATTGCTTTCAGCTTGCCAGCCTGCCGCTGCCATTACCGTTTCGTGATATTCAAGAGAAATATGATCAAATATCAAACTATCGATGGTAGGCGCGTCTGTTCTTAGCAAGCTCTCGCTACAGCCCGTACACTCCGCCATATGAAGCCAAATAACCGGAAGTCTATCCGTAAGTTCGGCAGCTTTAGCCATTAAAGGTGTAAATGTTGAAGGTAACGATAGCATAGCGGTCATGCCCGCAGCCCATTTCATAAAATCACGTCTGGATATACCATGCTCTTTCATTAGCTCGTTTATAGACCTATTTTCTTTAACTTTCGGAAGTTGCGAAAGAGTATTTAATCTTTCGGTAATATCAGAAAATATTTTGGCGTTTTCCATACAATATGCTCCTTATTCTTAGATTTAACTTTAAGTATCTTGTGATAAAGACTAAATTAAATTTATATAACTCATACTCTTTTATTTTAGTCATCATATTAAAGCGAAATTTCTATACTTATGCTGCGTTACATGTATGTACAATATTGAATTGAGCTTTTAAAATTTTTAAAATGTATAGATTGGAAACGCATAAATAAGATATTATTAGTCCCAAATTACCAATATTTTTATATAAAAAAAATCTTGCTAAAAAAGTTAAAAATTATATCTAAACTACATTATATTTTAGTAATAAAATTAGCATATTTTTCATATCTAACAAAGGGTAAAATTTCGTTGATAATTTTTTATATTTTGCCATAAAAGTACGATAAATACGGTATTTTAATTAACTCATAATTTTAATTACAAAAGCTGAAAAAACAAAAAAATAATAATAAAATATCTACTTAAAATATTTTTAAAAAACATGCGTTATTTAATAAATTTTTTTCAAAAAAATCTAAAAAATTATCTTTTCTTGCTTAAAATATTCCTCTATTTTTTTTAGAGAAAATTCTTTATCATACATGTGAAGCTCTTGCCAAGTTTTACCTTCTAAACCTTTGGAGCAAATAAGATTTTCATTATTAAAAAATTTTATATTAAATTTCAGACAAAGCCGCATTAAGAGATAATATTGAAAATATGTAAGCTCGTCCATTAAAAGCATTATTTTTTGATAATCTTTGTACTTTTCGTCATTTTCATCTTTCCAAATACGTTTTGCAAAATTATGTTGATATTCTATGCTTTTTTTTGGATTTAACAAAAAATCCTTGAATGATTTTTTAAATTCTTCTTTTGCGGGAACGCTTTTTATGTATGCAAGAAAAAGGTGGGCGCATATCAAGAAAAGCTCATTTGGCAGGATAATTATTTTTTTCAGTTCATCTTTAGTTTTGGCTTCCACTTCTATCTGTTCGCGCAAATATGCTATATGTCCCGTGCGCCAATTTTTATCGTCGCTTTTGGGAAGTTTTTCCCATTCTATTAAAGTTGGTCTTGGAATGTTAAATCTTTCTAGAAGCGGCTTGTAACTGACTTTTTTCATAATATCCCTTTTAATAAATATATTTAAAAAAACGTTAAGATTATAGCAAAAAAATATGCTTTTTTACCTTGATAACTATGTTTTTAATTAAATTGTTATTAATACGTCTATTTTTATCTAAAAATCAATCTCATATCTTGTGCGAGATTTATTGAGTCTACAAAATCTATTATGTCGTTTTGCATTTTTGTTGATGAAATTTTGAAAATACGAACTTGCAAACTACAAGATATGTCGCATCACATCCAAAACTTTTTCAAAAACTCATCCGAAATGTCTACCAAACCTCTTTTTCGCAAACTTTCCAATACATTTTTGTCGCAATTCACTACACTTGGCCACTCGCGGCTATATCCTTCAAGCGCGCCTTTTTTTGTGGCGTCAATCCCAAAAAATTCATCTTCTATAAATATATCTCGTTTTGCGTCAATATTATTTGTTACTTTCCAGATTAACATGTAGAGATTTTTTATATCATCGCTGTCTGCATCTGTAAAGACCAACAACTTCGTGTGCTTTCTAATAGGGCGCAACATTTTAAAAATCTCTTTTATGGGACGCTCTTTTTTTATAGTTACAAACGTTACTGGTGTTTTTGTGTCGGTCATAAATTGACGCGCGTCTTTTATCTCGGAACAAATAGAGGATATTTTATCAAGCATCAGAGTGTCGTTTATAATCTCTCTTGCTTCTGCCTCTATTTCGTCGCCGGTACAATCAAGTCCCAATTTTCCGCCATAACAAGCATTCGGCGAAGCATGGTCAAGCGCATCGCAAATTCCCTCGCTGATTATGATGTTTTCTCTACTCACTCTATTTAGTATAAATTTTGAAATACTCTCATAATCTCGCAAATTCGGCGCGTCGTCTCCTACAAACACGGCGTGTTTTACAAAACTCATCTGTCCCACACCCCAAAATGCATGCATAAACTGTTTTGCATGACCCAAATAGCGCGTTTTCATTTTTGCCAATATCAGATTATGAAAAACGCCGTTTTCCGGCATATCATAATCTATGAGTTCCGGCGCAGTAGTCTTTAAGAGCGGCAAAAATATGCGTCCTGTCGCCTGTCCCATATATTTATCTTCAATAGGCGGTTTTCCTGCAACCGTAGCATGATATATAGGTTCTAATTTGCTTGTCATGCAACTAACTTCCATCACAGGATAAAGCTCTTTTGGCGTATAGTATCCCGTATGGTCTCCAAAAGGTCCTTCAAGCTCCAAATTTTGCGGATCTATCCACCCTTCCAGAACAAAATCAGCATCATCGGGGACATATATAGGATTTGTTATGGATTTGATAAGTTTTGCTTTTTTGTTGCGTATAAAACCATAAAGCAGCAATTCAAAAAAGCCATACGGCATCGGAGCTTGAGCGCACCATATATAAAGAGGGTCTCCGCCTATAGCCACAGAGATAGGCATTTTTTTACCCTCTTTTTTATATTCGTTAAAAAAATGCATCCCATCTTTATGTATCTGCCAATGTACTCCAAGATGATTTTTATCATACACTTGCATTCTGTACATGCCGAGATTTTGTAATTTGCCGTCTAAACTTTGTGTGTAAACTTGCCCCATAGTAATAAAAGCTCCACCATCTTCAGGCCAAGTGGTTAAAATAGGGATATTAAAAAGATTTACCTTGTCGCCTTGTTTTACAAATTCTTGACATATTCCTTTACCGCCAACTCTTTTGGGCGGAATATTTTTAAAAGATAAAAGTTTAGTCAAAAACTCTGTTTTACCTTTAAATCCGGCTTCTATACGAAGTTTTATAATCTCTTCTATCTCTTTTGATATCTCTTCGGCATCTTTACCGAAAATCAATTTTACCGCTTCTTTTGAGCCGAATATATTCATCAAAACAGGTATGTGAAACTCTTTGCCGAGTCTTTTGCTGATAGGTTTTAAAAATAACAACGCTTTGGAGTCCTCTTTTTTGGCTTCCACAAAAGCTATATGCGGTATCTCTAAGTCAATGTCAACACTTTCGTCTATGACCTTCAAAAGATTGTGTTGATTAAATAATTCTATAATATTTTTCATCCTCCGCCCTCCAATTAAAAAATAGCTTCGAGCGCCATTTTTTCAGCTCTTGCTAAAATATTTTTAGCGCCTTTCGCAATTATTATATCAGCCAATTCATTACCTGCATTTTTATAATTTTCCCGATTAGTTTCAATCTTTACATGTAGAAGCTCTTTGCCGTTTGGAAGTCCGACTACAGCCTTTACATATATACTGTTTTTGTCGGTTTTGGCATTCACGCCTATCGGAACTTGACAACCGCCTTCCAATTTTTTCACGAAATCTCTCTCAACTCTCGTCTCCACAACGCAATCATCATCATTTAAAAAATCTATTATCTCCAAAATCTCCGCGCTATCAACTGCCTCTATTCCTAAAGCTGCTTGCCCCATAGCCGGAATCATAAAATCAGTATCCAAAGGTGAAAAATATTTTACTTCATTTTCAAGTTCGAGTCTTTTTATGCCGGCTGCTGCTAAAATCACAGCGTCAAATTCGCCTTTTTTTAATTTTTCAATTCTTGTGTTTATATTGCCGCGTAAATTTTTTATCGTCAAGTCAGGGCGTACATGTAGAAGCTGCATTCTGCGCCTTAAACTTGTAGTGCCTACAACGGCATTTTTAGGAAGAGCGTCTATGTTTTCATATTTTTGAGATAACATGGCATCTCTTACATCCTCTCTTTTTGTTATTGCGCCAAGCATCAAACCTTTTGGAAAAATCACAGGAACATCTTTAAGGCTATGAACCGCTATATGCGCTTCGCCTTTTAACATTGCGTCTTCAAGCTCTTTTGTAAACAGACCTTTACCGCCGATTTTAGCTAATGGGGTATCCAATATCTTATCGCCTTTGGTTTTCATGATATTTAATCTAACGTTGATATTGGGGTATCTTTCTTCTAATTTTGCCTTTATGTACCTAGACTGCCAAAGAGCTAATTTGCTTCCTCTGGTAGCTATTATTAACTCTTTCATTTAGCGTCCTTTTGTATATTTTCATTCCATTTGTCAAACAATTCGTTTTTAAAGCTTTTGGCATTTTTTAATACTATAAAATCCCTGCTTATTATTTTGCTGTCCGAAAAAACTATCTCTTTTAGTTCTATCTCTTTGTCAGCTACTTTAAATTTAAGTGTTATAAAGTAAGCGCGCCAACCTACAGGATACTTCATCTCTTTTGTTGCATGTAACTTTATGCTTTCAAAACCGTAACTTTTTTCGTTTGAAAGTGAATTTTTAAAAAATGCTGCAAGCTCATTTTCGTTTAAAATCTCGGAAGCGAACATTAACCCGCTACTTACGGCTATTATCGTCAATAATCTCAACATCTATTATATCCTCGCTATTTTTATTATTGTTTTTACCTCGCGATATCTTATCTCCTATTAACATAACCGCTGACATTATCAATAAAATAATACCCACTAAATCGCCAAAAAAACCAGGTAATATTAATAAAAACGAACCCAAAACTCTGATAGTTGAGGCAAGCGAAAAGGTTGATAGAGATAGTCTGTTCATAACTATCTTTTGAAAACTCTCTTGTAGCTTGAAAGGTGTATTAAAAAGTATGGTTATACCGATAAGCGCTGATAAAACTATCTCTAAAAACGTATATAACGCGCCGATACCGTACGCAAACGGCAAAGTAACTACAATCTCAACAAAAAGATAAATAAGAAAAAGTATACCTCTCACCTAAAAAACCTCTTTCAATTTCACATCTAATTCTTTAATATCTATAAGCTCTTTTTTTAGCGTAGCGCGCTCTACCAGCTCAACCTTGCCATCGTCAAACTCCTTGCCAACAATAAGCGCGTAAGGGAATCCTATGAGTTCAAAATCATTCATTTTAAAGCCAAATCTTTCGTTCCTATCGTCTAAAATCACCTCTTTTTTTTCCATTTTCAAATCTTCGTAAAGTCTGGTTGCAAATTTTACTTGAGCTTCGTTTTTTATGTTTGAGATGATGATATCCAACATGTAAGGAGTGGTTTGCTTATTCCAAATACACCCTTTATCATCGTGATTTGCCTCAATCATAACGGCTACAAGGCGACTTACGCCTATGCCGTAGCAACCCATAAAAAATGGTTGAGATTTGCCATTTTGGTCTAAAAATGCAGCATTCATTGGCGATGAATATTTTTGTCCCAATTGAAATATATGCCCCACCTCTATGCCTTTAGCAAGCGAGAGTTTGTCATTGCAACAAGGACACAAATCACCTTCATTGACTGTCGCCAAATCCGCATATCTTTCACTTTTAAAGTTAAACATTGACACGCCAACATAATGATAATCTTGTTCATTTGCGCCGCAGATAAGATTTTTTTCCTCTTTTAATTCGTTGTCTATAAAAAATTTAACATTTTCCAGCCCTATCGGACCGCAAAAACCGGCGATAAGCCCCGCTTTTTTTATATCCTCTTTTGAAGCGTCTAAAAGCTCTAAAGCTTTAGTGGCATTTTGTGCTTTTATCTCTTGCAAAGCGTCGCATCCGCGTACAAAAAAGACGACGATTTCGCTTTTATCTTTGTAGATAGCTTTTTTGATAACGGCTTTTATGGTATAAAATGTGTCGATCTTAAAAAATTCACTCAATTGTTCTATAGAGCTATCTTCTCCGATTGGTGTATGAAACTTAGCAAAAACAGCTTCGGGCGGCTCTTTTTGAGTAGTTTTTTTAGCTCTTCTTGCTGCTTCTACGTTTGCGGCATATAAACACTCATCACATGTAAGTATATCGTCTTCGCCGTTTTTAGCCAAAACCATAAATTCTTTGCTCCCGCTCCCGCCTATAGCTCCGCTATCTGCCGCAACTGCGCGAAATTTCAATCCAAGACGCGTAAAGATTTTTGTGTAAGTCTCTTCCATAAGGTCAAATTCTCGTTTCAAATCTTCTATAGACGAATGAAAACTATATCCGTCTTTCATAACAAATTCACGACCTCTCAAAAGACCAAATCTCGGACGCGCCTCATCTCTAAATTTCGTATTGATTTGATATAAATGCAAAGGTAATTGTTTGTAGCTATTTATCCTGTTTCTGACTATATCCACAACAACTTCTTCATGTGTGGGACCCAAAACAAACTCATTGTCTTTTCTATCTTTAAAGCGCAAAAGTTCTTTTCCGTATGCGTCATACCTGCCGCTTTGCCGCCAAAGTTCCGAAGGACTTACGACCCCCATGCTTATCTCTTGCGCGCCCGCTTTATCCATCTCGTCTTTTACAATATTTTTTATCTTATCAAGCACTATCTTGCCGAGTGGTAAAAAATTATAAAGTCCGCTTCCCACCTGACTTATAAAACCTGCCCTTATAAGAAAAATGTGGCTTAGAAGCAAAGCGTCTTTGGGCGCTTCTTTTGTTGTTGGCGTAAAAAGTTTAGAAAACCTCATTCGTTTCTCTCCAAATTTTCAAATTTAACTGCGGAAATATCTTTTAATCGTTCATCCTCAATGTCAAAAAAATATTGAAGCGAGCGTATAATTTTATCGGATTCGTCAAGCTCCAAAACATTTTTCAAATTTATTGTCGGTTTGTGCAGAAACAGGTTAAAAGATTGGTGTATTATTTTTTCCACATTTTGTCTCATCTCTTGCTGTATATAGCCTTTTTTTACGGCTTTATCTATTTCGTTTAAAGCGCTTTGTTTGGCTTTATCTCTAATCTCTTTTATAATAGGATCAACCGACAATGCCTGAAGCTGCTTAAAAAAATCGGTAGTCATCTGCCCCACTATCGAATAGGCGACTTTCGCTTGGTCTTCGCGAAGAGCTAAGTTTCTTGTAACTATCTCTTCCAAATCGTCTACTGCGTATACATGTACATTTTCAAAACGACAAGCTTCTATGTCGCGCGGTACGGCTATATCAAACCAGTACCTTTCAAAAACCTTTGCTTCGACCATATCGTTTGTGATAATAGCATGCGGCGCGCCGGTAGCGCTGAAAACCAAGGGATATTTGTTTATAGCTTCGCGCAAATTTGAAAATGGCTGCACGGAGCTGTTTTTGCCAAGTTTTTTAACTAAAGCCAAAGCATTTTCATAATTTCTGTTGATTATTATTACATTAGCGTTTGAAGATAGCAGGTGTTTTGCGGCAAGTTCGCTCATATCCCCAGCTCCTACGACTACGGCATTTATTCCGTCAAGATTTTTCAATAAATCTTTCGCCTTTGATACTGCCACAGAAGAGACTGAAACGGGATTTTTAGATATCTCAGTGCTGCTTCTGACTGTTGCGGCGCATTTAAAGCATTGTTGCATCGCCCGTTTTAATTTTACTCCGCAAAATCCATTTTTGAGTGCAAAATTGAAAGTCGTTTTTAATTGTCCGGCTATTTGCGTTTCGCCTACGACAAGACTATCAAGCGAGGAACATACGGCAAATAGATGGTGTATCGCGCCGGCATTGTCGTATATGTCGGCTCTATTTTCAAGCTCTTCTTTATTTATGCCAGATACATGCGATAAAATACTAAATATAAACGACAAACTCTCTTTGCACTCTTTAACGCTTGTTATCACTTCAACTCTGTTACATGTAGAGAGTATCACGGCTTCATTGACATTTTCATGATTTGTTATCATTTTAAGAACGTTATATAACTTCTCTTCGTTATTAAAAGAGAGTTTTTCTCTCGTTTTAATATCCGTATTCTTATGAGTAAAGCTCAAAGTCATATACTGCATTAAAAATCTCTTTCTATCATCTGCCTAATAATATTTTTTAAACCGTCTGCATTATATTTTTCTATTGCGCTAAGAGCTTTATTGCCAAGATTTTTAGCCTCTCTCATACAGCGTTTTATAACTTCAAATTCAGCCATTTTATCTTTTATCCAAGCGCTTTCATAACTATTCAAACTCTTTTTGTGCAATTTCATCATATGTTTTTTGTCTTTTTCTTTACACGCTTCATACATGTAAAGATAAGGAAGCGTTACTTTGCCCTCTTTAAAATCGTGCAAAGCGGGCTTGCCGAGCATTTTGTCGTTCGAGGTTACATCTAAAACGTCGTCTATTATCTGAAATGCGAGTCCTAAATTTTTGCCATATAAAGCAAAATCTTCACCCTCAAATCCTTCTAAAACTGCAGCGGCATAAGCCGAAGCTTCAATTAAAGAAGCCGTTTTGCAATAAATCATTTTGAAGTATTTCTCTTTACTTGTGTTGAATGTTTTTGAAAGCTCTACATCCAAAAGTTCTCCCACAGACAGATTCGCAACCGCATTTGAAACAAACGTAACAGCAGATTGCGGCAAAGACGCCAAGTGAGAAAAAGCGCACGAATACAAAATATCGCCCATCATTATAGCGTTCTTATCGCCAAAATCCGCATTGAAAGAGTTCGCATTTCTACGCGTTAAAGCACTGTCTATCACATCATCGTGAAGCAGGCTCGCCATGTGTATCATCTCTATCACCGATGCAAGTTTTAAAGATTGTTCTGAGTTTTTAGCTATCTCAAATATAAGCTTTGAACGCAGCTTTTTACCTTGCTGCGAAATCCTATCATAAAGAGACACTATATTCTCTTCGCCCAAATCAACAATAAAAGAACGCATTAACTTATCTATATTTTTTATCATTAAATCACTCGTGTTGAGATAAAATTTCGCCTACTTTGCCTATAAAAAAGTCATTTTTGCCCTCTTCTATAACATCGGCGTTTTCGTACATCGTCTCTTGCATCTTACTTTCAAGAGCATTGCCAAACTCGTTTCTCAACAAGTACTCCATTGCTGCAAATCGTTCTATCCAATTTTCCATCGCATCGATTACTAAATTTTTATTGGCGTTAAATACCATATCAAAAAATTTAGAGCGCGGACTTCCCGTTAAAATATCGTTCTCGTCTATCTTTAACAATTCTTCCATTTTACTCATTTTTATTTTTGGTTTTTAAAAGCTTTGATTATAACATAGTAATCTTGTATTTAACCATAATAATTTAAGCAGTTCTCTTTGCAACTGCCGCCGGACTAATGTACATTTAAAAAGCTTACATGTACAAAAAACTTGTTTTTATTGCAGCCGATAAAATGAAAAAAATTGCTTTTTTAGATTATACTTTAAGTCAAACTTGACTATTATTAGCTGTTTTATTGAAATAAATAGTATAATTTTTTGTACATGTCATGGTTTAATTTATACTTTTCCGATAAATATACTTGACAATCAAAAAAAATTTCTGCTATACTTTCGGTAATTTTTACAAGGTAGGTTAAAAATGAATAAAAAAACCATAGCAATCCATGAAGGTTACAATAAAGACAAGCACGGCACAATGGCTGTGCCTATATATCAAACCACAGCTTATGACTTTGGTTCTGCCGAAACGGCGGCAAATCGTTTTGCATTGGCCGAATTAGGACCAATTTACACAAGGCTCAATAATCCTACAACGGATATTTTGGAGGCAAGAATAACAGCATTGGAAGAAGGTGACGGAGCGGTTGCAGTAGCAAGCGGGCAAGCGGCTTCATTTTATTCTGTTGTAAACTTGGCAAGATCGGGTGAAAATATCTTGGTCGCCGAAAAGATTTACGGCGGTTCTATAACGCTTTTAACGCACACTATAAAACAATTCGGCATTGAAGCTAGAGTTTTTGATAGCGACAATGCGGACGATTTGGAGAGTTTGATAGACGACAAAACAAAAGCTATCTATTTTGAGACTCTCTCAAATCCGCAAATCGCCATTCCAAATATCGAAAAAATCGTTCAAATAGCTAAAAAATACAATATAGTCACGATAGCGGACAACACAGTAGCCACTCCGATATTGTTAAATCCGTTAACAATAGGAGTGGATGTTGTAGTTCACTCTGCCAGCAAATATATATCCGGAAATGGAACCGCCATAGGCGGACTAATAGTAGAGAGAAAAGGGCTAAGCGCATTTTTAAAAGATAACCCGCGCTATGCGCAATTTAACGAACCGGACGAAAGTTATCATGGGCTTGTTTATGCATCGCTGCCGTTTCCTATATTTACACTAAGGATACGCCTTGCTTTTATAAGAGATATAGGGGCTACTATTTCACCTTTTAACAGTTGGCTTTTGATTCAAGGATTGGAAACTTTAAGTCTAAGAATAAAAGAGCACTCTTCAAGCGCACTTAAAATAGCTAAATTTTTAGAATCCCACCCAAAAGTGAAGTATGTTTCATATCCGGGTCTTGAAAGCGATAAAGGCTATGAAAAGGCGCAAAAATATCTTAAAAACGGTTTGTCTTCAGGACTTTTAAGCTTTGATATCGGAAGTTTTGAAAAAGCAAAGCAGATATTAAATCATACAAAAATCTTTAGTGTAGTCGTAAATATCGGTGATTCAAAGTCTATAATCACTCATCCGGCAAGCACAACGCATCAGCAAGTTCCGAAAGAGGATTTGGACAAATCGTTTGTAACCGAAGGACTCATTAGACTTAGTATCGGACTTGAGGACGCAGATGATTTGATAGACGATTTAAAACAAGCATTAGACAAGGAGTAAATATGAAAAAGGATACATCGTGTCGTTTATAACGACAAAAGGCGTTTATGGACTAAACGCAATGTATGAACTCACGCAAGGCGACGGAGTAACCCCGATGCAGATAAAAAGCATCGCGCAAAAAGCCGGAATTCCGTTCAACTATCTTGAGCAACTTCTAAACCAATTAAGAAGAGCGGGACTAATAAACAGCGTGCGCGGCGCAAAGGGCGGGTATTTGTTGGCTCGTTCGCCCGATAGAATATTAATTTACGATATTTTAGTCGCGCTTGAGGGTGAGTTGACATTTGCCGAATATACGCTTGATAATAAAATTTTAGAAATGTTTTTCAAAGACATGCAAAATGGAATTGAGGAGTTTTTGAAAGTTCCGCTGTCGGAATTTCAAAAATATGAAAACATACTGTTAGACGGTTTAACATACTCTATTTAAAGGAGATAATATGGGTTATGCAAAAAATGTTACCGAACTTATCGGCAATACGCCTCTGGTGAAATTAAATAAAATTTCGGAAGAGAGCGGCGCTTTAGTACTTGGAAAATGCGAATTTTTAAATCCAAGCCACTCTGTCAAAGATCGTATCAGTTACGCGATGATAAAAGATGCGCTTGACAAAAAGCTTATTGATAAAAACTCTGTTATCATAGAGCCTACAAGCGGAAATACCGGTATTGGTCTTGCAACCGTTGCCGCAAGTTTTGGATTAAAACTTATCCTAACCATGCCAAGTTCCATGAGCATCGAGCGAAGAAAACTCTTAGCAGCGCTTGGAGCGGAACTTATACTAACTCCTCCGGAGCTTGGTATGAAAGGCGCTGTAAACAAAGCCATTGAACTCGGAGGCGAGATAAAAAACTCTTTTATTCCACAACAATTTGCAAACGCGGCAAATCCTGAAGTTCATAGAAAAACAACAGCCGAAGAGATATTAAAAGACCTCGAAGGCAAGGTAGATATTTTTATAGCTGCTGTTGGAACAGGCGGCACATTGACCGGCGTAGGCGAGGTATTAAGAGAGAAAAATCCTCAAGTTAAAATCATAGCGGTAGAACCCGATACTTCGCCTGTTCTTAGCGGCGGCAAACCGGCACCCCATAAGATTCAAGGCATAGGAGCAGGATTTGTGCCCGAAGTGCTCAATACCAAAGTGTATGATGAAATTTTGACTGTAAGTTATGAAAACGCTTCGCAAACCTCAAGAGCTTTAGCCAAACAAGAAGGACTTTTGGTCGGCATCTCTTCGGGAGCTAACGCTTATGCTGCTAAAATTATCGCAAATCGCCCTGAAAATAAAGGCAAAACGATAGTAACTATCTTTTGTGACACGGGTGAAAGATATCTAAGCACAACGCTTTACGAAGACCAATAAATAACCAAAATAGGATGCAACTACTAAATGCATCCTATTTTCCTCAATACAAAAGTGATGTTTAAAGTGGCTTTTGCATCTCTTTTTGTTTCTACAAAAATCAATGTTGTACAAACTCAACTTAACTACATCTTGCAGTAATATATGCAACTTGCCGAGCTAAGATGAGCGCTGTGACAAAATTCATTGCCACATTAAGATATATTTATTGAAGTGAAATTCACTTCTATATTTTTGCCAAGCCAATACATGTATAATCTATGTATGCATATGTAAGATTTTGGTTTTTAATTTATATGTAGATTTTCAATACATGCCTTTAATTGTTGTCGATGTTTAGATAAATGCCCTTCGAGTACTATTATAAACGGTTAAATTTTACGCTTACTTCATAGGTTTGTCATCATTCTTTTAGGTAAAAAATTTTTATTTAATTTTAATCTACATGTAAAGATTTAAAATATACAAACTTTTAATCTGCAATTATGAAAAAACGTATATTTCTACTACATGTAATATTTTTAAACATCTTCAACAATACTTTTCCGCTTAACTCTCTCATATTTTACATGCAACAACTCTACAACATAATATAATTAAAACTTCAACTAATTGCATAAAATTATTATATAATTTAATTTTTAAAACTCTTTTTAGGAACTTTCGGATGAATTTTTACAAAGAACAAGAGCGGTCTAAACGTTACAGTGTCATTTTAACGTTAGTTTTTATTTTGAGCGTCGTTATCGTAGTGTTTGCAGTAGGAATGATTTTTATCGCTATAGATGTGTATGTATTTAAAGAGGCATATTCTCGTCTTACGCTTTCTCCTTTTTACATCTTGAGCAATGCTAGCCCATTTGTCATAATTTGTTCGTTTTTGGGTGTATTTTTTGTCATAGTTTTTGGAGCTATCAAAAAAAATGACGATTTAGCAAAAGGAGGAGATGCCGTAGCAAACGAACTTGGCGGTAAACTACTTTTAGCCGAAAGCGCAAATAAAAAAGAGAAAATTCTCATGAACGTGGTGGATGAGATATCCATAGCTTCCGGTATCTCGTCGCCTCCTATCTATATTATGGAAAATAAACACATCAACGCATTTGTGGCAGGAAGTACTTATGACAATGTGGTTTTAGGCGTAACAAGAGGCGCTGTGGAGCTTTTGGAAAGAGAAGAGATTCAAGGAGTTGTCGCTCATGAATTTAGTCATATATTTAATGGTGACATAAAGCTAAACAACTATACCACAAGTTTTGTTAGCGGTATAATGTATATTTTTCTCATAGGTATGGAATTTATTTTTCCAAGTAGATTTGGCAAAATCGAAGATAAAAAAATCGAAGATAATTTTTGGAGTTACAGCTCGCCCATTTTAATATTCGGTGGTTTTATGTTGGCGATTTTAGGCGCTTTGGGTATGGCTTTAGCCTCTTTTATCCAATTTTTAATAAACCATCAAAGAGAATTTTTTGCAGACGCTTCGGCGGTACAATTTACAAGATATCCGCAGGGCATAGCAAACGCTTTAAAAAAAGTCGGACAATATGGTTATAAACTTGCAAATGCCAATGTCGGCTATTATAGTCATATATTTTTTGCAAGCTGGTCATCTCCTGCAACAGATAAAAGAATCTATAAAATAGAACCGAGGTGGGATGGTAACTATATACATGTAGAGAAAAAGCGAAGAGAGGTATTCAAAGAATCAGAGCCAAAAAAAGCTATAAACACTCTAACCGTAGCCTATTTGCTAAATCAACTTGCAAATACAGGCAACATCGACCCCAATCAACTTTCACATGCAAAGAAGATTTTAGATACAATTCCTCAAAATCTTAAGCAAAATGCAAAAAATCCGCTCGAAGCCGAATTTATCATATGTGCGCTCCTTTTTGACACCGATATAGGCATAAGGAAGACTCAGGCAGAGATTGCGGCACAAAAACTTTTTCCAAACGACTCTTTAAAACAACAGACGGCAATGAAACGGCTTTTTGCCGCTTACAGCGACATAAGTTTTTTAGAGCGCACGGCATATCTTGATATTATACACATCTGCGCGGCAACATTAAAAACCATATCGCCTGAACAGTACGCAACTTTCAAAGAATTAGCAAATGAACTTATCGAATATGACAAACATGTTTCTGCATTTGAGTGGTGCATGAAATATATCGTTTTTTATCCGCTTGATATGACGTTTGGATTAAGAAAACCGCCGCTTGAAATTCATACACATGTAGGGGCTTTCAAAAAAGAGCTTGAAATTTTATTATCAGCTGTTGCTTATACGCAATATGGCAATGACAAAAAAGCCGCCGTTATCTTTGAGGACATAAAAAAACAAAGCGGCATTACATCTATGCAATATACGCCGTATAGCGAATTTTCACAAAAAGATTTTATAAAAGTCATAGATGAGATACAAAACTCCAAACCTCTTATAAGACGCAAAATTATGGAAATGGCGATATTGACTTTAAGCCATGATAAAGAGATATCACATAAAGATCTTGCCATAATACACGCTTTGAGTGAAGCCTTGCATTTGCCTTTGGGTGCGCAAACGTAAAAATACGCATCTTATTTTAATTTGTTATATAATTATGAAATTTTTCAATAGGAGTCAAAATGGGAACTTTTCTTATCGTAATCGTCGTGATAGCGGTGTTGCTTGTGTTTTACGTAATAAGCATTTTCAACAGCCTTGTCGCGCTTAAAAATCGCTATTTAAATGCTTTTGCGCAAATCGAAATTCAACTAAAAAGAAGATATGACCTTATTCCAAATTTAGTAGAAACGGCAAAGGCTTATTTAAAGCATGAAAGAGAGACATTAGAACTTGTGGTGCAAGCGAGAAATCAAGCCGCTAAAACGTTAGAAAATGCAAAAATAAATCCCTCAGAACCGCAAAATATCGAAGCTTTGGGAAAGGCGGAGCAAAATTTACAAAGTGCACTTGGAAAATTAAATGTAGTGGTCGAAGCATATCCGGATTTGAAAGCAAATGAAAATATGATAAAGCTTCATGAAGAGATAACAACTACTGAGAATAGAGTCTCATTTGCCAGGCAAGCGTATAACGACTCCGTTATGTCTTATAATACCTATCGTCAATCATTCCCTCAAAATATATTTGCAACATCGTTTGGTCACACAAAAGACGCCGCACTTTTAGAGTTTCAAGACAGCGCGGTTATACAAGACGCACCAAAAGTAAGTTTCTAATAAAAAATGAACTTTTTTGAACGACAACAAAGAGCCAAAAAAAACTCAAAAATTTTGATAGCGCTCTTTGTTCTGGCTATTACAGGCGTTTGTTTTTGCGTTTGGTATTTTTTCTCTTTGATTATGGTATACGATACGAATTCCAGCGGCCTCTTTCTCTCACCTGTTTTTATATTTCAAAACGTCCCATATCATTTTACATTTGCCGTACTTGCTGCGACTTTGTTTGTTATCCTTGGAGGATGCTTTTATAAAGTCTCTCAGCTCTCGCACGGAGGCGGCGCTCTTATAGCCCAATCTCTTGGCGGCAGACAAGTGCTGAATCGCAGCGCCAACGCCAATGAAACGATACTTTTAAATATCGTTGAAGAGATATCTATAGCTTCAGGCGTACCTATGCCACCCGTTTATATTTTAAAAGATGAAAGTATCAATGCTTTTGCCGCAGGAAACACTTACGACGACGCTGTTATAGGAGTTACTAAAGGTGCGGTCAATCTTTTAAATAGAGATGAACTTCAAGGAGTGATAGCTCACGAATTCGGACATATATTTAACGGCGATATGCGCTTAAATATTAGAGCGATAGGTATTTTAAACGGTGTTTTATTTATAAGCCTTGCAGGAGAGTTTCTACTAAGGTCTCTCCCAAGAATCAGAATTTCATCAAGAGACAAAAAAGGAGGCGCAATCGCGATAATTATTACGATAGGGCTAGCCTTGTATCTTATAGGACTTATAGGCGTATTTTTCGGAAATGCCATAAAAGCTGCCATTAATCGTCAAAGAGAGTATTTAGCAGACGCTTCGTCTGTACAGTTTACCAGACATCCGAAAGGGTTGGCGGATGCCCTCAAAAAAATCGGCGGTTCAAGTTCTGTTATAAACTCTCAAAAAGCGAGCGAGTTTAGTCATTTGTATTTTTCGGATGGTATTAGAAATTTTTTCTCTTTCAGCACTCATCCGCCATTAGATAAAAGGATTAAAGCTATACAGCCCGATTGGGATGGACAGTACATAACTCCCAAACCGATAGTTCATAACAATGAAAAAACCCGAAAAACAACGGAGCAGAAAAAAGAAAAAATTGTAAAAATTATAACAGCAGCTGCAATTTTAAATGAAATCAATGATATAGGCGCTATAACTTCCGAGAAATTAAACACGGCAAGCGAAAAAATAGATAAAATTCCTCAACTCTTGCATGATGGCACGGCGGATATGCTTTTGGCGCAATTTATCATATTTATTACTCTTTTGGATAAAAACGAAAATATACAAAAACTGCAGATTGAGATAATAGCTCGAGATTTTTTCACCCAAAACGATGAAAAGATTTCGGAAAAATTTGAAAATATAAAATCCGAATTCAAAAACACTTCGCGCGACATGTACATAAATCTCATTCAAATTAGTATGCCAACTCTAAAAACACTCTCAAAAGAACAATACTTAAAATTCAAAAATACGATAATCCGTCTCATTGAAGCCGACAAAAATATATCATGGTTCGAGCTCAACTTGAAACATTTAGTGCTTTATCCGCTTGACGTGTTGTTTGGTATCGTAAAAATTCCACAAGAGATTCACTCTGTCATAGGAGCTATAAAATTTGAAGTAGAAATTCTACTATCTGCAATTATCAGCAGTCAATTTTTGAATGAGGAAAAGGCAAAGCAGGCTTTTGGTAAAATAATGAAAGATTTCAGCACAACTACGCTAAGATTTGTGCCTTCCGAAAACATCTCTTCGATATTACTTGAAAACGCTTACCGCGAGATACAAAAAGCAAAACCGCTCCTTAGAAAGAAAATACTTGAAATGATCATATCATCTCTAAAAACGGATGATGATAAACTCTCAAATCAAGATATAGAGACGATTCACGCTCTATGCGCACTTTTACATTTGCCTATAAGTGTATGAGGTCATAAATCCTACGCTGCAAAAATACTTACATGCAAAAAATTTTAATTTGCAAATTAACATACGCGAAATAGCGCGAGCAACAAGCGTTAATAACTGCAAATCTACCTCAAAACCCCCTTATTATGAACAATTTATAAGAAATATTTGCAATGTGGGTTTTCAAATATCAATAGTTTTTGAGTTAGCCGGTCGTGCAACTTCGTTATAATACGGTTTTTGTTTTGAGAAAGGAAAACTATGAATGATATTAAAAATTTGCTGGATATTGAAGTAGGGCGGAAAAACCATAGCGTTGGGCTCATGGAAGCAGCCGATCCTCTAAGAGTAGCTAAACCGTATCGCAACGATATTATCGCGTTGATTTGCGCTCTGTTTGCTTATGGCAATGCAAAACTCATAGAAAAATTTCTGCTCTCAATTGATTTTTCAGTTTTAGACGACGATGAAAAGATGATAGAGAAAAAACTTGAGGGGAAATATTACCGTTTTCAAACAAATCAAGATGTCGTAGAAGTATTTAAAACATTTGCGAGATTTAAAAAAGAGGCAAGCTTGGAGGATGTTTTTTTAAACGGTTATACTAAAAATAAAAACGTGATAGACGGTTTAAGAGTACTCATCAAGATGTTGTATGAACTAAACTCTTATCGCTCATTTGGATATGAATTTTTACTTGGCAAAATCCCATCGCAAATACCCTCATCGCCGTACAAAAGATGGAATATGTTTTTGCGTTGGATGGTGAGAGATGACGAACTTGATATGGGGCTTTGGAAGAGGGTGGATAAAGCTGATTTGTTAATGCCGCTTGATGTACATACGTTTAATGTTTCAAAAAAACTTGGGCTTTTAAAGCGCAAAACTTATGACTTTAAGGCTGTTTTGGAGTTGACCGAAACGCTTCGCAGATTTGATGCAAAAGACCCCGTGAAATATGATTTTGCGATATACCGCCTCGGGCAATCAAAAGAGATAGAAAAAATTATCGGACGATAAATCTTTAAAAATAGAAAACACTGTTTTATTAAACTATGAATTATTTAAGCTTGCAAAGAGCACATTTCCTTTGTCATTGCGAACGAAGCTACAAAAAGCCTATAACTATGCACGTTTTTATATGGTTAGCCCATTCATTATAGAGGAGCACATTTTGGAGCACACTTCTTTTGTCATTGCGAGAAGCGTGAGCTCCAAAGCAATCCGGAAAAAGTTAGTGAAACCAGATTGCTTCACTTCGTTCGCAATGACAAAATGAGTGTATTTCTCAATGATAAAAAAGATGATATTTTTTGCAATTGACAAAAATATGATGTTTCTTTCAATGATAGCAAATAATAACAAAATGGAATGAAAGTCTGGATTGCTTCGGAGCTCGCGCTTCTCGCAATGACAAGTAAAAGTAGATTTGTGCAAAAGTAAAATAATAGCAAGAACTCCCGTCATTGCGAATGTAGCGAAGCAATCCGGTGTTTAATCATTGTTGAGCATAAGCGTGGCAATCTCACTTCTTGTCATTGCGAGAAGCGCGAGCTCCGAAGCAATCCAGAAAGCGTATTCTCGCAATAACGAACAAAGGGAAATTTTCCTCATTAAATATGCAAATTAACGTTTATTCATAAAATTTACTTTATGAATTTTTCAATATAAAGACTTCCCTCAACATGTAGGTACGGAAATTTTTAACCGTTTTTTTAGTGTGTTTTTTGTAGTCTACATGTAGTTATTTTGCCAACTGAAGACTTTAAAATTTGCTATTTACGTGGCTATTTCTTTGATATTCAAACTTTTGTAATTTTAAGACAAATTTGTTGGCTCTTTTGAAGTATTTGTATCAAAAGTGTTTAGTTTAGCGCCCTTTGGCGTGGCGCGTTCTTTTTTTAGTTTTTGGATTTTTTTTTAATAATTCTTGAGCAACTTCAATATCTTCATTTATGTAGATTTGTTGCTGCTGCTCAAAAAACCAAATTTTATCGCCTTAAATTTGCACCTATTTGATTTTCTACTCACTTTGTCTTTATGTATTTTTGCAATTACTTTGTTATCTTAAAATTTATTTTACAAATTTTCAAAGCGAGCCGTTTTTATATATAGCTATTTAACCTTTTTTACATCCGCACGATTTGCCTATGTAAATTTAAATCCTCCCAATGTCGTAGATACATATTTGTCTACATGTAGTTATTTTGCTAAGTTTGTATTAAAAATAGCCTTCCTCAATGTTTATTTTAAAATGATAACGATTTTTAATATTATTGTAAGAGTTTTTCTTATAAAATCTTATTATTTTTTTAAAAGGGGTTTACATGTATTACATAGGCAAATATTGTTTCAATATTTTTCAAAAGTCTGTTCGCAAAAAAATAGAATATCACAAAAAAGAGTTCAAAAAATCTTTTTTCATTTCTCTGTTTTTTGCCTCTTTTTTTGCTGCAAATCTATCCGCTTTGTGCACAAATACAAGCGGTGTAATTCATTGTGATGATACGGTTGATTCGTCCGTTTACGGATCTTTTGCACAAAATTCAAGTTATGTTATTGATACTGCGGCAAATAACGCTTACGGTATTCATACAAACAATAATACGGCAGATTTTAAGTTTAATAACTTAAATATTAGCACAGCCGCGACAAACTCTTATGCTCTTTATGCACAAAGCGGCAATATCACTGCTGGCGGCAATATAGATATAAAGACGCAAGGGGGGGGTTCCGTCGCTATATATGCTTTGCAGGGTTCAAAAGTTTCGTTAGGCAATGATGTAAATATATATACGAATGCGTCAACTTCGCAAGGCATATATGCCAAAGGAGCAAATGCTGCAAATAAAGCCGCTGTCAGTATTGGCAATAATTTAAATATATTGACGGAAGGTTCGCAAGCACACAGCACTGGCAAAAGCAATTCCGACGGTTTGGTTGCACATTTTGCCGATATTGATATAGGAGATAATTTAAATATATTAACAACAGGTATCGGTAGTTTCGGAATGAGGTTAGATAACAATTCCAACGTTAATATAGGAAATAACGCAACAATTACTACAAGAGGAGACACAGGATGCGGTGCGTGTGGCACGGGAAGTTCGGGATGGTATTCTTACGGCGTTGAAGTTCGCAGAGGCTCAAATGTCACTATCGGCGATAATTTGACAGTAGACGTTACAGGCGTTGGAAGAAACGGTACGATGGCGATACAAGTTCTTAGCGGAGATAGTATGCCGAACGGTTATACCTATTTGACGATAGGAGACAACTTAAGAGCCATTACCTCGGGACCCGAGATTTCTGTCGGACTTTGGGCTCAAGGCGCATCTGTAGTTAATATAGGCGATAACGCTTTTATAACAACAACAGGAGGTTTAGGTAAAGGACCTACCAATGCGGTTGCTGCAGATATGAGAGCAAGTTCAGGCGGAGTGTATTATTATCCGAAGATTACTTTTGGCAATAACGCTACCATACTTACAACTGGCGGATATTCGCACGCCATTTATGCTCTACAGGGATATATCACTTTAGGAAATAACACAAAAATTATTACTACGGGTGATTCAAGTACGGGCGTCTATTCTTGGGGGTCTTCATCAAACCTTGCAAATTCTGTAGGAGGTGCGGCAGTAGTTATAGGCGATAACGCCATTATCAGCACAAGCGGAGGTTCAGATCTTGTAAGTGTTGCCAATGGAGGTTCCGCCGCGTCTAACGCTATTTATGCCAGACAAGGCGGAAATGTCACTTTGGGAAATAATGCTACCGTCAGTGTAAGCGGCGATAAAGCTGCTGTTGTATATGTCGCAAATTATTCGCCGACCGCATTAACTGTTTTTCCTACCAGCGTTGTTTTTCAAGGAGAAGCTACGTTGAATGCAAACGGTAACAATACTAAAATTTTTGAGATTACATATGCAAACAGCTCAATTGACTTTAACGGAGCAACGACTCTAAACACTTTAGGTGATAACATTAACGTGTTTGCAATAAACGATTTAGCGGGTATATATGGTACCAGTAACAACAAATTTAATGAAAATATCCATTTCCACGATGCTCTAAACATAAATACTTACGGAGCAAACTCAAAAGCCGTATATCTTGGCAATGGATATACGTATGATTTTAACGCTTTGGATATAAATGTTTACGGTCCCAACTCTTATGCTCTACATGTAGCTGGAGGTTCGGATTTAACGCTTGACGATACGACTTCTTTAAAAGTGTTTGACGATAGTTCTTACGCCGTATATGCAAATAACGGCATAGTTAGTTCGGATGCTTTAAATACTCTTAACATATTAGGTAATATTTTCAGTGATAATAACGGAGTTATCTCGTTGGAATTTAACGACGCATCATCTTTTATTGGTTCAGCTTATTCGTTAAACGGCGGAGTTACGGATCTATCGTTTGATAATTCCAAATGGACGGTTAGGGGTAATTCAATCGTAAGCGACTTGAAACTTTCAAACGGCGCGATTGTTGATTTGAGTTATAATAACTCTCCTTTGTCAAATTCTACGACGCTTATTGCAGATAATATATTAGGAAACGGCGGAGTGTTTGGCGTAAGGGTTGATGCCAATAATCTTATAAACGATACGATATTTGTAACTAACAGTTCATACGGAACTCATACAATCAACTTCTATGATAAAACTACAGGAGGATATAGCGTTAATGGCAATCTTTCTTTGACGATTGTGCAGTATCTTAACGCTACTGGAGATTATCAGGCAAACTTTATAGGACACGCCGATGTGGGAGCTTATACTTACGCTCTAACCTTTGACAATACAACGCAAAGTTATTATGTAGGAGACGTAACGCCCTCAGGTATGATTTCTCCTCCGGGAAGCGGAGCTGTTCTTAGCAACACGGCAGTCTCTTCAATAGGCTTTTTGACGATAAATTATCTGTCTAACTACATAAACACTCAAAGTATTCTTCAAAGAATGGGAGAACTTAGAGATAAAACGGAAGATAAAGCAAACAGTGTTGAAGGCGATATGTGGGCTAGAACATATTTCGGAAAGCTTGGTTCTTTTGACGATACTACCAGGATAAATAACGTTGAATATTATGGTATTCAAATCGGCGCGGATAAACTATCTTACGTCAGTAACGGCAAGCTTTATACAGGTTTAACTTTCGGATATTTGAAATCTGATGCCGATTATAGTGTAGGAGACAGCGAAAGTACGATGTATGATTTTGGCGTATATGCTCTATATAAAGACAATAGCAATTTTTATATAGACGCGGCTTTAAAATATGTTCAAAACGATAACAGTTTCAATACTCGCACCTCAAATAATTTAACTGTAGACGGAAGCGGGGATAGCAAAGGATTTTCTCTTTCCGTTGAGGCAGGCAAAAGATATGATATAGCAAGTCTTTATTACATTGAGCCGCAAGCAGAATTGAGCTATGCTAAACAAGGAAGTTTTAGCATAAGTTCATCAAACAGTCTCAAAACAAATATTGACGGTTTTGACTCATATCTTGCAAGAGTAGGCGTTGTATTCGGATACAAGTTGAAAGACAGTGCAAATCTATATTTTAAAACAGGTTATGCAAGAGAGCTTGGCGGTAAAACAACATACTCTTTCAATGACGCTCAAAATACGCAAAAAGAGTATAAACTAAATCAAAATATATTTGATAATGCTCTTGGCGTTACACTAAGCAGCAATAACCACAATCTCTATCTTGAGGGAGGTTTGCAAAAAGGCAGCGAGTTTGACAACTTAAAAGCCAATGTAGGATATAGATACAGTTTTTAAATACCTTTTGAGGTTTCTTTATCAGTAATGATCAAGGAAACCTCGCTACATGTATAGACAAATATCAGAATAATAAACTTCTCAAAATCCTTAATATAGCGAGAAAATTCATAGAATCTTAATTCTTTGGTTGCTATAATCACCCATAAATTTTTAAAAGCAGGGCTTTAAATGTCTAAAATTTTTATCTTCACAAGTTTGATAAGCGACAATCACACTTGGATTGTGCTTTCGCAAATACTTATAGTAGCAATCATCATCTTAGTCGCAGCAAAAATTGCCGCATCGTCTTTGCAATTGGTGCCTGGCAATACTCAAAATGTTTTTGAAATGTTTTTGGAAGGAATCATCGGCATAGCAAGCGATATAGCTGGTGAAGAGGTTGCCAGAAAATATCTTCCTCTTGCAGCCACAATTGCTCTTTTTGTTTTTGTGTCAAACATGATAGGAGTGATTCCTGGTTTTGAAGCCCCTACAAGCAATATCAATATCACCTTGCCGATTGCCGTTATAGTGTTTTTGTACTACAATTTTGAAGGTATAAGAGTAAACGGTGTGCTTAAATATTTCAAACATTTTCTAGGACCAAAATTATTGCTTGCTCCTTTGATGCTTCCGATAGAGATAACTTCTCATTTTTCAAGAATCATATCGCTCTCTTTTAGGCTTTTCGGAAATGTCAAGGGCGACGATTTGTTTTTGATGGTTATACTTTTATTGGCGCCTTGGGTTTTACCTATTTTACCTTTCTTTATATTGGTATTTTTTGGCGCTTTGCAAGCTTTTATATTTATGATTTTAACTTACGTATATTTAGCGGGTGCCGTACATATCAGCAATGATCACTAAAAGAGACAAACTTAATTGAAAAAAACTCATTTTGATTTCTTAATCAGTTTTTTGATGGGAGCTTCGTGGGCTATCACTGTGTTGGGCGCCATTAAGCTCTTTAGTGTTTTTTTGCCGTTTGGTATTTTTGCAGCGATAACGGCAGGATTTATAGGCTCTTTGTTCGGACTGTTTTTGGTTATGATTGTGGGATTAGCTTCGATACAAGCTGAAAAGTTGTCCGAACTGAAGCGCCAAACAAAACTACTTGAGACGCTTTTGCAAAAGAGACCAAAAGGCTCGGATAGTTCGGATGATATCGTATCTGATAACCGATAAAAAATACTACGGAAATACCGAACAATCTATAGCCGCAACACTTTTTCAAATTAGTAAAAAACATAAAATAGATTACGCATGTCTGAGAGATAAAAACGCCGAAAATTATGAAAATTTAGCAAAAACTTTCATCGCTACATGTAACGAATTGCACATAAAGCCCATTTTGCATACTTTTTGGCATAAAACTGCAATTTTAGGTGCTTACGGCGTTCATTTACCGACAAAAGATTTTGAAAATATTCCTCTGGCAAAAAAAGAAAATGTTTTTGTAGTCGCAAGTGCACATTCGTTAGAAGAGGTAAACAAGGCGCTTTTTTTTGGAGCTGATTTTATCACGATAAGCCCTATTTTTTTCACTCCTGATAAAAATAAACCTCTTGGTTTAGAGAAGTTAAAAGAAATAACGGATAAAATACCAAATAAATGTATCGCGCTTGGCGGTATTTTAGAAAGCTCTCAAATACATATGTGTGAAAAAGCGGGAGCAATCGGATACGCGTCCATTCGTTATTTTTTAAAATAAAGGTTTTACATTATGTTTGAAGTTGTAATAGGTCTTGAAATTCACACCCAATTAAATACGAAAACAAAGATTTTTTGCTCATGCCCCACAAGTTTTGGCGAAAAACCAAATACAAATGTGTGCCCCGTGTGTTTAGGACTTCCAGGAGCGCTTCCCGTACTAAATAAAGAGGCTGTTAAAAAATCAATAGCTTTTGGAACAGCCATCAACGCGACTGTGAACAAACGTTCTATTTTTAACAGAAAAAATTACTTTTATCCTGACCTTCCCAAAGCCTATCAGATAAGTCAATTTGAAATTCCTATAGTTGAAAAAGGTGAGGTTTATATAGACCTAAAAGACGGTTCAACAAAAAAGATAGGCGTAACAAGAGCACATTTGGAAGAGGATGCCGGTAAAAACGTACATGAAGCAAATTTTAGCGGCGTTGATTTGAATCGCGCCGGTACGCCGCTTTTGGAAATAGTAAGTGAACCGGATCTTAGAAGTTCCGACGAAGCCGTATCGTATCTTAAAAAAATTCATGCGATATTAAGATATCTTAATATCAGCGACGCCAACATGCAAGAAGGTAGTTTTAGATGCGATGCCAACGTATCTATAAGACCTAAAGGCGATACAAAATTGTATCCGAGAGTTGAGATAAAAAATCTAAACTCGTTTAAATTTATACAAAAAGCTATAGATTATGAGGTGGAGCGTCAAAGCGAAGCGTGGGAAGATGGCATTTATGATAAAGAAGTTGTGCAGGAGACAAGGCTTTTTAATATAGAAAGCGGTGAGACAAGAAGCATGAGGAGTAAAGAGGACAGCGCAGAGTATCGCTATTTTCCCGATCCGGATTTGTTGCCTGTTATAATAGACGATGAAATGATGAAAGAGTGCGTTAAAATTCCCGAACTTCCGGATGAAAAAAAAGCTCGCTACGTAAAGGAACTCAGTATCAAACCGTACGATGCGGGAGTTATCACAAGTTCCGTTGAATTGGCTAAATATTTTGAAGAGATGATTAAATGTGGAGCAAGCGCGAAAAATAGTGTAAATTGGCTTAGTGTCGAACTTTTAGGACGACTTGGAAACGGAGTAGAGATAGAAAACTCTCCTGTTAAAGCCGATAAATTAGCCGCATTAGTAAAAAGAATAGAAGACGATACGATAAGCGGTAAAGCGGCAAAAGATATTTTGGATTTTTTGATGCAAAATGAAGAAGACGTTGATAATGTTATTGAAAAATTAGGGCTCAAACAAGTGAGCGACGATAGCGCGATAATAGCGATAATAGACGCTGTTCTAAGTGCAAATCAGGACAAAGTCGAACAGATAAAAGCAGGCAAGGATAAACTTTTCGGATTTTTTGTCGGACAAGTGATGAAAGAGAGCAAAGGCACGGCAAATCCGACAAAAGTAAATGAGCTTTTAAAAGCAAAACTTGGTGTCTAAAATGAATATAGCTGTAATTGGCGGCGGTAAATGGGGACAAGCATTGCATTTTGCATTTTCGCAAAGTCATAAAAGCGTAATTGCCTCAAGAACAAAAAAAGAAATTCCTAATTTTGTAAATCTTGCGGAAGCATTGGATAATGAATATATCGTTATGGCGCTTCCCGCGCAAATTGTCGGCGAATGGCTTAGAAAAAACTTTAAATACAATAATCAAAAAGTACTTATAGCAGCCAAAGGCATAGAAGAGAGCAGCGGAAGATTTTTAAACGAGATATTTTCAGACTTTATTCCAAATTCTAACCTTGCCTATCTTTCCGGTCCTACGTTTGCCGCTGAAGTTATGAAAGCATTGCCGACAGCTTTGGTGGTAAGTTCTAAAAATCAAGAGACAGCAAAAGAGTTTTGCGCATTTTTTCCAAATTTCATTAAAGCTTATGCTGATGACGATATCATTGGAGCAGAGATAAGCGGCGCATATAAAAATGTTTTGGCGATTGCGAGCGGAGTGTGCGACGGACTTGATTTGGGGCTTAATGCACGAGCAAGTCTTATTGCTAGAGGACTTGTTGAGATGCAAAGATTTGGTTTAAATTTCGGCGCTAAAGAGGCGACATTTTTGGGGCTTAGCGGGGCAGGGGATCTATTTTTGACCGCTTCAAGCGTGCTTTCACGTAATTATCGCGTAGGAACGGCTTTAGCCAAAGGTGCAAAACTTGATAAAATTTTGCAAGAGTTAGGAGAAGTGGCTGAGGGGGTTTTAACCTCAAGAGCCATAAGTAAAATCTCAAAAGAGAGAAATATCTATACGCCGATAGCAAGAGAGGTGAGCATGATTATAGAAGGAAAATCCCCTCTTGATAGTTTGAGAGATTTACTATCGTAAAAAGGTTTTATCGCATCATTTTTATAATAAAAAATTAAATATAAGGATTTGCATGTTAATCAAAAATACTAAAATATCCGATGACAAAGTCTTGAAAGATATTCTCATTGAAGAGAATAAAATAGTTAAAATAGCGGACAATATCGCAAGTGAAGACAATGAAACGATAGACGCCAACGGAGCATATGTGTTTCCGGGTCTCATAGATCTACATGTAAGGCTTAAAAACGATACATTAAATCAAAAAAATTTAAATACTCTTTCTAACGATTGTGCTAAAGGAGGGGTTACAACAGCGCTTATAATTCCAGATTTTCTTCCTCGCCTTGACAATGAGAGTTTCTTAGAACTTTTGAACGCTAAAGTAAATACTCTGCCTACAACCATGCTTTTATCAGCCCCTTTGATAAATGAAGATACAAATAAGCTCAACAATATCGCTACTCTAATACAAAACGGTGCAGTTGCCATATGGGGCAAATCGCACATAAACTCGAATCTCATTAGGCGAGGTATACAATATGCTAAAATGAGAAAAACACCCTTTTTGATAGATTGCTATGATGATGATTTGGATGATAACGGTGTAATGAATGACGGCGAAGTAGCATTTAAGCTTGGACTTCCTGGTATTTCAAAGATATCGGAAACCAGCGAAGTAGCCAAACTATGCGAGATAGCAAAATACTATAATATGCCCATTCTTTTTCAAACGCTCTCTACCAAACGCTCGATTGAACTTACAAAAGAGGCGAAAAAAGCAATAAAATCCTATGCCGAAGTATCTATACATCACTTGCTTAAAAATGATAAGAGTTGCGATGATTTTAACACTCATGCAAAAATTAAGCCGCCCTT
>JAIRXG010000004.1 GCA_031268335.1 Campylobacteraceae bacterium
TGATTTTAAGATAAATTACATGCAAGAAATTAAAATACATTGATTTTAGTTTATTACATGTAAAGAGTTAGATATGTGAGTTTAATATTGTTACATGTAAAGATTAAATATTATAAAAAAAGGTTTGAAGTATTTACATGTAAGTATTTAAAACTTAAAAATACAAAAGAGTTATTGAGATTGATCTCTTTTCCCCTTTGACGCTGTCTAAATACTTAAACAAAGAGTGAGCGTGAAAACTGCAAGTCTTTTTGATTATGTTTTTCACTCATTATCATTCTTTTTTGTAATTGCTGTTTTGGAGGTTAGGTTGCTAACTATTTTTTTGCCTGTTTTGAGTTCTATCTCTTTTCTCGTATTTCCTGCTACTTGTCCGCCTTGTTTTGCTATCTCTTTGTTTTCATCAATATTTTTGGGTTTTTTCTCTTTGGATATTTCCGTTGTGGTCGCTTCGGCAAGCATATTTAGTATTAGTTCCATATTGGTCATATTGTCGCGCAAACTCTGAGTTTTTAAACCTTTGTGCCGTTTATACTCTTTGGTTGTCATATCTGCCCAACCTTGAGTTATTATATCAGTCAAAACAGCAAACTCTTGTCCTTTTTTTACGCCTCTGTGTTCCCATTCGTCAGTCAGTTCTTTCCTTATCTCTATAGATTTTAGTCTTTGATTTATCCAATTTAGAGAGTACCCTTTGTGGTGATAATACTCCATAAGACGCTCAATGCCAAGTTCGGGATCGTCAATCTCTTCCAGTCTCTCTTTTGCTAAGCTCGCTAACCATAGCTTAAAAGGTTCTGCTTTCGGCGATGGAATGGATTGTATAAGACGAAATAATTGCTTTACATCAGCTACATCGGTTAATCTCATTTTGCCATCATTAGCTTTCATTTTCAATTGTCCGATTTTTTCGGACAGTTCACTTCCTTCTATTTTGAATTTGCGTTTTAGGTCGTCCCAATATTTTCTAGGACGTTCATTGCTGGTTAAAACTTCTATAACGTCAATTATAGAAATATACCATTTCTCTTTATCATCATCCCAAAACGTACGCACTTTTTTATTTTCAAATATTTTTATTGCAGTATTTTGTTTTGCCATCTTTGCTCCTTATCATCATCTTTGAGAGTGGAAATTTTATATAATTTTTATATTTTATCACAACCATTATAAAAACCTTATCCTCACATATGAGGATATTGTGGCACAAACTATGTAAGTTTGACGCTCTTACATGTAAATGTGAAGTATTGTAAAGGATTTAATATCGCAAAAGAGTTTTGCTCATATCATTTATAACTAAGGTAAAAAAAACGGATTAAAGTACCGTATCTAAAATACTTATGTTACCTTTCATATTTTCTTTGCAAAATTCGACGATTTTGCCATGATATCTTGCCCACAATGTTGTTTCGTCTATCCCGCCATCATAAAGCCCCGCTACTTTATTCCAAGAGCTCAAAATACCCTCATAAAACCACTCTTGAATCTCCTCGTAACTTTCAAACTCATAGCCGTAATTCTTTAAAAGTCTTCTTGCATAACCATCTATCACCATAACGGGTTTAAGACAAGCGTAACACAGTATAGCATCGGCGCTCTCGTGCCCTAATCCTTTTTGCGCCAAAAGCCACTCTTTCTCTACCTCTTTTTGAAAAGTCTCAAAATCTCCAAAATTGCTCATGATATTTCGCGATAACATTATGAGCCTTGAAGCTTTTTGTCCGCTAAAACCGCATCTTAAAATAAGAGTCTTTAACAAATACTCATTCGCTTCAGCTAAGGCTTCCAAAGACAGCAAAGAGTGTTCTTTGAGATTTTCTAAAGAGATTTTGACGTTGCTCCATTTTGTCTGCTGCGTGAGTACGCTTCCTACGACGATTTCAAAACTTCCCGCATTCGGCCACCAAAGTTTTTCACAACCGTTTTTTAAGTATCCGGCATTTTTCAAAAAAACAAGCAAATCAAAGCTATTCACACAACGCCTTTGTTATCACTCGCGGCTTGTCATCGTAAATTTTTATTTTAAAAGCGTCCGTGCAATATCCACCTTGTATCTCAAAAACCGCCATTTGAAAGATTTTTTTACAATCTTTCGGGATTTCAAAAGCAAAAGGGAGTCCGGTCAAAAATCTATTTAGAGGCGCTTCTTTATCTACGCCTATCACGCCGTCTCTACATCCGCTAAGACCTATATCGCTCAAAAAAAGCGTGCCGCCGTCTATCTTCAAGTCATCTGTTCCAATATGTGTATGCGTTCCGACAATAGCCGAAATTTCGCCCTTTAGCATAGCAAATAGAGCCGCTTTTTCACTTGTGGACTCAGCGTGAAAATCTATAAAAACAGCTTCCGCGCCCTGCTCTTTTACAAATGTCACGGCCTCTTTTGCTTTGATAAAAGGATTATCGCACATAGGCATTGAAAAATGCCCCATGAGATTTATGATACCAAGTTTGCTGCCGTTTACTTCAACTACTAAAGATCCTCGTCCGACAACGCCTAAGGGTAAATTGTACGGACGCAAAATAGGCAAAATATCCAAAACTCCAATTATATCTTTTCTATCCCATGTGTGATTGCCGCCCGTCATCACATCTATACCCATGCCGAAAAGTTCATTGGCGTTTTTTATACTCAAGCCAAATCCGTGCGAAGCATTTTCGGTGTTTGCTATGACAAAATCTATATTAAACTCTTCTTTTAATTTTCTTAGATAAGAGTTTATCATATCGCGTCCCGGTCTGCCTACTACGTCTCCTATAAAGCCTATCCTCATTTATATCCTTAAAATTTGTCGTGATAAAGCGTAAAAAATTGCTTCGCAGTTCGCCCGCTTCTTGAAGCCCTAAGAGAAGCAAAACGTTTGGCTTCTTCGTGCATCAAAACTCTTTTTTCGTCGTTTAAAGATAAAAAATGGCTATCTACCATCTTCAAATACTCGTCGAAAGTGCCTTGATAAAATGAAAGCCAAAGTCCAAATCTATCCGACAGTGAAATCTTCTCCTCGACATTGTCCGAATAGTGAATTTCACCGCGAGTTACTTTTGTCCCTTCGTTATCAGAATGAAACTCTGGCATCAAATGTCTTCTGTTTGACGTAGCGTAAACCAAAACATTTTTCGGCGGAAGTTCTATAGAGCCTTCAATAACGCTTTTTAACGCTTTATAACTTGAATCGCCCGCTTCAAAAGATATATCGTCGCAAAATACTATAAATTTATACGGCAATTCTCTTATCTCGTCGCTTATATCTGTAAGCGCTTGCAAATCCTCTTTAAAAAACTCGATAAGCCTCAGTCCTTCGTCAAAAAAATGATTTAAAACGGCTTTCACCAAAGACGATTTGCCAGTTCCTCTTGAACCCCAAAGTAACGCGTGAGAAGCTGCTTTGCCCTCGATAAATCTTTTGGTATTTTCAAAAAGCGCGCTCTTTTGCTCGTCAATATTCAGTAAATCGTCAAGCGTTATGGCGTCTATCTCAAACACGGGTTTTAAAGCGTCTTTTTTTGCTCTGTAAATCGCAGCTTTAGTATCCTTCCAATCTATCATATAAGTGTTTCCTTGCGGATAGAATAAGGATTAACTATAGCACACGCCGCCTTATAACTCAACTTATTATATTAAAATTCATACATGTAGGGTTTTGAACTATCTTGAAATATTCTTGGCTCTTTCCCTTAAATGCGAAAGTATAGCCGCTATAATATCGTCATCGTCAAAACTTGCGGATTTCAAATAACTCTTTTGCTCGTTTTCTTCAATGATGGTTATATTGTCTTTGTAATTTGAAATATTTTTGATTTTCAAACTTGAAGCTAAAATCTTTATAACGATAAGTGATAAAAACTGTGATGTAGGCGTATCAAGTTTGCCGAATCTATCCTCAATCTCCCCTTCGATTTCATAAACTTCACTCACATTCATGCATTTGCTGAGTCTTCTATAAAGCTCCAAACGCAATCTATCTTCACTAATCAAATCCCCGCTAATATACGCGCTAACGCCCAACTTCATCTCAACTTCGGCATTTTTAACGGAAGTTTTATTTAAAAGTTCGTTTATCGTCTCTTCCAACATTCTCAAATATAAAGAGTAGCCGATATGCTTTATGTGTCCGCTTTGAGCTTCTCCTATAAGATTGCCTCCACCTCTGATTTCCAAATCATGATAAGCGAGCACGGAACCGCTTCCTAAAAATGAATTTGATTCAAGAGCTATAAGCCGTTTTCTTCCCGCTTCACTCAAAGTTTCTTTATTTTTGACAAAAAAATAACAAAAACCTTGATTTTTTCCGCGTCCGACGCGTCCTCGCAATTGATGCAAATCCGCAATGCCAAAATTTTCAGCCGACTCTATAATGATAGAGTTTGTGTTCGGAAGATGGATGCCTGATTCTACTATGGAAGTAGAAAGCAATACATCGTACTCTTTATTTTCAAACTTTATCATCTCCTCTTCGGCTACATTTTCGCTTACATGTGAGTGTAAAACCAGTATTTTGATATTTGGCAGTATCTTTTTAAGCTCTTTGGCTTTGGATTCTATAGTGGCTATTCTGTTATGTATATAAAAGATTTGTCCGCCGCGGCGAAGCTCCCTTGAAATCACCTCTTTTATGATTTTCTCATCATACTCTTTCACAAAACTTCTTATGTCTTCTCTATCATTTGGCGGAGTTAATATTTGCGAATACTGTTTTATAGAACTTAGCGCCATGTTAAGACTTCTTGGGATAGGAGTCGCGCTCATAGACAACATATGTATATTTTCTCGTAAATTTTTTAATTTTTCTTTCTGTTTCACACCGAATTTATGTTCTTCGTCTATCACTACCAAAGCCAAATTAGCACAACTTACCCCCAAAAGCGCGTGAGTTCCGACACATATGTCAAGACTGCCGTCTTTTAAGTTCTTTAATATCTTATTTTTCTCTTTTAGCGGGGTAAATCTATCTATTTTTGCTACTCTTATGCCAAAATTTTCAAATCTCTTGACGAGACTTTTGTAGTGCTGTGCGCAAAGAAGTGTCGTCGGCACGATAAAAAGGGATTGGAAATTGTCTTTTGCCGCGCAAAGTAAAGCGTTCATAGCAACTTCAGTTTTTCCGAAACCTACATCGCCGCTAAGAAGTCTATCCATAACTTTGCCGGAATTTAAATCTTCAAGTATATCTTCAACGCTCTTTTTTTGATCGTCGGTATAAATAAATCCGGCACTTTGCCAAAACTCTTCCAAAGGCGCATTTGCACTATCTATCTTGAAGCCTTCTATAAGTTCTCTTTTTGCCGCTATGTCGATAATCTCTCGTGCTATCTCAAAAAGTTTAAGCCTCGTTTTCTCTTTTAGCTTTAGAAAACTTTGCTTGCCAAGTTTATCAACTACGGCTATAGCGCCGCTGTCCGCTATATATCTATCTATAACGTTCAAATTTTCCACAGGCAACAAAAGTTTATCGTCGCCTTGATACTCGACTATGATAAAATCTCTTTTTGCCCCTAAAATAGTCGTATTTTGGAGTCCTCTGAAAATACCTATACCGTAATTTTCATGCACTACATAATCGCCGACTTTAAGTTCGTCTAATATGATGGAGGGATGCTTTTTACGTCTTTTGGGAAGCTGTTTATTTAACGATATAATGACATCTTCAGAACTTGTAAGATTTACAATCAAAGGGCTTTGAACAAACGATATATTGCCGCCAACTTCAATGCCGTTTTGTTTGATGAGCGATTCGCTTTTAGCCAAAATAGTAATCTTTTGTTCTTTGTGAAACTCCAAAAAAGATTTTACGGCTGCGATTTGCAAATCTTTGAAAATCAAAGGCTCCGGAATTATCGGAATGGATTTTAGTAACTTTTCGTTCGCATTTTCATAAAAAGCGGCTGCCTCCTCTATCTCCTCTTCCATTTTAAAAGCGTAAGCGGCTTTTTTTGTCTTCAAATAGTCTTGTGCATTTTCATCTAACGCCCAAAAGCCTAGAGACTCGATATCTTGAACTATGCCATCGCTCTTCAGTCCTTTGATGTTTTTGTTCATATTTTCATAAGTTTTACCGTTTAACGCAAAAATAGCCGAAGTTATCACAACGCTGTCCAACTCCTTTTTTTGACTCTTTTGGTTCTCACATGTAAAATATCTGATGCTCTCTACTTGATTGTCAAAAAAAGATATTCTAACGGCATTTTCAAAATTTACAGGATATATATCCATAATATCGCCTCTAAAAGAGACTTCGCCTTTGTCTTCTACTATATCGACAAAGCTATACCCCCAATGCAAAAATTCGTCTTTTAGCGCTTGGATATCCATGACCTCGGCAAATTTGATAGTAATACTTTTGAAAAGATCGGGGCTTGGGAGAGGATGAATGACTGTTCTTATAGGAGAGATTAATACTTTTTTTGAAGATTTTTCGCCGTAGTATTCTCTTAAAATATTGATTAATTCCAGGAGCTCGCTTCTGTAAGACCTTAAATCCTCTCCAAAAGCGGCTCTCAAATCAGGCAATACAAATGCCTTTCTTTTAGCAAGCACAGCGGCGTTAAAAAGTAAAAATGCCTCTTTATCGTCTCTACAGAGAATAAGTTCGGCATCTCCTCCGTTTTTCAGATACTCATAAACTGCCGCTTGCAATTGGTTATTCTTCTTTTTTTGTCTCTTCCACTGTGATTAGGGGTTGCGACAATGTGTTTTTTTGATGACTTTCGCCCTCAAAATGTGCTTTTTGCTCTATAATAAGCTCATTACTATATATAGCTCCAAAAAGTTCGCCGCCTTCCAATATTTCTATGTTATCACACACAGCACTGCCTTCGAACCTACCGTTAACAATCATTTTGGGCGCTTCAACTTCACCTTTGATTAATCCTCGTTTGCCTATAACTATAGTATTTGTTGAGTGAACCTTACCTAAAACTACGCCATCTACATAAAAATATGTGGAGAGTTCAAATACTCCCTCAAGTTTAGCACCATTCGCTACTATTGTTGATTCTGTTTGTTTGCTAACAATATGCTCGCCATTTCTAACAAAGAGTCCCATTGTACACCCTTCTCCTTCTCAAGAATTTCTGAAAAATTATTATTGTTCCATTTGATAAAACTCATAGGATTTAAAGGTCGCCCTAAAAATCGTATCTCATAATGTAAATGCGGACCGGTAGAAAGTCCTGTGTTTCCGGAATTTGCTATATGTTCGCCTTTTTTGACGAACTTTCCATATTTTACTACCATTGCGCTATCCAAATGCGCATAATAAGTCTTAAAACCAAAACCATGATCTATTATAACAAGCGACCCGTAACCAGCGCTATCTTGCATTCCCGCAAATTCAATTATGCCGGCAGCCGGAGCAAAAACCGGCGTTTTGAGCGGCGCTCTAAAATCGATTCCTCTGTGAAATTCTGTTTTTTCATAGATTGGGTGGTCTCTTGTGCCAAACCCGGCAGAAATTCCTTTATGATTTAGCACTTCGCCATTTGGCAAAAGCTGCAGCAAAATGGATTGTTGAATCGTGGTAAGATTGATATTTTCAAGCCTTGTTTCGTGGCTTATATTTTCATCTTCGGGCGTAATACCGATAATAGCCTCAATGTCCGCTATTTTGTCTTGTATAACTTCATAGTACGCTATCTTTTCGTCTAACCCCAATTGAAGTTCGTCCTTCTTTTTGGCAAGTTTATTGACTTCGCCATTTAAAAAAGCTATGTATATAGCGCCTGATAAAATCAAGAATAATATAGAAATCATGATATAAAACATGATTTTTTTAATAATCTGATTTAGCGTGTAGTGCTTCGAGCCTCTTATGTCCGAAATTGTTATAGTAAATTTATTTCTCATTCAGACTCTTTAAAAAACTCTCGACAACACCAAATGAACCAAATACCAAATATTCGTCATTCTCGTCGACCCGTTCATAATTTTTATACTCCACATGTAAAGAATCCAGCAACTTTTTTATATCCTGCTTTGCATTTTGGCGTATAGGATTTATTATATCTATTAATTCTATACGTTTAATAATCGGCCGTAAAGTATCTAAAACTTCAACATAATTTTTATCTTTATAGGAATTATAAATTAAAACAATTTTGTTATTGCTGAAATGTTCGGCTAATGCTCTCGCTGCATCAATATTATGGCCTACATCTAAAGTAATATTCGGTGTAATCTTTTCACATCTTGCGCGTAAATTCAAAGCTTTTAATTCTGATAGGCTCGGAAAAACGCCCAAAAACTTCGCCGCTTTAAAAGCAGTTAAAAGATTTTGCTTTAAAAATAGAGGCAGTGAAAATTTTTCGACATATTTTTCGACCTCTTCATCTTTTTCATCTTCGTCTACGTATAAAAATTCAAAACCGCAAGCAGCTTCTCTTTGCTTGATTATCTCTAAAACTTCTTCATATTTTTGATGGGCTATAACCGCCGGATTATTTACACTCTGAAGTTTTGTAAAAGCTATCTCTTGTATAGAATCCCCAAGAAGTCCTTGATGGTCGATTGAAATCGGGCTTATGAGGGATAAAATTTTCGGAGCTACATTTGTGGCGTCAAACTCCCCTCCAACTCCAGCTTCCAACACCGCATAATCGCAATCTTCAAAATACAAAAATGCCAAAAGAGTCGCATACTCAAAGTACGAAAGCTCTTTTTCATAATCTTTTAAAATATCCAAAAGCCTTACATGTAAGGTTTCCAACTCATCATCCGAAATAGTATTGCCGTTTTTATATATACGCTCGTTGAATTTTAAAATATGGGGCGACGTATAATGCCCTGTTTTAAAATCCATAAGTTCAAGCATATTTGTAAGATACCTGCCGATAGAGCCTTTACCGTTTGTACCTACTACATGTATAATTTTAGGAAATTTAAAATTATGCGATATCTTTTCAAAGATTTTCGGCATTCTTTTATAATCTATATGTTCATAATAAAGCGGCTTATCAGCCAAATATTTTTGTAAACTCATTTACCGCTACTGTACCGCAGACCTTTTAAAGCCACGGTCGCGGTAAATTCATCAATTGCATCTTCCGAAGCATATCGTATCGCTTCAAATCTTTTAGTATCCGAAATAATACTATCCGCCGCGATAGGAAAATCATAATCTCCGCTCGTAACTACAGTCCCTTTTTCGCCTGAGAACAGTTCATAATCTATCTTTAAATTTGCTATAGTTTTGTACGATATAACATATCCGTTTTTATCATAAACAAGCGGCCTAAAAGTTATAGATTGAAATGTAATACTAAGCAGCGTATCTGCAAACTCTTTTGCTACAATCTGCGAACCGAATTTATCTATAAAAGCGCTTGATACCGCATCTTTGATTAAAACCGTATTTTGCGGATCTTCTCTGCTCATAGCCACATATATATAAACTCTGTCGCCTAAAACACTTTTGGCAAAATGCGCGCTTGGCTTATAACCGCAACCTATCAATAGTAACAATGATAAAAGATAAAAAATCGCTTTTTTCATGCGATTACCAAATTTACAAGCTTTCTATCAACATAAATCTCTTTTTTTATACTTGCACCTTCAAGCCATTTGGATACGGTAACTTTGCCTATTTTTATTATCTCGTCCTCAGCGGCATCTGCGTTTATTTCAAACTCGCCTCTGCGTTTACCATTCACCGTAACGGCTAAAATCATTGTTTCGGATTTAAACACGCTTTCGTCTATCGCGATAATGTGTGTAAAATTTTTGCATTTAAAAAACTTTTCGCTAAGCTCGCTGGATATATGCGGTATTATGGGCTCCAAAACATTTAAAAGTATGTAATAACCTTCCGTCCATACATCTTTATCTTCTTGCGCATTTAAAGCATTAAAAGCTTCCATGGATGCTGCTATAAGCGTATTGAAAGCATATATCCCGCTTTCAAATATGTCTATTGATTTTTTTGCCGCTTCATAAATTTTTTTTCTGGCATATTGCGAATCTTTACTAAGCTCTTTATGGTTGATTTTTGGCAAACTCTCACATGCTAAAATATTATCGCTTCTGTCAACCAAACGCTTAATAAATCTATATGCGCCGTCTACTGCGCTGTCATTCCATTCCAGCTCTTTTTGCGGAGGGGCGGCAAATAAAATAAAGAGTCTCGCCGTATCAGCGCCATATTTTTCTATAATACTATCAGGATCAACAGTATTTCCCTTGGATTTACTCATCTTAGCGCCGTCTTTTAACACCATACCTTGCGTTAATAGATTGGCGAAAGGTTCGTCTATATTTTTATCTATATAACCCAAGTCTCTTAAAGCTTTTGTAAAAAATCTAGCGTATAAAAGGTGTAAAATCGCATGTTCTATACCTCCTATATACTGGTCGACACCCATCCAATACTTTACATGTTTTTCATCAAAAGGCATTTTTTCCCACAAAGTAACGGGGGTTGTATATCTTAAAAAATACCAGCTTGATTGCAAAAATGTATCCATAGTATCTGTTTCACGCTTAGCATCGCCACCGCATTTAGGACACTTCGTAAACTTCCAGGTAGGATGTTTATCCAAAGGATTTCCCTCGCCTGTAATTTCTATGTCATCAGGAAGAGTGATTGGTAAATTCTCTTTTTGCTCTGTAACTGCGCCGCATTTTTCGCAATGCACAATCGGAATCGGAGCACCCCAATATCTTTGGCGGCTTATACCCCAATCTCTTATTTTATAGTTAATTACTTTTTTACCAAGATTGTTTTTTTCAAAGTACTTTATTATCTCTTCTCTTGCTTTTGCAGATTCAAGATTTGTAAAATCACCCGAATCTATCAAAAACCCATCTTCGCACATAGCCTCTTTAATAGAATATTCGTTATCTTTTGCTCTTATGCTTTGAACTATAGGCAAATTAAACTTGAGTGCAAACTCGTGGTCTCTGCTATCATGTGCTGGAACAGCCATAACAGCCCCGCCGCCATATTCGAGCAAAACAAAGTTCGCCGCCCAAACAGGAATCTCTTTTTTTGTAAGAGGATGAATAACTTTTATACCAAGATATACTCCCTCTTTTTCTGCCGTTTGTTTATCCCTTGAGCTTAGCTTTTGCATATCTTTTATTTTTTGTGCGCTTGTTTTGTCTAAAAGATTATTTTCCAAAAGTTCTTTTACTATAGGGTGTTCAGGCGCTAAAGCAGAGTATGTAACACCGTAAATAGTATCCGCTCTTGTGGTAAAGACGGTATATTTTTCAAATTTTTTATTGAGCTTTTCTATAGATTTTTCACTCAACTTAAATTCAAATTCTAATCCTTCGCTTTGACCTATCCAGTTTTCTTGCTGTACTAAAACTTGATTCGGCCAACCGTTTTTGAGTTCGGCCATAGAATCTAAAAGTTCTTTTGCATATTGAGATATTTTAAGATAGTATCCGCTCATCTCTTTTTGCACAACTTCGCTTGAACATCTCCAACATTTGCCCTCTTCCACCTGTTCGTTAGCCAATACGGTTTTGCAACTATCACACCAATTAAGAGAAGCTTTTTTTCTATACACAAGAGCTTTTTCGTACATTTTTATGAATATCTCTTGTTCATACTTGGTATACATGTAGTCGCTTGTCGCAAATTCACGTGTTTTTGAAAATGAAAGACCCAAAGAGCGCAACTCTTTTCTCATATAATCAATATTTTCGTAAGTCCATACTTTTGGATGAATCTTGTGTTTTATGGCCGCGTTTTCGGCAGGCATTCCGAAAGAGTCCCATCCTATAGGATGTAAAACGTTAAATCCTCTTTTTCTATAGTATCTTGCTATCGCATCGCCAATAGTATAGTTTCTTACATGTCCCATGTGTATACGTCCGCTTGGATACGGAAACATACTTAAAATGTATTTTTTAGGTTTTGTAAAATCATCAAGCGGCTCAAAAGCTTCTGTTTCATCCCATTTTGCTTGCCACTTTTTTTCAACTTCAAAAGCCTTATACTCTATCAAAATTCATCCCTCGCTTTTGCAGATTCTACCAACACCAATATCAATGCAAATAGATTGGCAATGATTGCACCTATCGAAAGCGCTATTACTATACTCATATTTCCGGATATCTCAAGTACCAAAAATGCCGGAATAAGATGCAAATCAGCCACTAAAGAGCTGGCGAATAGTTCGGCTGAGAGCGTATTTTTGACACCGATTTTCAAAAAAGTAGAGATTAGATTAATACTCATCGCCGCAAAAAGAGCAAATTCGTTATGCTCATATAAAAATCCCATTGTCGTGGTTAGACTCATTAAGGCAAAAAATATATAAACAACTTTACCCCAATCCATCGCTTACTCCTTAAATAGCACCGCGTTCATATTGAGCGCGCATTTTGGCTCTTTCCAATTTTTCTTTTTCTTTTCTTGCTATGTTGGCTTTATATGCGCTTACGTCAAATTTCAACCACTTCAGAAGAGGAGCTGCTATAAAAATAGAGCTGTAAGTTCCTATGACAATGCCTATCGTAAGCACCAAAGAAAATCCGTATATTGATTCTCCGCCAAATATCAAAAGTGCTAAAACAACAAATATTGTAGTCAAAGAAGTAAGGGTAGTTCTTGATAGAGTCTTTGAGATAGATACATTTATAATAGCAAAAAGATTATTATTTTTTGATGTTTTAAGTTCGTCGCGAATCCTATCAAAAATTACGATAGTATCGTTAATAGAGTATGCAAGTAATGTCAATACGGCAGCCAAAATTTCCAAATTTACATCTATTTGAAGTATGGATATGATACCTATTATGATTAACACATCATGAAATTCGGATATTACAGCCGCTATTCCAAAACGCCACTCAAACCTAAAAGCTATATAAGCCAAAATAGCAATGAGTGATAAAACAATCGCCATTATTCCCTTTTTACGAAGCTCATCCCCAACCTTTGGTCCTACCATGCCAACCTGTCTTAGTTCAAACTCTCCGGTACCTTCAAGCGTAGCTATGATTTTATCGCCGATATCTTCTCCAATACCTTCCATACTGCTCGAAAACCTTATCGTTACCTCGTCTTTGCCACCAAACTCCGTAACGCTTGCCCCTTTAAAAAAAGGCTCCTGGGCTATGTGTTCGCGTATCAAATCAATCGGAGCATCACCATTATATTTAACTTGCGCCACCGTACCGCCTGCAAAATCTATACCGTAATTTAAACCTTTAACGCTCAAAGCAACGACTGTAGCTACCCAAAAGATGATAGAGATAGTCACCATAATACCGCTAAGTTCCATAAATTTATATATTTTAGATTGATTAAATATCTCCATAACTACCCTTTTTCTCCATACCAAACCATAACGTAAGATTTTTGCTTTTTTCTATTTTGTCCATAATGGCTTCATACACGCCTCTTGTGCCCAAAATAGCCGTAAGCATTGATATAAATACGCCAAAACTTAAAGTTATGGCAAAACCTTTTACCGGTCCTGTGCCGTAAGCATATAAAACCAAAGCTACTATGACTGTCGTAAGATTTGAATCCAAAATAGCGGTAAAAGCATTTTGATATCCCTTTTCTATAGCGTTTCTTACGCTACTGCCCATACGCAACAGCTCCCTTATACGCTCATTTATAATAACATTCGCATCTATTCCCATACCAACGGTTAAAATAATACCTGCCATTCCCGGCAACGTTAACGTAGCACCAAAAAGCGCAATAAGTCCGATTAGTATGATTAAATTGCTAGCGAGCGCTACACATGCGATAACCCCGGCAACCCTATAATAAAAGCACATGAAAATAACAACAGCAGCAAATCCGCTTATAAGCGCTATTAAGCTTGCTTTTACGCTATCTGCACCCAAAGAAGGTCCGACGCTGCGTTTTTCCAACATCGTAACCGGAGCCAATAAAGCGCCGCTTCTTAAGGCAATAGCAACATCGTTTGCTTCATCTATAGTAAAAGCGCCCGTTATTTGCCCGTTTCCTCCGCCTATTCTATCGATGATATTAGGAGCCGAATATACGACATTGTCTAAAACAACGGCGAGTCTTTTACCTTTGTTTTTACCCGTAAAATCTCCAAATATTCTAGCGCCTTGAGAATCCAATGAAAATGTAATCATAGGTCTGTTGTTTTGGTCAAAAGCAACCCCGGCATCCGTCAACATAGAACCGTCCAATATCGGAATAACTTTCACGAGATATCTTTTATGCGGGTCTCTATAATCAGATAATATTACATCTCCATACAAAGCTGCCTCTTCCCTGCTAATAAAATTGGCTCTATCGTTTCTGTCTTCATCTACCGCCATTAATTGCAAATGGGCTGCTTTTGCGATAAGTTCGCGCGCCCTTTGCTCTTCCTCTTGTGTTTTAATACCGGGAATCTCAACCAATATTTGATCTTCGCCTTGTTTTGCAACTGTAGGCTCAGCAAGTCCAAACTGGTCAAGTCTATTTCGTATTGTCTCCACAGCTTGCAAAACGGCCAAACTTTTTACATTTGCTTTTTCGGAATCGTCTATAGTTACGGCGTAATTAAATCCTTGTTTATTTATGACGGTTCCTTTTGTCTCTTTGATAAAATTGTCCAAATCGTTCTCTTTGCTGGGATCCAAGAGTTCTAAAGTTATTTTGTCGTTATCAATTTTAAAGGAACTTATCATAATGCCATTAGAATCCGTATGATACTTGATGCCTGAGGCTATGGATTTTATCTTTGAACCTATAGCTTCGTCTGTTTGTACGCCGAGAAGCATATATAAACCGCCTTGCAAATCAAGTCCCATAGCAACTTTGGGAGCTTTGTCTATACTTAATGAAACGCGTTCTAAAAATGTTAGTTTGCGCTCATTTGTAACAACGCCGGTTTGGCTAAGCGTCAAAACTCTTCCGTCCATAACTTCACCCTCTAAAGCAGTAGACGGTTTAAAAGTAGGCAAAGAAAAAAATATACCAAAAACCGTTGCAATAACAAAGATTATCAAACGGTAATTTAAGCCTCTACTTTTCATCTATCCTCTTTGCAATGTACTCTCTGGATACTTTGACGATTACATCATCATTAAGTTTGATTTTGATAAAATTGTCGTCAACATTTGTTACTTCGCCGACAAGTCCGCCGCTTGTAATAACTTTGTCGCCTTTTTTGAGTTCTGAGAGCATAGTTCTATGAGCTCTGGCTTGACGCTGTTGAGGCAAAATAATAAGAAAGTAAAAAATTGCGAATAGCACGATAAGGGGTAATAGTGAAGTTAAAAAGTTTCCCTCTTGCATATGAGTCCTTTGATAAAAAAAATTTAGGTAAGCATTTTATCACCTTTATTATAATAAAAGCCTTTGTTACAGCAGCATGTCTGTCGGCTTTTATCTATCTTTCATTTTTTAATATCACTAATTACGCAATACATTCATTCTTTGCTTTGGCGGGTTTTTGGCTGCTTTTAAAAGCTACAAGACAGGAATATTTTTTAATCGGCTTTTTTATAGGTATGCTTTGGTTTTATTGGATATCTCTTAGTTTTAGATATTATGGCGATTTGTACTGGATGATACCTATAGTTATATTATTGATAGCCATTGTTTATGGAGTGCTTTTTTTAATTCCCGCGCTAATCTCCAACTCGCATTATATAAAAGCTCTACTTCTTCTATTATTCTCACAAATCGCACCGTTTGGTTTTAATTGGTTCAATTTTGAATTGTTACTATACTATACTCCGTTTGGTTTAACGCCTTTGCATGTAGGCTTTTTAATGGCGGCCATATTAACTTTTATGAGCAAAAAAAGAGGATTTAAAATAATCGCATTTTGTCTATTTTTGGTTTCTTTTGACTATTCGAACAATCTTTTGCCCAAAGAGCCCAACATTGATATAAAACTTGCTCATACTAAAATATCGCAAAGCGACAAATGGGAAAATGAAAATATAATAAAAGCTGTCAAAGAAAATTTTGACACAATTGAAGAAGCTATAAGAAATAAAAAACGACTCATTATTTTGCCTGAAACTGCATTTGCATTATATCTGAATAAAAATGATCTTGTTGTGGAAAGATTGCTGCAATACTCCGAAGATATCGCTATCATCACAGGAGGGTTAGCTTATGAAAACAGCAAGTATTACAACTCGGCATATTTTTTTGACAAAGGGCAAATGAAAAGAGCGGATAAAGTAACTCTTGTACCATTTGCGGAAAAAATCCCTTTGCCTAATTTTTTAGTCTCAATCACAAACGACATTTTTTTTGATGGAGCCGACGATTTTACGGAAGCTTTAAAGCCTATGGATTTTGAATTGGGCGATATAAAAATACGAAGCGCCGTTTGTTTTGAAGGAAGTTCAAAAGCCATATATACAGATGAACCTCAATACATAAGCGTAATTAGTAATAACGCTTGGTTTTTACCTTCAACCGAACCTGTACTGCAAAATTTGATGCTTTCATTATATGCCACAAAAGCTAACGCTATAATTTATCATAGCATAAACGGTTCGAAAAGCCTTATCATAAAACCCCGTCAAAGCCCAATAAGACACGTTTTAGCAGAAATTAGTTTATTTAAAAACCAAAACTTCTCATAAGTAAATTTTTTATCTATTTTAATCTGCCAAAGTATGTCTATTTTAGCTCTTTGCCACGCGCATAACAAATTTTATGTTTGTTCCGATATGATAGTCGTCGTTAAAAGCAATTCAAAAAAATTGAATACAAAATCAAATTTAAATATATTGAAAGCCGTTCGCTTTATTAATTAAAACATCTATAATGACAAGCAATATAAATTCCCATAATATCAAGTTAGTCATATCCGGTGAATGCGCTTCGGAAATATTTTGCTCTTAAATACAGGAGTTTATTTCGTTTTTTTATAAAAATATCATACTTTTGATATCTTTGGGCAACCTTGCAAAATTACAGATTTCATTGCTACACATACCTTGTTTGCGAACAAATTTAAACCAATTTAATCCCTCAAAACCTACAAATATAAATAACTTTCTCTTTTTGGACGCATCACAAATACGGTTGAGAAAAATAAAATCCACAACAGCGTAACAAGATATTGGCGAGCATATGACTTTTTGCCGCATACTTCTCTCTTGAACTTCCAGTGCTCTGCTTGCCATTTTTTTAATATATCATAAGGTTAAATTCAAGCCTGTCAAACGCTCTATTTGCTATTTTTAATATCCCTTTTGTGCCTTTACGCTCCCATGCAATAAAAATAACTCAATCTTTATGAAAATGAACCCTTTAATTGCAAGGATTTAAAAGAATGATGCAACACACCACTCTCACTCTGGTGATTCATACATATATGCGCCCCCTCCAACTACATAACCTTTAATATCATAACCATTTGAGATTCATGCATATAACTATTTGGCACAACTACACAAGAGTTGGTCAACGCGATAATGACATCATAGGGAAAAACATGATAGTAGGCGGCAAAAGCAATGACTTTTTAAGCAAACGTACATATTCATCTATTTAAAGACTTTAAATGTTATATCACAAGAGGATAAACTATTTTTAGGAGTAACGACACATATATTTATTCAAAAGGATATAAAGTTTTTTAAGTAGATAAAAAGAGTTTTTACATGTAGCGACATATAAACGACAAAAACTGGCACTACCTATAAATAATAATTCCTATAGCAGCACATATATCATTCTTTTATTACATGTATATTGTTATATTTTTGGGTAATACCCTCTATCTACATTCGTTCTTTATTGCATCAAAAAGTAAATTTATCGACTGATGGCTATACATGTAACTATTTGTTTTATTGCTATGATAAATAAGTTTTTATCTTTTAAAATTATTTAGTTATAATAATATACGATATATTATTATGGAATTTACTTACATGTAAGCTAAAAAATTAAGATTTGATTTTTGTTACTAAGCAAAAAGTACATATAAATAATGCGATTATCAAAACCCATTTTACATATAGGTGTCTTATTTGTTATGAAGATTAAATTATCTATATTTTAGTTTTGAAGTTTGAAACAATGCAATAAATGCCGCACTCAAAAGTTTAAATGGTTAGAAAATAAAAAAGTCAAAAGATATTGAAATCTCAATATCTTTTGACGAAATTTAAGCTATTTGCTTATCCATTATTGAACGCTTATCGTCCATTTTGCCCATTTGTCCAAATTTGTCCAATTGGCAATCCAATGATTTGTAAAACCACCGATTGAAACACCGCCAAGTACCAAACCACCTAATATAGGAATTTTAGTAGCATCAAGTAGAGGATTGTCATGTTCAAAAGTATACGTTAGACCATTCACAGTTTTAGTCCAAATATTGTTGCCAATGTCAGTATTTCCTTTTGGTAAGAAACCGGCAGCTCTAAGTGTGGTAGCTTTGTATGTTTGGAAATTAGGCGTACCAAAATATCCGTAATGTATAGTTGTGCTAACCTCTGTTATAGGGAAACCTGATAACTGTGGAAACGCTGCGCCATCTGCGAATACTCCCGCGTCGATTTGCAAACCTGGCAACGGTAAAACAATATCTACAGCTTGAACTACACTATAAACGCCTGCACCGTCGTTGGTTACTTTTACGCTAGCATCGCCTACAAAACTGCGATAATATAGAATGTTATGATACACTCCGTGATTTCCTATCTGTAATAAATCCGGAAATCTGTCTTCAACTTGATCTTTGTACGCAAGTTGATCGTAATAACCAAGGTCGGAATATTTAACAGTATATGTTTCTACACTGGCTGAGTCCCAAAGCGGACCAAATATGTGACTTGGCGCCGCAGGAAATACATCGCCACCCGCTCTAGCGTTAATTAAAACAACCGGTACTTCTGATGCAGGGACGCTTCTATTTTGCTCAACGCATGCTGTCCCACTCCATACAAACCCTTGCGTGCAAGTAGTACCATTCCCATCAGTAACATTACCGCCAACATTACTCTTGCTGCTACTGTCTGAACTTCCGCAGCCAACCAACAAACCGAAAACTAAAGCTAAAAAAGATAGCTTAACTAACTTCTGCACTCTTATTTGCATAATTACTCCTTTTGAAATAAGATTAATTTTTATATTTTTGATACTTAAAATTTTTGGGATTCTTCAACTAAATCCTAAGAACCATGCAAAAAAAATATTTAACAACAATATAAAGCAAATAACATAAAATGACATATGTCCACTGCGCCATAGTAAATTCTACATCTCTTATCGTATTGGACAAACCAAACGGACGCGATACTCTTGGCATATATCGATAAAAAAAATCTTTTTGACATTTAGAATTAGGAAAAATTACAGAACTTGGAGAATATATAACTTTCTTTAGCATATATTTAATATAAATACATTTCTCCATCGGGATTTTATTGATAACTATTACCATACCATCCTCTTTTTCTATCCTAAACTAATATTCTGCCGTAATGTTATCTAAATATTAATTAATTTTTTCTTATTTGTTTTTATTTTTGATATTTTATAAAAAAATAGGAAATATATTTTAATGTAATAACCTATTATTATAAAAATGTGTTAAGTTACATTTGTATTATTTTTATGAAAATAATAAAAATAATATATAATTCCATTTTATGTGAGATATTTTGGATATTTAACGAGACGTTAAGACGCTTATATATACAGATAACTGTATGTAAGGAATTTGAGTTGTTGAGTGAGTGCTTTTAGACGTTTAAAGTATTGTGCCTACATGTAAGAAAATAGAGATAAAAAAACGTGGTCAATTTCCTAAAAATATAGGAAATATAATAATATATTAATGTAAAATTATATTGAGTTACATTTGGATTGTTTTAAAAAAACAATCCAAAGTCTTATTTTAAGATAGAAGTAAATAGCTCTATAGCATCTAATTTTTCCCATGGATAGTCGGGTTGTCCGACTTGTCCGCGCGCCGCTACATCTGCATAAAGAAAAGTATCTTTGCTTGGTTTATCCAAAGAGAATTGTTTTGTAATCCACTTTGGCGTCAATGGAAAATTTGACAAAACAAAGTCGGACAAGATATCATCGTTTATTTTTGGATTAAATGTACCCATCGTATCAACGCAAACAGAGATAGGATGAGCTACGCCTATTGCGTATGAGAGTTGAACAACACATTTTGTGGCGAGTTTCGCGGCTACAATGTTTTTTGCTATCCAACGCGCCGCGTAAAGTCCGCTTCTGTCAACTTTGGTATAATCCTTGCTTGACTGTGCGCCTCCGCCTATGGGGGAGTATCCTCCGAAACTATCTACGATGAGTTTTCTTCCCGTAAGTCCCGAATCATGCAAAGAGCTGTGGTTTACATATCTTCCTGTGGGGTTTATATGGATAATGGTCTCTTTTTTTGACGGATCATATAACTCTTTCGGCAAATCCGAACTATCTATCAACTGCTTGATTAATTCTCGCACCTTTTCTATAGGCATACTTTCAACGCTTGGAGCCGAAACTACTATCGTGTGAATGTGCTTTGGTTTTCCCTCTTCAAAATTGCTTTTATGTTCATAATCAACGGTAACTTGTGTTTTTATATCTACACCGAGTTCGTTTTTGTGCGTCAATGCATAATTATAAACTCTATCGCATATGGCTCTTGCATATGTTATAGCTGCGGGCATAAATTCTTTTGTCTCGCTTGAAGCAAAACCAAACATTATCCCCTGATCTCCCGCGCCTATCTCTCCGTCTTCTTGGTCAACTCCTTGATTGATGTCGGGAGATTGTTGGTTTAACAATACTTGAACTTTCACTTCGTCCGGATGTAAACATTGGTCTTTTGTGAATGCACTCTTGCCGTCATATCCTATCTTTTTAAGAGCGTCTTTGGCTATATTTTCATAATCGCTTTTACTAAATGCGACTTTGGTATTCACCTCGCCGCCTATTACTACATGTCTACCCGCTACAAATACTTCACTGGCAACTCTACCATTTTGGTCAGCTTCCAAAATCTTATCTACGATAGAATCGGCTATAATATCCGCACATTTATCCGGATGTCCCGGACTTACAACTTCCGATGTAAAGAGATACATACGAATTTCTCCTTTTATTATTTTTGAAGCTGTTATTGTACCACAAAAAAATCTTGACAAAAAAATTATACTTTAAAATAATATGGGTTTAGATAGCGCAACTTGGAGCTTTTGTAAAAAAATATCGCGTGAAATTTCTACCGCACCCAAGGACTTTAGATGAGTATTTATCACTTGACAATCTATAAATCCGCCCTTTTCGCCCACTTTTTGACAAAGCGCATAAAGAGCCGCTTTTGAAGCGTCTTGCCGAAGACTGAACATAGACTCGCCGCAAAATATATTTCCTACGCAAACGCCGTAAAGCCCGCCGACCAACTCTTTGCTGTCATCATAGCTTTCAACCGAATGAGCAAATCCCATCTCAAAAAGTTCGCAATAGGCTTTTATCATCTCATCTGTTATCCATGTGCCTTGTTTATCGTTTCTTGTTTTAGCGCAAAACGCGATGACTTCATGAAAATTTGTATCAACTCTTATTTCATATTTTTTTAAACTACGCCTGAACGAACGGCTTACATGTAAGAAGTTTGGATACAAAACGGCTCGCGGATTTGGGGAAAACCAAAGCAGAGGATAATTTGGATAAGGCCAAGGAAAAATACCGTTTTTGTAGGCGTTTATCAGCCTTTGCGGATTTAAATCTCCGCCAAACGCCACAACTCCGTTTTCATTGGCTTCTTTTGGATTTGGAAACGAAAAATCGTCTTTTTTTAATTCGTAAATCATAAAAAGATTGTAGCGAAAAATCTCACATTTTTAAAAATAGCGGTATAAGTTCCATTTATGCCGCTATCAAGGTAAATTGTGAAAGCTAATTTGAGTTAGAGAGTATCTACTTCATTTGTCATTGCGAACGTAGTGTTGCAATCCAGCTATATGATTTCACCATACAAATCTTTCCGCAAATGTACCGTTTCTTTCATTGAGCAAAATATATACGTAATTCCTTGTTTATTCATAGTTTTGTCTTTTCTGGATTGCTTCGGGCTTTGCCCTCGCAATGACAATAGGACGCGCTTCTCACAATAATGAAAAAGTGATTTTTCGTAATTGATAAAAGTGTCCATTCCTTTCAATGTTTTCCTTTTCTGGATTGCTTCGGAGCTCACGCTCCTCGCAATAACAAGAGGCGTTACGTTCGCAGTGACGGAAAAAATGTACATTTCTTTTATGGTTGCAAAAACAGTAATATAACTTTACCCAGTTTGCCCAAAATCAAATTCAAGCCTATTTTGTTTTAATCCTATCTCAACAATACCGCCGTCTTTTAGCGCGCCAAATAATATCTCATCCGTCAAAAGCGCTTTAACCTCTTCCCCCATAACTCTTCGCATTTGTCTTGCGCCCAAAGTCGCGCTGAAACCTTTTTTAGCCAAGTACTCTTTTGCCAAACGCGTTATCTTTATCTTGACGTTTTTATCTTTTAGCTGCTCTTCAATTTCACCCAACAGCTTTTCAACTATCTTTATCATTTGCGCTATGCCTAAGGATTTAAACTCTACAACCGCGTCAAGTCTATTTCTAAATTCAGGCGCAAAAAAATCCTTCACAGCTCTTAGGGTTTGGTCGTTATTAACTTTGGTAAATCCCACTTGAGACGCCTCTTTTGTACCCAGATTTGAAGTCATGATAATGATAACATTTCTAAAATCCGTCTTTTTGCCGCTATTGTCGGTAAGCGTCGCACTGTCAAAAATTTGAAGTAATACATTGAGCAAATCCGCATGCGCTTTTTCCACTTCATCCAACAAAAGTACAGAATACGGATGTTTTTTTATGGAATTTGTCATTTGTCCGCCCTCTTCAAATCCCACATATCCCGGAGGCGAACCGATTAGACGGCTTATCGCGTGTTTTTCCATATATTCGCTCATGTCATATCGCTCAAAATGAATACCAAGTTCATATGCAAGCTGTTTTGCCACTTCAGTTTTACCAACCCCAGTCGGTCCGACAAACAAAAAAGAACCTATAGGCGAAGTTGGATTTCCAAGTCCTGCGCGAGAGCGTTTGATAGCCGCGGTTAAAACGTCTATGGCGCTGTCTTGTCCGAAAATTTTGCTTTTAAGATTGTTTGATAATGTTTTTAATATCTCTTTATCGTTGCTTGAAGCGCGAATATTTGGTATATTTGCAATCTTTGAGAGCGTTTTTTCAATATCTTCTATTTTTACAGTCTCTTTCTTTTTTGCAATTAAGTGAAATGACGCGCAAGTCTCGTCTATCAAATCAATGGCAGAATCAGGTAAAAATCTATCGTTTATATACTTTTTAGCCAATTCTGCCGCATTTTTTAGCACTTCGTTGGGAAGTGAGACTTTATGGTGTTTTTCGTAACTATTTTTAAGCCCCAAAAGTATTTTGTACGTCTCCTCAACGCTTGGTTCTTGTACATCAATTGTAGCAAAACGACGCGAAAGAGCTCTGTCTTTATCAAAATTGTTTCTATACTCTTGATACGTAGTAGCGCCTATACATCTCAACCTGCCATTGCTCAAGTAAGGTTTTAAGAGATTTGACAAATCAATACTGCTTCCGCTCGTAGAACCGGCTCCGACGATAGTGTGAATCTCATCTATGAAGAGTATGGTATCAGGCGTATTTGTCAATTTTTCAATAATCTCTTTTAGCCTTTTCTCAAAATCACCTCTATATTTCGTACCTGCAAGCAAACTTCCTATATCAAGCGCAAAAAGCCGACAATTTTTTAAAATCTCAGGCGTTTTCCCTTCAGCAATCAATATAGCCAATCCCTCTACTATAGCGGTTTTGCCAACTCCCGGCTCGCCTAAAAGCAAAGGGTTATTCTTTTTCCTGCGGCAAAGTATCTGCATTATGCGCTCTAGCTCGTTCGTTCGTCCCACGAGCGAATCTATGCGTCCTGACTTTGCCTCCTCTATGAGATTTATGCAAAAGCCAACATCATTTTCATCGGTAGTAGTTTTTACGCTGCTTTGTTCTACAATCGCATTTACAAGTTCATTTTTGTCCACGCCTTTTTCACACAAAAGGTAAGCGCCGTAAGAGTTTTTTTCCTCAAAAAGAAAATATATCATATCCAGAAGTGATGCTTCCGATTTGTTGGCTCTTTGTATATGCAAAATCATCTGTTCAATAGTGCGCGTAAGGGTTAAAGTTTCAGTTGGCTCATAATTGATATTTTCGGGTATTTTTTTGTAATTTATCTCAAAATAACTCTCAAGTGAATTTTTAACATCATCTATGTCAATGTCGGATATGCCGATTGAATTTAAAAGCTCTTTTATATCGTTTTGCTCCAAAAGCATGTAAAATACATGTTCAATAGTTAAAAATTCGTGACGATTATCTTTGGCAAAACCCACCGAACGCCCAAAAACCAAATTTAATTCATAACTTAGCATCTTACTCCTCCTCTATACCTACTCTCAGCGGAAAATTGTTTGTCCTTGCAAAAGTCCTCACTTGTTCTGCTTTAGTTTCTGCTAATTCAAAAGGATATACGCCGCAAATACCTTTGCCGTCTTTATGAACTTTAAGCATTATCTCAAACGCCGATTTTGCATCATGTCCAAAATATATCATAAGCACTTTTATTACAAAATCCATAGTAGTAAAATCATCGTTTAGCAAATATACAATATAATTTTTCGGCATAGATAGTCTGCTTTTTACCATCTGCGCCGTATCTGTTTTATGTTCCATCCGTATCTACTTAACTTCCAAAATACTCTGCAAATCTTTCTCTATCACACTAGTGCCAACAGCTCCGATATAGTATTTAACGTCCTCTTTATTTTCCCATATATCAGTTACATTTTGGTATTTTCCGCCTTTTAACACTACTTTGAACGGTAATGATATAAGGTTTGGATATTTTATATCTTTTGTTATCGTATCTGTTAAAGCTTTATTTTTATCTGAATTTTTAGCTATAAAATAGTGCGCGTTATAAGGCTTTGAGAAATTTTCTATTATGTATTTTTCATCTACGTCTTCAAAATAACTAAGTCCCACAAGCGTAACTTTATCTAAATATTTAAGCTGTAGATTCATAAGTGCGGGCGCCTCTTTTTTGCAAGGTTCGCAAAATGTGCCGAAAATATCAAATATTATGACATTATCCTCTTTGCCTTCTTGCACGATACCACCTTCAACTCTTTTGAACGTAAGTTTTGCGCCGTATACGCTTGTAAGCTCTATTTTATCGCCTATGGCAAGTTCGCTTGATTTTGGCAACACATCTTTCTCTTTATCGGTGCAACCGCTTAAGAATAGCATTGCTATTAAGATTAGCGATATATATCTCATAAAGTCTCCTATATAATCTATGATTTTACCTTTTGAGTGTAAAAAAAAGCTTAAAATAACGAAATTATATTTTGTAACAACAATCATCTATAAATATAGCCTGCATGTAACCAAAGTTTATACGTATCGCTTTATGGCGGCTCTTGCTTCTCTATCGGCTTCTTTTCTTTTAATGCTCTCTCTTTTATCGTGCAAAGTCTTGCCTTTTGCCAAAGCTATCTGTACTTTTATACGATTTTTGTCATTTAAGTACACACTCAAAGCTGCTATCGTGAGTCCGTTTTGCATAACGCTTCCTAACCATTTGTCTATCTGTTTCCTATGCAAAAGCAACTTTCTATCGCGTGTCTCGTTTGGTTTAAAATGCGTATTTACGCTCTCAAGATACGATATATGCGCGCCCAACAAAAAAGCTTCGCCTTTTATAATACGCACAAACGAATCTTTCAAATTTATCCTGCCAAGCCTTACGGATTTTACTTCGCTTCCCTTTAGTTCAATACCAGCCTCTAAAGTCTCCAAAATTTCATAATCAAAAAACGCTTTTTTATTTCTTGCTATTGTCGTGTTCATCTAAAACCTCAAAAAATGTACTGCCGCTGCCGCTCAGAAAAACTCCCTTTTGCGCAAAAGCTTTTAAGTTCGGATAACATACCAGCACGCTTCTTAAAAGGTCATTAAGTTCTATTGGGGCAAAAGAGTTTAAAAGTTCTTTTGAGCTCAAATTTGACAATTCATGCGCTAAATCTATATTAACCGTACTCCAAAAATTTTCTCTGAAAATCTTGTAAACTTTCGCCGTATCGCAAGCCTCGTCGGTAAAAACAAGTTTTAACTTTGGCATATCGTCTTCTATGGGCATTACAATCTCCCCTACCCCTTCCACATTAGCAGCCTCGCATTCATGTAGAAAAAAGTTCACATCGGCACCTATTTTGCTTCCTATAAAACAAAGCTCTTTTATATCAAGGTTTAACCCTAATATCCTATTTAATGCCAAAAGTAAAGTTGCGGCATTGGAACTGCCGCCTCCAAGTCCGCCGCCTTTGGGAATATTTTTCTTTACATGTAAGAAGTAGTTTTCAAAAAAATCGTCTATTTTCTTGCTGTTTTTATACTCTTTTAAAAACCAATAAGCTTTATAAATCGTATTATTTTGCAACTCGCAATCAAATTCGCCGAATAATTCAAACTCTTTTTTAAAACTTTTAGGTTTGAAAGTAAGCGTATCATACAAACTTTCAATCTTTAAAAAACGCGATTTTATTTCGTGGTAATCGCCTCTTTTGCCTATGATTTTCAAAAAAATATTTACTTTTGCGTACGATTTGTAGCTTAGCATAACTCTATCTTATTCAAGAGATACTCCACCTCATCGCCTATTTTTACAACGGATAGGTATCTGTCAATTTTTATAAAATACTCTTTGCTGTCTTGAAATTTAAAATCGGTTTTTATTAGCTTGCGTCCAAGCAAAATATCCTCTTTATCCCCCAAATAAAAATTTTCATCCACGCGCAAAAAATCCAAAGGGTTCAACTCTTTCTCATTATCATAAAAAAACTCCCCCTCATTTAATCTCTCAAGCGACTTCAAAGCACCGTTTACGCCAAGTTTTTCCGCCAACATATTACCTATGCTTCTTATATAACCGCCCTCGCTGACGTCAACTTCAAAAGTAATAAAAGGATGGTTGTAATCTTTAATATCAAGCGAAAAAACTTCGGTCGTTATCTCTTTTAAAACCACCTCTTTATTTGCTCGCGCCAATTCGTAAGCCCTTTTGCCGTTCACTTTTTTTGCGCTGAATTTTGGAGGAATGTATTTTAAAACTCCCGTTAAACTTTTTGCAACTTCACGTATATCGGCTATATCAAAAGGTTCAAACTCGTCTATCTTTTCTATTCTTTCTATATCCAAAGAATCGCTTTTAGCGCCAAGCCATAAAACAGCTTCATACCTTTTGGGGCTTTTTTTAAAAAAACGAAAAAGCTTTGCATATTGTCCGAAAGCTATTATAAGATTTCCGCTTGCAAACACATCAAGAGTGCCGGAATATCCGACCTTTTTTACATTGTATTTTTTCTTGATATCATATAAAAATTTATTACATGATACGCCGCTTGGTTTATATGCGCAAAAAAGACGGTTAGTATTCAAATCTTCTCCACAAAAGAGGCTAAAATATCGCGCTTACTACCGCCAAAATTAATACGCAGTTTGCACTCTTTCTTTGCTTTCGTAACTTCTACTACTCTACCCATACCAAAAATTTTATGCTTTATCAAATCGCCTTTTTTAAATTCCGAACTTTTTTGAAGTATAAGACTTCCTTCGCAAATTCCCGCTTCATTTAAAAATCTGCTTTTTGCCAAATCAGCTCTTTTGCCTTTGTAAAATCTACTTGCCGAATAACTTAGCGTAAGCTCTTTTTTAGCTCTTGTTATCGCGACGTATCCTAAACGTCTCTCCTCTTCTATATCTGTAGTATCGCCAAGCAATGGGAAAAAGCCCTCTTCTAATCCTATAACAAACAGATAATCAAACTCAAGTCCCTTGCTTGCATGTACGCTCATTATATTTATACTCTCTGCGTCTATCTGGTCTTGATCGCTTTGTAAAGATATCTCATTTAAAAACATATCTATTGAGCTATCCGGATTTTGTTTGATGTAATCTCTAAAAAGTCCGAAAAATTCCTCTATGTTTGAAACTCTGTCGTACGCATCGGGAAGTCCTTTGTAATATGCTTTCAAGCCAAAAGCGCGCTCCATCTCATCAATCAAATCATAAGTGGAATTGCCCGCTATATTTCCAAGCGCTTCAATGTTATCTAAAAACTCAACAAGCTGTAAATACGCTTTTTTTGACACTATATCTTCCAGCGAACTTCTGTTTGATTGCATAAAGCCGTAAATAGAGAGTTTGCCCTCATGCGAGAGTTGCTCTATTTTATCAATGCTTGTTTTACCAAGTCCTCTTTTTGGACGGTTTATGATACGTTTTAGCGAAAAATCGTCATGCGGATTTGTAACGATTCTAAGGTAACTTATAAAATCTTTTATCTCCGTTCTTTCATAAAATTTCACGCCGCCCACCATCTTAAAAGGTATGTTCATCCTATTTAGTCCCTCTTCTAAAGAGCGGCTAAGAGCGTTTATGCGGTAAAGCACAGCTATGCTTCTTGGATTTGCGCCATTTTCTATGAGTTTTTTCACGCGCGTCGCGATAGCTGAAGCTTCTTGATTTTCGTCTGGTGATTCCATAAATTGCACGGCTTTACCCTTGCCTATAGTGCTTTTCAGCACTTTACCGAGGCGCGAACGATTGTGTTCTATAAGTTCATTTGCCGCATGTAAAATCTCATCTGTAGAACGATAATTGTATTCCAACTTAATTACTTGCGTATTGTCAAATATTTGAGAAAATTCAAGGATATTTTTGATGTTTGCCCCGCGCCAACCGTAAATACTTTGGTCATCATCACCGACTACACAAATATTTGAATGAGAAAGACACATCTTTTTCAAAAGCTTGTATTGCAAATCATTCGTATCTTGATACTCGTCAACCATGATATATTGATATCTTTTGCTTATTTCTTCACACAAATCACTATTTTCATCAAGTATTTTATATGTTAGCGTCAGCAAATCGTCAAAGTCTACGAGATTGTTTTGCTTTAAATACTCTTCATATCGTTCATATAGTAAGGCTATGGTTTTATAGTCTTTCTGGTCGGCTTGAGCTATTGCGAGTGATGGTAAAATAAACGAATTTTTGCATTTTGAAATCTCATTTGACACGAGCGATGTAGAAAGATTTATCTCAAAACTTTTTAATATGCGTTTTTTATCGTCGTTATCTATTACTATAAAATTATTTCTGCGTCCGAGTTTTGAAATATGAAATTTTAAAAACAAAAGTCCGAATTTATGAAAAGTACACAGAAGCGGCGGATACAATACTTTTATATTGGCTTCACGCAAAAGATTTAATGCTCTGTCTCTCATTTCGGTAGCCGCTTTATTTGTAAACGTAAGCGTAAGAGTGTTGGCTGGGTCTATACCTACCTCTCCTATCAAATACGCTAAACGCGACGTTATCGTTCTTGTTTTTCCGCTTCCGGCTCCTGCCAATATCAAAATCGGGTCGTCTATCGTTTTGACAGCTTCAAGTTGCGACTCGTTTAACGCGCTTAAAATTTTCTCCATCAATCCTATCTTTATTTGTAATAAAATAAGATTGTATCAAAAAAAATGTTAGAAAAATATTTTACGATACAAAAAAGTAATTTTGATAAAATCATAAATTGGGATTTAATTAGTAAGACGGGGCTTTCACTCTATCGTGTTGATTAATCGTATTTGGTTATTGTATATTCAAATGTCGTATGAGTATCTTCTCTTACAAAGGTATTGTCTCAATAAATTTTTGATTGATTTTGTATTAGAGTAATCAATATATACCGTGTCGGCATAATTGATATTTTGATAAAAATATATCATGCGTTGGGTATGACACTTTTATATCGGATTTGCACAAAAGATTTAACGCTCTCTCTCATTTTTATAGCAGCTTTGTTTGTAAGAGCGAAGGTATTTACCATATCTCCCATCAAATATGCCAATGGTGGTATTATCATTTTTGATTTTGGTTTATATTAACTTTTGTCGATATTTGAAAAACTTTCCAGACTAAAACCTTATACATGTAGGGGGTTTGCAAGGACTTAATTTGCAAATTTCATTTAAATCAAACGAATTGCTTGCTTAGCATAAATCTTTCATAGTTTCTATCGTCAAAATATCTTCGTTTAAACCTCTTTTTTGCAATTTGTCTATCATATTTTCAAACTGCTCTCGTTTCATATTTTGCCCCATTTTTGCCTTTAAGCTCCATGATATGATTTTAAGTTCATATACGGCAGTTTTGTTTAACATTCCAAGATACTTTTCTAAATTTTGCGAGATACTCAGATACTCTCCCTCGTCTTGATATTTACTCATCAACGCGTCCAAAATCTCAGCCTTTTTAACATCCTCTTTCACAAATAAAAGTTCGCCTTCCACAAAAACTGACATAAAATACTGACTTGCCGAACACGCCAAATCGCCGCTAAAATGGGATGGAATAAACGAATATTCTCTGACAGCGCTAAAAGAGCCGTTTTGGTTTTTCAAAGAGAGTTCATGTTTTCGTCCAAACGCGGCTCCATGAAAATAGATAGCTTTTTTATGATAAATAAAATTCACAGGCACAGCATAAGCAAAAGGTTTGTCATTTAAACATAACGTCCCATAGTTTGCCGCTTTGAGCAATTTTTTAAACTCATTTTCATCTTTTATCTCAAACTCAGCTCTTCTCATTGTCATCTCTTTTTGATTTTAGTTAAAATTATATCCAAAAACGCTCTCGCGTAAAAAAAATAACAGCCCTTGTATGATAAAATCCCACAAAAATTGTTTCCAAGGAGAGACAAATGCGCCATCTTATAGATACGACAAGTTTCTCTACTAAAGAGATAGAAGCGTTGCTTGAAAGAGCAGAATTTTTTTTAAAAAATCCCACTTGTAGCATTTTAGAAAATAAAAAAATTATTACAATATTTTTTGAAAATTCCACAAGAACAAGAAGTAGTTTTGAGATTGCAGCAAAAAATTTAGGAGCCGAAGTTATCAGTCTTGACGTTTCAAGAAGCTCCTCAAGCAAAGGCGAAACACTTTTTGACACAGCGGCAAATTTGGACGCAATGGGACCAAACGCTATAGTCGTGCGCCATAAAAATGCCGGGGTGCCAAATATCCTCTCGCGATATGTCCATTGCCCTATAATAAACGGCGGGGACGGCAGCCACGCTCACCCAACGCAAGCTCTTTTAGACTTGTTTACATTGAAAAAAAATCTTGGCAAAATCGAAGGAAAAACTATAGCCATCGTGGGAGATATCAAAAACTCTCGCGTAGCAAACAGCAACATTGAACTTCTAAATCGCTTTGGTATGAACATCATTTTAGTAGCGCCTCCTCATTTTATGCCGCAGATAGATATGCCAAAATGCGACCGCATTCAAGATATCGTAGACAAAGTTGATGCCATCATGAGCCTTAGAACACAAACCGAACGCCATACAAATCAAATATACGCGTCTTTGAAAGATTATGCGAATGGCTTTTGCATCACGAAAGAGCTTTTAGACAATCACAATGTCATCGTACTTCACCCAGGTCCGGTACATAGAAATGTGGATATAGACGATGAAATCATGAGAGATAAAAGATGTAAAGTTCTTGAGCAAGTCAAAAATGGCGTTGTTATAAGAATGGCTGTATTGGAAAAACTTATCAAGGATGAAAATTGAATAAAACAGAATGGGATTTAAGCGCGCTGTACAAAGATGAACACGAACTTGAAAATTTTATAGAACATGTAAAGATTAAAGCTTTAAGTTTTAGTAAAATCTATAAAAATAACCTCAAAAATTTAACCGTATTAGAATTTAACGAGTGTTTAAGCGAATATGAAATTATTTTGCAAATGCTAGGACGCATAATGTCTTACGCTTCTTTAAAATTTGCGCAAAATTCCAATAACGGCGCATTTTATGCCAAATGTCAAAATATTCATACAAATTGCAGCGAATATCTAATATTTTTTGAGTTGGAATTCAATAAACTAAATTCGGAAATCCAAAAATTATTTATTGCCTCAAGCGGCAAATACGGTTATTTTTTAAAAGAACTTATAAAAGAAAAACCTCATCAATTAAGCTTAAATACCGAAAGCGTTCTTCTGAAAAAAGAGCAAACCGGAGCAGATGCTTTTTCTCGTCTTTTTGATGAGTATTTCAGCGATTTGAAATTTACATATGAAAATAAAAAATTATCCGAAGAAGAGATATTGAGTTTGCTTCACGCTCAAGATAGAAATACACGTAAAAACGCCACTAGAGCATTTACAAAAGAGCTCAAAAAACACCAAAAACTTTTAAGTTTTATTTTTAACATGATAAAACGCGACTTAAAAACAGAGTGCGAAATAAGAAACTACAAAAGTGCTGAAGAACAGCGCCATAAAGACAATAAAATTTCTCAAAAAAGCGTTGACGCATTAATTCACACTGCAGAAAATAGCTTTAATTTAGTGCAAGAATATTACGATAAAAAACGTGAAATATTAGGATTTGACAAACTTTACGATTATGATAGATATGCTCCTTTGGAAGATAAAGAGGAGATATTTGAATATGAAAAGTCTCAAGAGATTGTTTTGGGCGCATTTGAGGCATTTTCACCAATATTTGCCAAAATAGCAAAACAAGCTTTTGAAGAAGGGTGGATAGATGTATACCCCAAATCTTTTAAACGAAGCGGAGCATTTTCGCATTCGGCTACCGTTGACACACATCCTTATGTGCTCTTAAATCACACAAACCAAAGGCGAGACCTTTTTACTTTAGCGCATGAATTGGGTCACACTATACATCAATATCTTTCAAGAAATGTCGGGCATTTATTGAGCGATACGCCGCTTACAACTTCAGAAACAGCATCTGTATTTGCCGAAATGCTCGTTTTTGACGAAATGAAAAAAAATGCGGATAAAAAAACAAAAAGAGCGATGTTGTCATCAAAACTTGAAGATATTTTTGCCACCTTATATAGACAAGTAAATTTTACTACATTTGAGCGCGCCGTACATGCAAAAAATGACGAGCTTTCATTGGAAGAGTTTAATAAAACATGGATGCAAGAGAGTAGTAAAATGTTTGGCAAAAGCGTAAAGCTTACGGATGATTATAAAATTTGGTGGAGCTATATTCCGCATTTTATTCATACGCCGTTTTATTGCTATGCATATGCTTATGGACAACTTTTAGTCTTAGCGTTATTTGGTCTTTATAAAAACAACGAGATGGCCGATTTTAAACAAAAATATTTAGAATCTTTATCAGCCGGCGGAAGCAAAAGTCCGAAAGATTTGGTAGCTATTTTCGGATTTGACATAGAAGATGAAAAATTTTGGCAAATAGGTATAAAAGAGATAAAAAAACTTGTAGAAGAATTTAAGGAGATTTGATGAAATCATATGAATTTTTGAAAAGCGAAGAGTTTGTGCGCACAATTCATCAAACTCTAAAAGAAGTGCTTTCATTGCTTTTAAAAAACGATATGCCTTTTACGATTTTAACAAATATTTCGCGTATAAATTTTGAACCAAGCCTACCATCTTCCGTAACGCAAAATCTTCAACAATTTACTCTTTTTGCCATTGAAAATTACACTTTTTCAAGCGCAAAATTGATAAATAATCATCTCGTATTTGAGGCGGGATTTGGCGAAGATGATTTTGCTTCGCTCGTAACTGTTCCATTGGGAGCGATTGTAAAAATTATAGTTGAAAATGTGCCAATTTTTTTAAATATATCTCTTGATATAACAGAACACACCGCGGAAGAAGTATCAAAAGAGGATAAATTAAAAAAATCCTTTGAAGCATTGCTTAATAATCCCGAAAATAAAAATCTATTTAAAAAATAGTATTTTTGCCGATATATAGATTTTAAAAAATTCGCCATAAATTAATTTTAGCAAAAGCATTACCGTTAAAATAAATTATAGATTTAATCTGCAATATTAAAGTATTTTTTATGAAATTATTTAAACTTATAATTATTTTGATTTTAAATTGACAAATTACGTCAAGAACGCACCGAATTTACTGCGCATTACATCTAAAAGCTATTCTATATTATTTATCTAAAAAATAAATAGTATAGAATCACAATAAATGCAATATTATTAAGTGCATCTTTGCATTTTTTATAAATTTTTTGGCAAGAATTTTGAAAAATAAATTGTATTTATAAATAAATATCCGCGCAAAAGTGTGCGCGGATATTTTGTTACTCGGTAACTACCGCTGCAGCTCTTGGCCTTTTGCCTCTTTTACTTCCTTTTTTTGGTCCAGGTTTTTTCTTGATTTTTATAGGCGCTTCGCCAAAAGATACCGACGAATTAAAACTCTCTGTTGCTTCATTATCTTTGCACCCACAACTTTCACCGTCTTTACACACAACGCCATCTTTCAAAGCTTTTAAAAGATAAATCATATAAAAACTCATGATAGCAACAAGTAAAAAAGCTATTAAAAAAACAATGAAAGATACTATTATATAAAAAGCATTGTTTGTAACAGCCGCAATAAAACTAGATACTCTAAAAGCTAGCACAATGCTTGCTATTATACTAAGCCAAAATAATTTCGGCAACAATCTCTCGGCAATTCCAATAACCAAACTTTGATTTGATTTGACACATAATATATGTTGAATTACCTTTGAACCCACACTTTGTTCCGCATTTTCATCACATCCGCATGTATGTTTTGCCATAGGAACTCCTTATAAGAAAATTATAAGTGTCATTTTATGCCAATATTTAATATTTGTCAATATATATTGACGGTTTTTCAATATTTTTTTCTTATTTTTTTATAAAATTGAAAAAAATTTTCAAAGCAAATAAAATTCTTAATAACAATATTCTACATGTAGTTTTTTTGTTAAAAATCTTTATGCGCATTATTGATAAATTGTACTTTTAAATAAAAATATTTTGCATAAATTTTACTTTATATCAAAACTGTTTCTTGGCGTACAAAACATACTATTAAGCACTAAATAGCTATAATAAACTTCAATAAAAATAAAGAGTTTAACTTATGGGCGATTATACGCATTTACACTTACATACCGAATATTCATTGCTCGACGGCGCAAATAAAATTAAAGAACTTGCCAAAAGACTTAAAAAAGAGGGTATCAAATCATGCGCCATAACAGACCATGGAAATATGTTCGGCGCGATTGATTTTTATAAAACTATGACGAAAGAGGGTATTAAGCCTATTATAGGAATAGAAGCTTATATCCACAATGGCGATGAGTTAGGCGATAAAAGTATAAAGCAGCGTTTTCACGTCTGTTTGTTTGCTAAAAATGAAATCGGCTATAAAAATTTAATGTATTTAAGTTCTATGAGCTATATAGAGGGATTTTACTACTACCCGCGTATCAATAAACGCATTTTAAGAGAACACAGCGAAGGGCTTATCTGCTCCTCTGCTTGTCTTCAAGGCGAAGTGAGCTGGCATCTAAATACGAAAAATGAGAGAAATGTGCAATTCGGCGCAAAAGGTTATGAAAGAGCAAAAGAGATAGCTATCGAATATAGAGATATTTTTGGGGAAGATTTTTATTTGGAACTGATGCGTCATGGCATAAACGACCAGCTTTTTATTGATGAGCAAATTATACGTTTATCAAAAGAGACCAGCATAAAAATCATAGCAACGAACGACACACACTACCCTTATAAAGAGTACGCTGAAGCACACGAAGCTTTTATGTGCATTGCTATGAATAAAAACTTTGACGACCCAAAGAGACTTCGCCACTCCGTACATGAATTTTATATCAAAACGCCCGATGAGATGACTGAGCTTTTTTTGGATATTCCCGAAGCGATAAAAAATACTCAAGAGATTGTAAATAAATGCAATTTGACGCTAAAACTCGGAAACCCGACACCACCGAACTTTCTCTTTACTTTGGAATATTCGAAAGAGTATGACTTAAACTTGCCTTTCCCAAATGAGAAAAACTCACTCGAAAATGACAAAATATTATTTGAACATGTATGCAAAATAGGACTTGAAGAAAGACTCGTACATATAGCCAAAGAAAAGCACGAAGAATATCGCGCAAGACTTGAAAGCGAGATAGAAATAATAAAAGATATGAGATTTCCGGGCTACATGTTAATAGTTTGGGATTTTATCCGCGAAGCAAAATCAAGAGGCGTTCCAGTAGGTCCCGGACGCGGTTCGGCAGCCGGAAGTTTGGTCGTGTATTCGCTCAAAATTACCGATATTGATCCCATGCCTTATAATTTGCTCTTTGAGCGTTTTTTAAATCCTTCGCGTATAAGTATGCCCGATATTGATATAGACTTTTGTCAAAAAAGACGCGAGGAGATATTTGACTATGTAGTGCAAAAATACGGCAGATATAATGTCGCGCAAGTTATAACTTTCGGTAAATTATTGGCAAGAGGAGTTATAAGAGATACGGCAAGAGTACTTGGTATGCCGTACGCAGAAGCGGACGCTATGGCAAAACTCATACCAAATGAACTTGAAATAACGCTAAATGGCAAAGGAAAAGAGGGAGAGCCCGACTATAAACCCGGAGCTTTTCAAAAAGAACCTAAATTAAGGGAGCTGATAGCAACAAATGAAAAAGCCAAAAGAGTATGGAAATTTGCGCTTGCTCTTGAGGGCCTAAATAGAAATGCCGGTATGCACGCGGCGGGCGTTGTGATAAGCAATGAAGAACTTTGGGGGAAAACTCCTCTTTATAAACCATCCGGCGAAAGCAACATAGTAACTCAATACTCTTTAAAGTTTTTAGAAGATGTAGATTTGATAAAGTTTGATTTTCTGGGTTTAAAAACTTTAACTGTTATAGACGAAGCTATAAAACTTGTAAAAATAAGACACAATAAAATTATAGAGTGGTCGCAGATAGCTATGGATGACAAAGAGGTTTATAAGCTAATAAGGAGCGGTCACACCGTAGGATTATTCCAAATAGAGTCCGACGGTATGCAGCAGTTAAATGCAAGACTTCAGCCGACCACTTTCGAAGATATAATAGCCGTTTTGGCTCTATATCGTCCGGGTCCCATGGAGTCCGGCATGTTGGATGATTTTATAGAAAGAAAACATGGGCGCGCCAAAATAACTTATGTATTTGACGCTTTAGAGCCGATACTAAAACCCACTTACGGCGTTATTGTCTATCAAGAACAAGTTATGCAAATAGTTCAGACTATAGGAGGGTTTTCACTTGGAGGCGCAGATTTGGTCAGGCGCGCTATGGGAAAAAAGATAAAAGAGGAGATGGACAGACTAAAAAGCGAATTTGCCGATGGCGCGGTAAAAAATGGGTATGATAGAAAAAAATCCGAAGAACTTTTTGATTTAATCGTAAAATTTGCCGGATACGGTTTTAATAAATCGCACTCGGCGGCCTATGCTATGATAACTTTTCAAACAGCGTGGCTAAAAGCCCACTATAGTCAGGAATTTATGGCAGCTCTTCTTACAAGCGAGCAAAACAATACCGATAAAATTGTTCAATACATAGAAGAACTCGACAGGCTTCGCATCAAACTTTTACCTCCGAATATGAAAAAAAGTATGGTTGAGTTTGCCCCCATCAAAACCGATAAAGATGAAAATGGCATAATGTTCGGACTCGGAGCAATAAAAGGAGTCGGCGCTGCAGCAGTAAAAGTGATGCTTGAAGAGAGAGAAAAAACAGCTTTCAAGGATTTGAGCGACTTCATCTCTCGCACAGACACGCAAAAAGTCAATAAAAAAGTTATTGAAAGCCTTATAAAATCAGGCGCACTCGATTGTTTTGGTTATTCAAGGCGCGCGCTTTTAGAACAAATAACTATCATTATAAAAGCAAGTCAGGACGGCTCTTTGCAAAAAAAACGCGCCGAAAATTCTCTATTTGGAACCAGTGAAGATGTGCTTAGCGTAAATATCAATATAGAAAAACAAGATGAGTACGAGTTAAAAACTATTTTGAATTTGGAAAAAGAGACTATAGGTTTTTATATCTCCGGTCATCCGCTTGACGAATTTAAAGAGCAGTTAAAAAAGATAAAATACACCCTTTCAAGCGAATTGGATGAAATCGCAAGCGGTTCAAAAACCACATTTATCGGCAAAGTGGAAGAGATAAAAACTAAAATAAGCAAAAAAGGTAATAAATTTAGTATATTAACCCTTTTGGATTTGCACGGCAACTTGGAATTTACAATTTTTGAAAAAACCATGGAAAAATTAGAAGCTCTTGGGACAGATGAACTTTTAGCCGTTTATGCCGAAATAAGCAAAGATAGCAGCGGCACCTCTTTTAGAGTGCTTAAAGTAATGAATTTGCAAGAAGCCAAAAAACAAAAAATAGAGATAATAAAAATTGACAATGATGCAAAACAGAGTGAAATTGCCATAAAAGAAAATGCAAACAACGACAATTTTGCCAATAACGATATACAAACATTTGGCGCAACCGATGAAGAGCCAACAGCAGCGTTTGCTCAAACGGGGCAAATTTTCACAAGTTTGTACGGTGACAATGGTAAAGCAAATACTTTGGAAATAATAGTAGAACTTTCAAATGATACCGTTATCTTAGACAAGATTTCAGAACTTTTACATGTATACAAAGGTTCTCAAAAAGCCAAACTTACCATAATATACAAAGAGCAAAAACTAAAAGAGATACCGTTGAGTTTTGGAGTAAACGATAGCTTTGTAAACGAACTTCAAAAAATGGAAGGCGTGCGATTGCAAAGATAAGGCATTTTTAAAAAATACGTTACATGTAAACGTAAAATATCTATTCGTTTTATTGCGAGATTAATTTCTATTTTTTTGAAAAATATCTTTTATACATGTAGCGTAAAATTATACATTTTGTTTGCAGATTATTTCAAACTCTTTTAAATCCATCAAAAGCAACTTGTCATTTTGCATTTTAAGTAGCCCTTTGCTAAATCCGCTTTTTGAAAATAGCACAAATACATCAATCCCAAATCCCTCTTTGGCACATTTTTTCTGTAAAGATGCAAGGATATTTTTGCACACAAGATGGTTTTTCCACTTGACTTCAACCGCTATATTTCTTCCCTGCTTTCCTATCAACAAGATATCTATCTCCACGTTTTTAGACCAATAACTATCAAAACTTTTAAACTCTTCATTGAACTTTTCCATAAGAAATTTTTTGCATAAAACTTCATAAGTAAAACTGACAAATTTTTCAAATCCGCTTTTTATAATACTAAGTGTTTTGTCATACTCTGCACAACGCAAAAGCTCAATGTTCGGCGCAATAAAAGCAAACCAAAATCTATAAAACTCATTTTTGAAAAGTATTTTATTCTCTATTTTGTAACCTCTTAGCGCTTTTTTTAACTTTTGTCTGCGTTCTTTTTTGATAGGCTCTTCACGGCTAAATTCTTTTTTAATGATTTCCATTTCAAAAAGCTTTTTATAAAGCTCCGAGCCCAATTTTCGCGAAATACCGCATTTTTTATAGATAGAGTGCATTTTTCTATCTCCGCGGCAAAGACATGTGAGCATACTCTCTAACTCTTTTTTGTGATGTGTAAAAGAAAAATGCTGCTCCAATTTCTCAAAACGCAATAAAATATATTTGTGAATAGTTTCAAAAACATCTTTTTTTGGCAAAAACTCATCTTTAAATCCATCAAAAACCGCAAAATACTCTATCGTTTTTGCCATATCAAGATTTGTACGAGTTTTGTAAAATGAGATAAAATCTTTTATGATTTCGCCTTTTTTATGTTTTATCTATTTTAACATTTTTTGCTCTTTTTTTACTCAACAGTATAATTGACAAATAAAATACGAAACTATATAATGACGCAAAACAAAAAAGGAGCGCCGTAAAGTGCCGTACGACAAGTTAAAATCCATAGCTTCAAAGTACAAATCCCTGCCTGTTTACAAAATTTTGCCGCAAAACAGACAAAATCCTATAGAAATATTCAAAATACTAAAAAATGTCTCTCGTCAATGCTTCATTTTAGAAAGTCTTGAGGATGCGAAAGCTACCGGACGATATACATTTTTAGGTTATGACCCAAAGCTTGAAATATCTTGCAAAGACGGACTTCTTACGATAAAAAACGGCGCCAATATAGAGATAACAACAGATAATCCAAATAAATACATACAAAAGATTCTAACCGATAATGCAAGTTTGAAGCTTGACGTTTTACCGCCATTTACCGGAGGACTTGTAGGATATTTTTCATATGATTACATCAAATACGATGAAAAAATCTTAAAATTGGAAGCAGAAGATGAAGCGCAATTTAAAGATATGGATTTGATGCTTTTTGATAAAATTATCGCTTTTGACAATTACAAAAAATTGATTTTTTTAATAATAAATATAAAAACGGACGGTTTTGAAGAAAATTACAATAAGGCTTTAAACGAACTTATCTTAATGGAAAATCTCATAACAAACGGTAAAAAAGCTCATATGCAACCGTTCAAACTATTATCCGATTTTAACGCGCTTTTTGATAAAGAAAAATATTGCAAAATGGTTGAAAAAGCAAAACACTATATAAAAGAAGGCGATATATTTCAAGTGGTTTTATCAAATCGCTTTGAAGCCAAATCAGAGGGCAGCATTTTTGACGCTTATAGAATATTAAGAGAGTCAAATCCATCGCCTTATATGTTTTATTTTAGCAGCGACAAAGTAGAGATAGCCGGAGCATCTCCTGAAACGCTTGTAAAACTTGAAGGCAAAAAACTGTTTACATTTCCACTCGCAGGCACAAGACGCAGAGGGGTAGATGAAAAGGAAGACAAAGAGCTTGAAATTGAACTGTTGTCAGATCAAAAAGAGCTTGCCGAACACAATATGCTTGTAGATTTGGGACGCAACGACCTTGGTAAAATCAGCAAATTTGGCTCTGTAAAAGTTGAAAAATATCTATCTATCTTGCGATTTTCTCACATTATGCATATAGGTTCAACCATATCGAGCGAGATTTCAGACGATAAAAATGCGATTGACGCTATCAGTTCGGTATTGCCGGCAGGCACTCTTTCAGGCGCTCCTAAAATTCGCGCATGTGAAATAATACATGAGCTTGAAGGAAATAGACGCGGTATTTACGGCGGCGCGATAGGGTATTTGAGTTTTTCGGGCGATATGGATACATGTATAGCCATAAGAATAGCATTTAAAAAAGATGATAAAGTATATGTGCGTTCGGGCGCAGGAATAGTTGCGGACAGCATAGCGGAAAATGAGTACGAAGAGTGCAACAACAAAGCAAAAGCGGTTTTTAATGCGTTACAAGAAGCCGCAAAGGCAGCTAAATGATTTTACTTATAGACAATTACGATAGCTTTTCATATAACTTATATCAACTAATCGGTGAAATAGATCCCAACATAAAAGTTATACGAAACGATGAGCTTAGCATAAAAGAGATAGAAAGCCTAAACCCAAGAACTATTATTTTATCTCCAGGACCCGGACGACCTGAAAACGCAGGAATTTGCATGGAAGCAGTCAAATACTTTGCGCCGAAAATTTCAATCTTAGGCGTGTGTCTTGGTCATCAAGCTATTTGCGAAGCTTTTGGCGCACCGGTAATCTATGCAAAAAGCCTAATGCATGGCAAACAATCTCTTGTAAATATAGACATTAGCAGCAAACTTTTCAAATCGCTTCCAAACGAGATATTAGTAGCAAGATACCATTCGCTTGCCGCGGACAGTTCAAAAATACCTCCTGCTTTAAAAGTTATAGGGCAGACAAAAGACGGCGAAATAATGGCTGTAAAACATCAAAAATATGAAACATACGGCGTACAATTTCACCCAGAATCCATATTGACGCCAAATGGCAGTAAAATACTCACAAGTTTTTTGCAAATTTAGCCTAAAGCTATCATTACATATAAAATATTCTTAATACGCAAAACGACAAAGAAAACATATGCGCCTCTTTCCAAAAAACAGCCATATCACACATAATGTGGCAATTAAAGAAGATTTTCAAAAACAGTGATTTTGCAAATTTTGCCGTAGTAGGAGG
>JAIRXG010000005.1 GCA_031268335.1 Campylobacteraceae bacterium
AAATGATCTTAACTTAGAGTCTGTTAGAGACAGTTACTCAAGTAATTCGAAAGGATATAGCGTAGGAGGAGGATTTAGTTTGGGAAGCGATAGCGAGTATACCGCTAAAGCCGAACAAGCTTATCGCCAACATATAAAATAAAACAAGATTGTACTTTATGGAGTTATGTTTTTGAAAAAAAGAACTTACTATGTAGAGGAACTTACAGCGCAATTTGTTGAAAAATTTAACCCAATAACTGAAAAAATCAATAATTATACCAATAGTCACAATTTAGATATTGGTGTAGTCATTGCTGTTGAGATGTATGCCGATGAAAAACCCGCTTTTGTTTTTGATAAAGATTTTATAAATCAAATTTTATTTAAGTTCTAAGAATATACTTTTGTTGCATATAGAATTACCTATTCAAAAAATTTGATAATGCAGTATTTTCATTATTATATCGGTTTGGGTTTTTTAAAATTGCCCAAATAGTTGTTAGTTTTTCTCAATTTTTACCAAAAAACTTTTTGAGCCTCATCTTTTATAATGAATTTTTATAACTCATAAGTAATGTGGTGCTGTATTATATTTATATATATTTTCTTTTCAAAAATATTTTAATATCCATCATTGATTAATAAGCAAGCAATAAAATTATTAAATTAATTTCTTTCATTTTTATGTCAATACTTATATAATTTTTTAAAAACTTGATAACAATTCAATAAATAATATTTTTATTATATGTATTTTAGTATTGTCATCAAAAGCGATTTTAGATGTAATTATTTTGTTTCCTATTGTTATACAACTGCTTGAACTGTTTACATTTGAATTTTGTATGAAGGGCTTTTTTCATTTCTTATTGCTTTTGAGGTTAAATAAATTGTAGTTCTGCGAATATCAAAACTATAAAAAATTGCACTTCATGTCCATTTTTTTATGATTACTTTAATTATAATAGGTATTTTTGCTAATTTTTTACTATGATACAGGTTCGCGTAAATTCGCCCATTTTTTTAAAAGTTATTTTTATCCAAAGACTTTATATATTTCTATCAGTTCCAATCCGATTTTACAGCACTTGCTTTAATTCAATGTTTTCATTCATAAATTCCAGTGCATTTTAGACAAAATTTTCTGATAAAAATCGTGCAATCTCCTCTTTTTGATTTATATTTACTTTAAGTCTCCATATGACTTCATCAGTTTCAAAATCTCTATTTTTAAAATCAACGCCTATTTTATTCAAAAAATACTCTGCTCTTTGCACAAAATGGTATTTACATGTAAAGCAAAAATTCTCTCTCTTTTCATATGGTATAAAATCCGCTTTTTCTAAAACCATCTTTGCTGCTGTGCCATAAGCTCTTACCAATCCGCCCGTACCAAGTTTAATACCGCCAAAATATCTTATCGTCAAAACGGATAGATTTACACCGCTAAGGCCTCTTAAAACATTTAACGTAGGTTGTGCGGAAGTGCCTTTAGGTTCGCCGTCATCGCTGCCGTTTTCTACTATTTGGTCAAATTCGTTGATATATCTATATACCCACACTATATGTGTAGCTTTCGGATGCTCTATTTTTAACTTTGCGCGAAAGGTTTCAAATTCATTTATCGGCGTGACATAAGATATAAATATCGACTTTTTCACCTCATATCTGCAAAAATGAATAGATTTTACGGTTTGCATATGAAAATTTTAACAAAAACCGCTTAAAATAACTTGCAAGAAAAGTAAATTTCATATAAAATAATGGAATTTATAAATATTTTAAGGAATCTGTGTGCTCATAAATACTTTTCATTTTCAACTTGCCAATTACGATTTGCTAAAAAAATTTAAAGATAGAGTAGATATCGAATATCATTCGCGCAATATCGGATACTATCACTTGCCAAATAATGGATTTAAAGTTATAGAAAGCGTGAAAAATTGGCAAAATTCTCTTGAAAATATAGAAAGCGTTGTTGTTATCGGTGTAGGCGGTTCATCATTGGGCGCTAAAGCCGTATCTACAATGCTCACATGTGATAAAAAATTCGGCACACCAAATCTCTTTTTTCTGGAAAATATAGATCCGATTACTATAAATATCACACTTTCCAAATTAAAATTTTCAAAAGCGCTCTTTTTGCTGGTATCAAAATCGGGTACTACTCTTGATACCATCTCCATAGCAAAAATCATTATGGAGAGATTTAAAGTATATCCGCAGGACGAAGAGTTTAGTAACCATTTCGCAGTAATTACCGACGAAGATTCCGCTCTTCATAAGTTTGCTGCCGAATATGGATTAAAAACTTTCTTTATTTCGCAAAATGTCGGAGGACGATTTTCGGTTTTAAGCGCTGCCGGACTCGTGCCGCTTACGCTTTGCGGATTTAATGCCGAATCTCTTTTGGAAGGAGCTGCTGAGTGCGAGAGAGACTTTTTTGAAAAAGGAGATATGACGATTGTACAAAAAGCTTACGCTTATGTGAATGCGCAAGAGAAAATAAATGTGCTATTTTCATACTCAAATGTCTTCAAATCTTTCAACGAGTGGTATATACAACTTTGGGCAGAGTCTTTAGGCAAGAAAAAAGGAAGTAAAAATGTCGGTCTTACTCCCGTAGGGCTTATAGGCGCTGTGGATCAACACTCATTTTTGCAGTTGATAATAGACGGACCAAAAGACAAAAGCGTAACGTTTATTCGCGTCAAAGAGATGAAAGGCGATATGTCGATACCAAGTTTTTCGTTAAAACATATAGAAAAAGCCGATTTGAAATCAAGCATAAGTGCGGCAAAATTGTTGAGCGAACAAGCTCTTGCAACTATGAAAAGCGTGATTGACAGCGGTGTTATGACGGATGAGATAACGCTTGACAAACTTGATGCGTATCATACGGGGTATTTAATATATTATTATCAACTTTTAACCTCAACTTGCGGCATAATGTTGGGGGTTGATTCGTATAATCAACCAGGCGTTGAAATCGGCAAAAAGATACTCATCAGAAAATTAGGAAAGTGTGCGAATTTTATCAAAAAATTTTAAAAATAAGTTTTGTAACTTGTTTTAATGACGAGCATATAGTTACATGTAGAAAAAATATTTTTAGGTATAATTTAAAAAATACAAAGGCTGTAAGTGATTATAAATCAAGGTGTTGAGCATTTTAGTTCGCCGCTTTATCTTGAAAGCGGACGAATCTTAGAATCTTATGATATTGCATACGAAACTTATGGCAAATTAAATAAAAAATGCACAAACGCAATAGTTGTTTTTCACACTTTAACCGGTTCGCAACATGCAGCAGGACGATATGAAAATGATAACAAATCAGGCTGGTGGGATTTCATTATAGGCGACAATAAGACGATAGATACTACAAAATATTTTGTGATTTGCGCAAATATCTTGGGCGGCTGCAACGGTTCGACCGGTCCTATGTCCGTAGAATCTTCAAGCGGCAAATCATACCGCTTAAAATTTCCAGTTATCACAATAAGTGATATAGTAAGAGCGCAGCAAAATCTTTTTAAAAAGCTTGGCATAAAAGAGGCATTCGCGATAGTAGGCGGTTCTTTGGGAGCTATGCAAGCTCTTTGTTGTTCTATCGAATATTCGGAATTCACCAAAAGAGTTATTTTATTATCCGGCACTTATGCCACTTCGCCTTGGGCTATATCGTTTAATAAAATTGCTATGGAAGGAATAGTAAACGACCCGCGATTCAAAAACGGACAGTATGAAGCGGATGATTTTACGGATGAAGGGCTTTTGGGATTAGCTTTGGGTAGAATGGCCGGGCACATCAGCTTTTTATCCCCGTACTCTATGCGCAAAAAATTTGATAGAAATTACGTAGATACCGACGGTTTATATGAACTTTTCGGCAGATTCCAAGTAGAGAGATACATGGAGTACAATGGATACAATTTTTCAAAAAAATTTGACCCTTTGAGCTACCTTTATATCATAAAAGCTATGAATATATTTGACGCTGCGAGAAATTACGAGTCGTTGAGTGACTCCCTTAGACTTATCAAGGCAAAGCTTTATCTGGTAGCTTTTAGAGGCGATTTGCTGTTTTTGCCCGAAGATATGGAAATCATAAGAGATACCATAATATCCTCAGGTAAAAAAAATATGGTAGAATTCGTGTGTGTAGATAGTGACTACGGTCACGACGCGTTTTTAGTAGAATACGATAAATTTAGCATGTACATAAAAAAAGCTTTGGACGAGGAGTTTTAACAATGGCAGAAACAGAAAATTTTGAAAACAAATTAGAAAAAGCGAAAGAGCTTTTGGAAAAACTTAGCGAACCCTCATTGGCGCTTGAGGAGAGCATGGCTTACTACAAAGAAGGGATAAAAATCTTAAAAGAGGCGTCGTCTCTTTTGGAAAATGCAAAACAAGAATTTGAAATCCTCTCAAACGAGAAAATCATATGAGTACAAAAATAGCGGCTTTGCAACTACAAACACTTCCTATGAGCGAAGCAAAACTTGATTATTATGTAAGAATTTGCGCTAAAAACAGTATAAGCTTGATAGTATTAGGAGAGTATGTACTAAACAGCTTTTTCAAAGAGCTTGAAAATCTTCCGCTTCTTACTATAAAAGAACAGTCAAAACATAAATTGACAGTACTTAAAAAACTTGCCAAAACATATAACGTAACGATAATAGCGCCAATAATTTTATGTAAAAAAAATGGTCTTTGCAAAGCGACGGCAAGAGTAACTCCCATGGCAACTTTTTTTTATGAGCAAAATTTTTTGATAGATTACAAACACTGGAATGAAGAGAAATTTTTTTCAAACGATAGCAAAAATATGCAAGTACCGGTATTTAATCACGAAGGTGTAAGGATAAGCATAATATGCGGTTTTGACGCGCATTTTGATATATTATGGCAGCAAGTTCAAAAAAGAAAAGCGGACATAGTTTTGGTGCCAAGCGTTAGTACATTCGAATCTTTTGACAGATGGAACGAGCTTTTGAAAACGCGGGCTTTTTTAAATAACGTCTATGTTTTGCGAATAAACAGAATAGGCGATTTTAAAGATAAAACTTGTTCGTGGTATTTTTACGGAAGCAGTGCTTTATATTCACCAAACGGCGCAATTGAAGCATATTTGGGCGATAATGAAGAGATGCTGATTTGCGATATAGACTTAAGCATAGTCAAAGAAGCCGCGAAAGCATGGGGCTTTAGACGGCAACTTGTTAAAAAGAGAGTTTTTTAACTTTTTTTCTGCATGTAGAATACTGATATTTACTAAAACGGACGGAAAACCGTCCGTTTTAGTAAAGCGGCTTACAAACCAACATTGATTGATTTTACGGGATACTCTTTGTTAAATATAGAATCGCTGAAATTTATAATTTTAAGTAGCCGCTCGCTAGCAAGCCTATAAGTTACATTTACTGTTACCGAGGTAGCTCCGGCTGGTTTTGGGATACTAAGTTTTCTTATCTCGTTAGCATTCAATCTAGTATCACTCTTAATAGCCGCAGCAAGATAAGGAATGGTTTCTTGTCCTTTTTTGTCTGCATAAACGGTTTCTAAGACATAAGTTTGCACATTGACTATCGAACCGCTTGCGTCCTTAAATTCCATTTTTACATTCATACTTCTTCCGCCAAATCCGGTAGGAGCTTTATGCGGAGTTAAATTTCTCAAGGTTACGACAAAATTCTTGCCGCTGCTTGTGGCGGTAAGTTCAATAGTGTCTTCCAATACATTGCTGTTTCTAGCGCTTGCAAATAGATGAGAGCGAATGTCTCGCACTTCGGCCGTTACGCCCGTTTTTTTTATCTCCGGCGCTATTGTGCCTTGTCTTTTCGTACTCATATGACATTCGGCGCATGTTTCCTTGCTACCGCTTTGTGTATATTCAATACCTGTGGTATAAATCTCTATGCCGCTTCTCTCTCCCCCAAAATGACAAACCATACAAAGTTGATTTGGGTTTACAAAATGCTCTTTTTGAAGCGATTTGTGAATTCTAGCTCTTCCGTCATCTTCAAACGGACCGTATATTGTATCCGAGGAGCCCCATTCGACTGCTTTAAAACCTCTCATTTGGAGATTTGACGTTTCGTTGATTTTAGCTACATTATGACAAATATTACAACTTATGCCGTCTTTTATCGCTTTATCTTTAACAGATGCTTCTACTCTTTCGGTTTGAGCTGTTTTGATTTTCAACGCTTCGGATAGCGCGAAAGAATCTTTATCGGCAATCTCTTTGATGGTCATTTTAGGATTATGACATTGCGCGCACTCTACCAATACCCCCGCTTCCGGTTGATAAGTTATTCTACTCATATAGTCTATCACGGCTTTATATAAAGGATTGGAATCAACATGTGAACGAGAGTGCCATGTAGTGCCCCAATCTTTAGCCTGATCTTTATGACAGCTAAAACATATTTCCGACCCTGTAGTAGCGCCGCCTATTTGTTGTGCCTGAGAAAATGAGGTACACAAAAAAACCAAACAAATAAACAAATAAGGGATTGTTTTAGACATGTTAGCTGCCTTTAATTAAAATTGTGTCTGCTTAGCCAATTAAGGTTAACCATATAACTTATTATATTAAATTTTACCATAAATAATTTTGAATTTATTTTTATCAATTAATAATTTATGGATTTTTACAATAAATATTTTTACAAGCCAAAAAAGGCATTAGAAACACATATTAATCATTTATTGGATAAAATAAAAGCTATCATAATTTTTAGAGGAAAAAATGGATTTTCAGCCGTACCCATTCAAAAAATTAAGTATTTTGCTCTCACATGTTGAACCAAAAAATAGGTTAAAAGAGCTTTATTTGACCATAGGAGAACCGCAGTTTGAAACTCCAAAATTTATACAAGAAACTTTAAAAAACAATGCCTATCTTTTAAATAAATATCCAAAAGTCGCCGGAGAACAAATACTTCGCGACTCGCAAATAGATTTTGTAAAAAAACGTTTTGGCGTACGGCTCAAACAAAACGAACTTGTAACAACGCTTGGAACAAGGGAAGCGCTTTTTAATTTACCACAATTTTTACTATTTGACAAACAAAATCCCGCTATTGCCTATCCAAACCCTTTTTACCAAATTTACGAAGGCGCAGCTATTACTTCAAGAGCAAAAAGTGTGTATTTGAATTTAACTGAAGAGAATGGATTTAAACCGCCTATCGACGAAAATATTTTGAGCAAATGCGATTTGGTTATACTAAATTCGCCCTCAAATCCGACAGCTTCTGTTATGAACATTGACGAGCTTAAAATTTGGGTTGAATTGGCATTGAAATATAATTTTATATTGATAAATGACGAATGTTACAGTGAAATTTATACCAAAATTCCTCCGCCATCTCTTTTAGAAGCTTGTCTCAAGGCCAAAAACGAGGATTTCAAAAATATTTTGGTTTTAAACTCCATTTCCAAACGCTCTTGCGCTCCTTCTCTTCGTTCCGGTTTTGTCGCAGGCGACGCTAAACTTTTGCAAGGATATGCTAAATATAGAACTTATGCCGGATGCGCCGCGCCGCTTCCTATGCAATTAGCTGCTGCAAAAGCTTGGAATGACGAACTGCATGTAGAAAAAGTGAGGCAAAAATATATCAAAAATTTCGAAATAGCGAATGAATTGCTTAAAACGCCTATAAATGAAGCTACTTTTTATATTTGGTTCAAAGTGCGAGACGATGAAACGTTTGCAAGAGAGTTATACGAGGAAAAAGGCGTCAAAGTGTTGCCTGGAAGTTATTTGGGAAGAGAAAAAGCGGGCAAAGAGTATGTGCGAATAGCTCTTGTATCGGACGAAGCCGACACAAGAGAAGCATTGCAAAGAATAGCTGATTTTCAAAGAGGTATATGACATTGGAAAAGATACATTTTATAGGTATAGGCGGCATCGGACTTTCTGCTTTAGCAAGATTTTTAAAACAAAAAGGTTATGAAGTCTCAGGCTCTGATATAAAAGAGACGAAAATAACCAAATCGCTTGAAAATGAGGGTATAAAAGTAACTATTCCGCATAATGAAAATGCGATAAAAGGTCAAGATTTTATCGTATATTCGGCTGTGATAAAAGATAATAACGTAGAAATGATAAAGGCAAAAAAACTTGGCATAAAAACACTTTCAAGAAAAGACGCGCTTCCTTTTATATTGAAAGAAAAAAGAGTTTTTTCGGTTTGCGGCGCGCATGGCAAAAGCACCACAAGTGCGATACTATCATCTATAATAGAAGGCTCTGTAATAATAGGTGCGGAGAGCAAACAATTCGGCTCAAATATGCTTTTAAAAGATAGCGAGAATATAATTTTTGAAGCCGATGAGAGCGATGAGAGCTTTTTGAATTCCAATCCGTATGTTGCTATCGTAACAAATGCCGAACCTGAACATATGGAATATTATAATTATGATTTGAATCGATTTTATGGTGCGTACACAAACTTTTTAATAAGTGCTAAAATTCGTATTATCAATGCTGAGGATGAATTTCTAAGCACCCTAACAAAGCTTGAAGCTATCAGATTGTATCCCGGTAAAGATATAAAAGATTTAAAATATACGGTAAAAAACGGCGAGCCTTTCACCTCTTTTACGCTAAAAGATTTAGGAAGTTTTGAAGTTTGGGGAATAGGCTTTCACATCGCTATAGATGCGTCATTATCTATTTTGGCGGCACTAAACGAGTTGCCTTTGGAAGCGATAAGAGAAAATATAAAAAATTTCAGAGGAATAAAAAAAAGATTTGATATCTTGTACTCTGCTAAAAATTTCACCCTGATAGACGATTATGCTCATCATCCGACAGAGATAAAAGCGACGCTTAAATCAGCCGCTGTTTTTGCAAAAATAGCGAGATTGGATAAGATAACAGTCATTTGGCAACCGCATAAATATTCGCGTACAATAGATAATTTAAAAGCTTTCGTAGAGTGTTTTGAAGGCATCGATGAGTTGGTGATTTTGCCGGTATATTCTGCTGGGGAAACAGAAAAAGATATAGATTTTAAAAGTGAATTTAAAGCCCATAGTCCGATTTTTGCGGACAAGGTAGAGCGCAAAAAAGATTCCATCACACTTTTGAATGCCAAAAATTCTACAAAGATACTTAGTGAAGGACTTGTAATAGGTTTTGGAGCGGGAGATATAACTTATCAGTTAAGAGGAGCTTTTTAATGGCGCAAATAATAATTTCTACGATTTTAGTCATTATATTATTGGTTTTCATATTTGCAAGGATTGAAAATTTTTCAAAAGTTAGAAAAATTATTATTTGTATTTTATGTACATTGTTGGTCGTTGCCATAGTTGTTTATCAACTTTTAATGGATAAAAGGAGCGATATAAACAGAGAACTTATAAACTTGTTTGACAGAGGAGAAAAACTTATCTGTAAAGAGTATGAGGTGGAAAATACAAAGTTTAATTACGTGGGCGGCACCAAAGTTTTTGTGGGACTTGAAAGATTTAACGACATAAAAGGAGCCGTTGTATCTATAGAAGAGTGCAGGCTAAAATAGTGCAAAAATTGATTTTTAAACTTGATTTGGACAAATATATAACAAGTTACAAAAATCTCCTTTCCCGCGAAAAGCCGATTTTTATGGAAGGAGATGCGAATTTACACTTTCGTTTTATAAAAGAACTTCAAAACTACGATTTAAACTCACCTTCACATGTAGACAATATAGATAAAGAACTTATACATCTTTCAAAACAAGGCATCTTACATGTAAAGCAGATTTGGGAATTTGTCAAAATCATCCGTTATTTTTTATATCTGAAACAAAAAAAGTTTGAAGGTGTTATCGGCGACTGGATAAAAAACATTAATATTCCGCCTTTGATTTTGGAAATTGAAAATTGGTTTGATAAAAACGGCGATTTGAAAGAGGAGATTGACGAAAGATTCGCCGATATAAATGCTTCACTTAAAATAGTCAAAGAAAAAATCAACTCTCACCTAAAAATACTTCTTAGTTCTTCGAAACTGCAAGAGTTTTTGGTGGATATGCAAGTGCATTTTTTGAACGAACAAGAGACGTTTTTACTGCGCGGAGGTTTTAATAGCGCCATAAAAGGCTCTATATTGGGAAGAAGTGGCAACGGGTATTTTTATGTCTCACCTTACTCGCTTGAAAGTTATAAAAAACAAGAGAGCGATTTAATAGATAAAAAAGAGAGCTTAATATACGAATATGCAAAAAAAATAAGCGGCGAATTTAGCAAACAACTTCTATTTTTAAAATTTATCAACAAAGAATTTGATAGATTTGACAACTATATGGCAAGGGTTTTGTTTGCCAAAAGATTTGATACGGAGTTTGTTTTACCAAGCAAAGACGGCGATATGATTTTAAAAGATTTTTCACATCCGGCTTTGAACGAGCCAAAACCAATAAGCGTCAATTTCAAAAAAAATATTTTGCTGATAACGGGCGTAAATGCCGGCGGAAAAACGATGTTTTTAAAATCCCTGCTTTCAGCCGCATTTTTGGCAAAGTATCTGCTGCCGATGAAAATAAACGCTGCAAATTCCCACATAGGAAGTTTTAAAAATATCAAAGCTATCATTGAAGACCCGCAAAATGTTAAAGATGATATCTCTACATTCGCGGGACGTATGATTGAATTTAGCAAACTTTTTACAGTAAAAAATGCACTTGTCGGAGTAGACGAGATAGAGCTCGGTACAGATGCGGACGAAGCCGCAAATCTTTTTTGCGCTATATTGGAAAACTTGATTAAGAAAGAGATAAAAATCATCATCACAACTCATCACAAGCGTTTAGCATCCATGCTCGCCGTGAACGAACATGTAGAGTTGTTGGCGGCATTGTATGACGAAAAAGCGCAAAAACCGTTATATGGATTTTTGGAAGGCACTATAGGCAAGAGTTACGCTTTTGAAACGGCGTTAAGATACGGTATAGCGCAAAACATTGTAGAAAAAGCCAGAACTTTATATGGCGAAGATAAAGAAAAGTTGAACGAACTAATACAAAAAAATATTGATTTGGAATTGCAAAATAGAACAAAACTAAAAGAGTTTGAACAAAAAGAACAGACGTTTTTAAAGCTTACAAATTCACTGAAAGAACAAAAAGAGGAGCAAAAAGAGGAATTTGAAAATATAAAAAGAGACTTTGAGAGCAAATATATGGAAGCTGTCTCTTTAGCCAAAGAAGCGGCGCGTGAAAAATCAAGCGAAAATATTCATAGACTTTTAAATCAAGCTAATAAAATAAAAGAGGCTGTTGTTATTCCCAAAATAAAAAACACGGAAGATATCAAAGTTGGAGATAGAGTAAAGTATGGGGGGTTAAAAGGAGTTGTGTTAAGCGTCAAAAAAGAACTTGCATCTATTGAGGCTGAGGGTGTTACGATGCGTATTCCTAAAAATTCTCTCAAAAAGATATCTTCAAATCAACCGACATTGCCCACAAAAAAAAAGAGCGGTATATTTTTGCAAAGACCATCAAATGCTAATGTAACTCTTGATTTGCACGGACTTAGAAGCGATGAAGCGATAGAAAAAACAGACAAATTTTTATCTGACGCACTTCTGGCAGGTTTTGACGAAGTGCAAATTTATCACGGAGTAGGCACGGGTAAACTCGCTTTTGCCATAAAAAACTTTTTAAAAACACATCCGAGCGTGAAAGAGTTTTTTGACGCCTCCGCAAATAATGGAGGCGCTGGAGCTACAATAGTAAGATTATAATTTTTCCAGCAAGTTTGTTAACTCATATAACATTGATGTTTGCAATTAAACCTGTTTAGTTCTTCATCTTCATCAAAAATAAAAAATATGATTGTAAAATTTCGGCAGCGTAAACTTCACATACAAATTATCTGCCGCAAATTTATATTTAAAATAATATTCTAAAAAAATAGCCCCTTGTAAAAATCGGGGCTATTGAAATTAATCTAAAGTCTGTTTTAATTTCCAAAGCTCTTTTTCAAGCTCTTTTGTTTGGTCATCCGCATATGCGGCAGTAGCTTTATCCTCTTCTTCGTCTGCCAATTTTGAAAGGATTTTAAACTCTTCAAGCAAATATGAAAAATCTTTGTATATATTTTCAAGAACATATTTAGTATCAAAACTATCGCCTTTCTCCGTTTTGATTTTGGTGGTTTTGACTATATCATCCAATGTTAAAACCGGTTTTGAGTCAAGCTGCAAAATTCTTTCAGCCGTATCGTCATAAATAGTAGCGACTTTATCGTACAAACCTTCCGTATAAGAATGAACGGAAGCAAATTGCAACCCTTTTATATTCCAGTGATAATTGTGAATTTTCACAAACAAGGCAATAGCATCCGTTTGAATACTTTTTAATTGTCCGACAACTTTTTTCTTTCCCATGTAAACTCCTTTGGAAGTATTTGTAAGATATTATCCAGTTTAAACTTATACTTATGTGAAAACTATAAATAGCGGTAAAATTTAATATATTTAAAATAAAAAATATCTCTTTGTATCAGCCCGCAAATCTCAATACTTTGTTACATTTTTTACACATGTAAACCGCAGTATTTTTTACAACTCTTTTGTGTCGTATAGAAGTGAGTTGATGTTCACTGCAAGAACACATGTAAAGGTATGTTTTGCACTCCTTGTTTTTTGCAAGATTGTAACGCACTTTGTCTCTTTTGGCATATTTAACGCCGCTCAAAATCTCAACTATCTTTTTCCACTCTTTAGAATGCGGCTTGGTTTTGGTAAAAAGCTCCATCTGAACGGCGTGTGCAAACTCGTGTGTTAAAACGTCTTTTATATAGATTTTATTGAATTCTTTTAAAAGTTTTGCATGTAAGCGAATAAGATAATTTTTGGAAGATAGTTTTTTGCATTGCCCTATAAGTCTAAATCCTTTTAAATCAAAAGTCAATTCGATATTAAAAGAAAGACCATAATAAAGAATGGTTTTTTGTTTTAATCTATGCAAGAAATATGCTAAAAAATCCATAATGAATTGTACAAGATTTTAGATTAAATCATCTAAATAACAAGTTTTATCATTTTTGATAGCTTTTGCTTTTAGCCGACATATTTTAACTTATCTTGTATTTTCACCGCTTTTGACAAAATAGCATTTGTAAAAGATGAAATTAAAAAGAAAAATAGGTAAAATATCATAAAAATTTAAAAAAGAGGTCAAATGAATTTGGAAAACGGAATATCGTTAGTTTTAAGCGGCGGAGGTGCTAGAGGAGCTTTTCATCTTGGAATATTGCAAGCGCTTGACGAACTTAAAATTCCGATTCGCGAAATAAGCGGAGCAAGCATAGGCGCGATTGTCGGAGCTTTTTATTTAGCGGGCAAAACTCCTATCGAGATATTTGATTTTTTTGACTCATACAAATTTCGTGATGTTTTAAAACTAAATATATTTAAAGGATCTTTGTTCAGAATAGATACCAAGCATAAGTTTTTTGACGAAATGTTGGGAGAATTTAAAAACATTGAGGATTTTCCTCAACCTCTGCATGTAAGCATTACCGATATCAAAGAAGGGGTTGTTTTATATTGCAATAAAGGCGATATTAAAAAAATTGTAACAGCTTCAGGAGCGTTATATCCGATTTTTGAGACGGTAGATATAGGCGAGGGTAAATTTATGGACGGCGGAGTGATGGATAACTTTCCCTTACAGCCGCTTTTAAACACAAAATATCGTATTTTAGGCTCAAACTTACATCCAAATGTTTACAAACCAAAACAATCTACAATCACAAGAGCCCTTTTTCTTACAAGTATGACGCATGGAATGAAAGAAAAAATAAAAAGATGCGACTATTATCTTGCGCCCAGAGAGCTTGCAAATCATAATATTCTAAGCCTTAAAAAATTAGACAAACTCTTTACGCTTGGGTACGAAGAGGCGAAGAGGATTTTAACTCCTCAACTCTTTATCCACGATAAAACATAATATCCGACCTCATCGCCGTTTATGTCTATTATCGGAGTGTACGCGATATACTTGTCATCGTGTTTTAGATATCCTGTGCCTGAAAACTCAATATCATTTAAAAAGCTTAAGCCATTTGTTTCTCGATTTGTTATCGTATAGTTTTTCAACATCAGTTTTTCCATATATTTTGCGCCGCTTGCCGTAGGTAAATAACTATTTTTCATCAAAATATACAAATCTATGTCGATATTTTTGAAAAATTCCGTATACTCCTCGGGAAATACTATAATCTCGATAGCGCCTATATAATTATCCTGCTCAAATACCGGAACAACCACCCGTTTAAAAATTCCATATTGTCCTATTTCTATGCCTTGTACAGGCTCTTTTGTCTCTTTTGCTTTTTTTAAAGAGTTTCTAATAAAAGCGGAGTCAATCTCTGCTCTTGTTTTATAATGATTTAAACAAATAAAACTCGAATGATCTTTTGCATGTAGATGTATTATCATGTTTTTAAATACTGTGTGCTTTTCCATTATCAATTCAAAATCGGGAATATGACTTAAACACGTGCTATCGTTTCCTCTCAGTAAACATTGTACGATATGCGGATTTTTTGATAACGCAAGAGATAAAGATAGGGCGATATTTGAAGTTTCACTAATTTTACTATTTAGCACGGCTATCAAAGAATCTACCTTTTTTTCTATCACAACCTCTTCTTCATAATTAAGAGCTCTGTTGTAAAAAAAACACATAATAATTACAATCGCCGCCGTTGCCAATACGCCGATAATAAATTTTTTCTCCATCTATTTTTCCTTATTTTTGATATATATTAAATGTATATGTGAAAATACTTCCTTTGTTTTTGGCCGATTTCACATCTATGCGGATGCCGTTTTCTTTGCAGATATTCCAAACGATATTAAGCCCCAATCCAAACCCCTTTTCGATTGTATTTTCTCTTCTAAAACGCTCAAATATATTTTTGGTATTTTTTATCCCCTCTCCCTCGTCTTGCACTAAAAATACTCCTTGTCCATTCTCATTTTTGTGCAAAACCACTTTTACGTTTCCTTGAAAATAAGAGTATTTAAGAGCATTGGAAATATTATTGTCTATCAATCTTTGAAGTTCGGTTTTGTTGATATATATCAAGATTTTCGGTTTTATATCGGATTTTATATAGATTGATTTTGATATGGCGATATCCTCAAAAAAAGCCATTCTAAGATTTAAAAATTCGGAAAAATCAATAATCTCTTTTTCGCACAAAACTTTTTTGTGTTTTATATAATACTCTATATCTTCGTAAGTCATTTGCGTTTGCTTAAGAGCCGATTTAATTCTTTGGACATATTTTGAGTTTCTGGACCCTTCGTCCATCATCTCCAAATTGATTTTGATAACTCCAAGCGGCGTTTTTAATTCGTGCATAGTATCGTTAAAAAAATCATCCATATATTTTTGCGTTTTTTGATAATGATACACCCCGACTTTTATAAATAAGTCGCTCATAAAAAATATAATGAAAGGGATAACCAAAAAGAGCATTGCCACCATAAAAGCTATTTTATTATAATTTAACTCCCTTTCTATTATTATATAAAAGAGATTTTTACCTCTTTTTACCTCTTTTTGATAATAAACATTTGGATATTTTAAATATATTTTAAAATCCGTCAAATCCAAAGGATTTTTTATATCGCCAAACAGAAGTTCTCTTTCTTCATTGTATATATTTATTTTGAATCTCACACTTCTTGGTATATATAAGCCCTCTTGTTTAAATATTTCTTTCTCATTTGCATCCACCCATTGTAAAATTTCATTGACACTTTTAGTTTTTTCCTCAAATACAGTACTGCTTAGAGCAAAATAACTTGGGATGCAAAACATCGCAGCAATCGCTATCATGTAGGCTATTAGCATTTTAAAATTATTAGATAACATCTATTTTGTACCCAAAACCTTTTGAGGATTTTATGAAGTCTTTATGTGTTTTTAAACGTATTTTTCTAATGTGCATTCTAACATCGGCACAGCTTATATCTTTGCCTTTCCACACATTTTCTCTTAATGATTTGATGCTGCAAAATCTATTTTTTTTGTATATTAAAAAGCGTACGACATGAAGTTCTTTTAAAGTCAAAATTACCTCCTCGCCATCTTTTTTAAGTTTATCCGTAGCAAAATCAAACGATATTCCATTATCTGCCGTTATTATGTTTTCATCATTTACATGTACTGTTTTTTTGACGAGTTTATTAATTCTAAATTCCAACTCTTTTAATTCGAACGGCTTTTTAAGATAGTCGCTGCATCCGAGTTTGTAACATATTGTTATGCTATCTATATCAACAAGAGCTGTGATAATTATAATAGGAATTTTAGAATGCGTCTCTTTTAAATACCGCATTAATTTATAACCGTTAAATTTTGGTATTTTTATATCGACCAAAAGAATATGGTACTCTTTGTTTAAAATAGCTTCAAGCGCGCTTTCGCCGTCGAAAAAAGCATCCACGCTGCAACCGATTGATATAAGATACTCTTTTATGCTTTCATTGTATATATAATCATCTTCAACAACAAGAACTTTCACAAAAAACCTCATTAAGCGTTAGAATTAACTGAAGTCTATCGAAGTAAAGTTAATTTTTTATGAAAGTTTTGAGAAGATAAAACACTGCTGATTTAACTTATATAAAAGTAGTTTTTAAGTAAATTTTTAAATATATTATATGTGCGGTTTTTCAATACTCAATAAGCATTGAGGTACAAAACTATTATTTAAAACCTACTTACAAGAAACAATCAAGAGATTGGATTTTTTTGATATACTTTTATTTTATTTAAAAATTTTGGAGACAAAAATGAAACCCGGCGACAAAGGAATAAAAAGAATTTTGAAGGCATTTGTTTATTCATATGAAGGATTTAAAGAGGCTTTTAGAACAGAGGCGGCATTTCGTCAAGAGTTACTTTTGTGCGGAGTTTTATTTGTAGCGGCAATTTTTATGCCGATAACTATTATTGAAAAACTTTTTTTAATAAGCTCTTTATTTATCATTTTACTGATGGAATTAGTCAATACGGCTATAGAAGCTGTTGTGGATAGAATCTCCGGTGAAAAACATCATTTATCCAAAAAAGCCAAAGATACGGGAAGTTTGATGGTACTTGTCGCGTTTATGTATGCCGCTATCGTTTGGGGTGCGATAATTTGGGTTAATTTTATTTAAAACAAAACGATAGATATATGTCGACATTACTGTATGAAAAATAATGCTTTTATTACATATAGACTAAAAATGGGTATTTTCACAAAATTAATGTGTCGATTTTGTGAAATACTCTCTACATGTAAGCTTTAGGATAGACTTTTTTCATATCCTTTGATATAAAAAGTCTCTTTTCCGCTCACTTTTTCAAGTTCTATTTTGTATTTTTTTGCCCAATTATTTATAAGTTCGTTGACTTGAGCCGTAAGTTCGCCGTTTGATTGATTTTTTATCTTCAAAAAATCATGCGAACTTGAAAGCGCAATAAACGAATCGTAATGTTTTAAATTGTCATTTAACGCTATGATATGACTTGATATCTGGTCAAATTTAGGAGTGTTACCGCTTACTTTTTCAAGCTGCTTTAATAACGAATCGGTTACGCTGTAGCCTAATTGCGTTAAAAACGCCTCTCTTGTTATAACCATAATTTTCTCCTTTTAGCTTTGTGTTGAGATTAAAACGTCTTCAATAATTTTTGTTATATCGCCGTCCAATATAGCGTCTGTTTGCGAATAAGCCTTATTGCTTCTGGCATCTTTTACTTGCTGATAAGGAGCCAAAACGTAACTTCTTATTTGATGTCCCCAACCAATTTCGCTCTTTGCGATTCCGTCTTTTACTGCTTGTTGCTTTTCAAGTTCTAGTTCGTACAACCTTGACTTTAGCATTTTCATCGCGCTTGCTTTGTTCTTGTGCTGACTTCTGTCGTTTTGACATTGAACTACGATACCTGTGGGAGCATGCGTGATTCTAATGGCGCTTTCGGTTTTATTTATGTGCTGTCCGCCCGCGCCGCTTGCGCGATACGTATCGACTCTTATATCTTTTTCTTCTATCACGATATCTATGTCATCGTCAACTTCGGGGCTAACCATGAGCGAGCTAAAAGATGTGTGTCTTTTGGCATTTGCATCAAACGGACTTATTCTGACCAACCTATGAATGCCGTTTTCTGCTTTCAGATAACCGTACGCGTTTTCTCCTTTGACAAGGAAACTGACATCTTTTATGCCCGCTTCTTCGCCCTCTTGATAATCAAATATCTCTACTTTGTATCCCATACGTTCACACCACCTAAGATACATGCGATATAGCATACTTGCCCAATCGTTTGATTCGGTTCCGCCTGCGCCCGGATGAATGCTGACTATTGCGTTTGCACTATCATGTTCGCCGCTTAGCATCATAGATATTTCAAGAGTCGTTATCGTGCTTTCAAGATTTGGAGCGTCTTCTATAAGAGCGCTTATGGTATTTTCATCATTTTCATCATTTGCCATACCCCACAAATCTTTTGCGTCCTTTACGGCATTTTTGGCATCTTCATATTTTTTATATATATTTGTAAGTTTAGCCTTTTCTTTTGCAAGTAATCCTACGTTTTTAGTATCTTCCCAAAAACTTGGATTTTGTTCTACCGCCTCTATCTCTTTTAATCTTTCTAAAAGCTCATCCGTTTTTACTATTTTTGCAATGTTCTCTATTTTAACCGAAAGCTTTTTCAACAACTCCGTATATTCATAATTATCCAAGCTAACTCCATAAATTTTGATATAATCAACTTTTTAAAAAGTAAATTTTACAGAAAAGCAGCTAAAATGAAAATAGTATCAACAATAAAAGAGTTGACAGCAATTAGAGAAGAGCTAAAAGGGAGCGTTGGTTTTGTAGCCACAATGGGCGCTATGCACAACGGACACCTATCTTTGATTCGTCAAGCCAGAATACAAAACGACACGGTTATCGTCTCTATCTTTGTAAATCCCACGCAATTTTTACCAAATGAAGATTATGAAAAGTACCCCAGAAGAGAAGAAGCGGATTTGAAAATTTGTACATTGGCAGGTGTAGATATACTTTTTATGCCGACAAAAGAAGAGATGTATACAAAAACGGAACCGGAAATTCTTGCTCCTAAAAACTTGGCATACATCTTAGAGGGCGTTAGCAGACCGGGACATTTCGACGGTGTTTTAAGAGTAGTATTAAAACTTCTAAATCTAATTCGTCCTACAAACGTCTATTTTGGCAAAAAAGATGCTCAGCAATTGTATCTTGTGCAAAATATGGTAAAAACTCTATTTCTAAATACCAATGTAGTCCCCTGTGACATTGTACGAGAAAACGACGGTTTGGCTCTCTCTTCCAGAAATATTTTCTTAAATGAAAATGAGAGAGAGCAAGCGTTAGCTCTTAGCGTAGCTCTTAAAAATGCTTCGCAAGCCATTATGAAAGGCGAAAGAGACGCGAAAGAAATAGAGCTTATTATGTTGGAATCTTTGCAGGATTTGAAAGTAGACTATGCAAGAGCGCTTTCACGCAACTTTGAAGTAAAAGAGCAGATTGTCATTAAAGAGACGATTTTATTGGTAGCCGCGTTTGTCGGAAATACCAGATTGATTGATAACCTATGGATATGATAAAAAAACTTCATCTAATCTCTCTTGGCTGCAATAAAAATTTGATTGACAGCGAAGTTATGTTAGGACGCCTCAAATCCTACGCCTTAACCGACAATGCGAACGAAGCGGACGTACTGATAGTAAATACATGCGGATTTATAGGCGCGGCGAAAGAGGAAAGTTTGAGAGTTATATTTTCTTTACATGAACAGAGAAAAAAAGATTCGCTTTTGGTTGTAAGCGGTTGCTTAACAGAGCGCTACAAAGAGCAGCTTGTAAAAGAGTTGCCTGAAGTTGACGTATTTACAGGCGTGGGAGATTATGATCATATAGATGTCATAGTAGAGGAGCGAAAAAATCGTTTTTCGCAAGATACATATCTAATAAATAGTGAAGAGAGAGTGATAACCGGCTCAAACACGCATACATATATAAAACTCTCCGAAGGCTGTAATCAACGTTGCAGCTTCTGCGCTATTCCAAGCTTTAAAGGTAATCTGAAATCGCGCGAGTTAGAAAGCGTCGTAAAAGAGGTTGAAAATCTGACGAAACAAGGAATTTGGGATTTTAGCTTTATCTCACAAGACAGCAGTTCGTATTTGAGAGATAAAAAAATAGACGACGGACTTATCTTACTCATCGACGCAATTGAAAAAATCAAAGGAGTAAAGAGCGCGCGTATTTTGTATCTATATCCCTCAACAACCTCTAGCGCTTTAATTTCACGCATCATATCTTCCGATATCTTTCATAATTATTTTGATATGCCTATTCAGCATATTGACGATAATATGTTAAAAAGGATGAAGAGAGGCGCTGGCTCTAAGCAAATAAAACAACAGTTAAATCTCATGAGAAGCGTGGCTGATTCGTTTGTTCGCACAAGTTTTATCATAGGACATCCTAAAGAGAGCGACGAAGAGTTTGCAAATCTTTTAAGTTTTGTAAAAGAGTTTGAGTTTGATAGAGTAAATATCTTTGCCTACTCAAACGAAGAGGGAACGGCTGCTTTTGAAATGGACGGAAAAATATCAAAAAAAGTGTTAAATGCCAGATTAAAAAAACTTGGAAAAGTCGTACATGTAGGCATAACAAACCGTCTAAAAATGCAAATAGGCAAAAAAGTCGTTTTAGTGATAGAAGGAGAGAGCAGCGAACACGAACTTTTACTTGGTGCGCGAAAGATAGAGTGTATCGGCGAGATTGACGGCGAAGTTTTGGTAAATGAAAGTGAGGTTTTGGGATTAAAAGCAGGCGATATAGTGGAAGCATCGATAACAAATCTTGTCGGAGATAAATTAGTTGCAACAGTTACAAGACTCATCTGACATTTGGCAGACTCTAAAAGAGACGAAAAACCTTCTTGCCTTTTCCGGAGGAGTCGACTCCTCCGCGCTTTTTTATATGCTTGTGCAAAAAAAAATACCATTTGATATAGCGATAGTAAACTACAACACCAGAGACGGTTCGAAAAACGAAGAAAATTTCGCGCGAAACTTAGCACAAAAATATAGCAAACTTGTCTTTGTAAAAAGTGTCAAGTTAAACGACGCAAATTTTGAAGCAAACGCCAGAGCAGTAAGGTACGAATTTTTTGATGAAATCATCAAAACCAACGGATACGAAACGCTTTTAAGCGCACATCATTTGGGAGATAAACTGGAATGGTTTTTTATGAGACTCATTAGAGGGGCGGGCGCGGTAGAACTTTGCGGTTTTTCACAGGTCGAACAAAGAGAGGGCTACATATTGGCGCGTCCTTTGATTTGGCATACAAAAGACGAACTGATGGAGTTTTTGACAAAAAACGGATATGAGTATTTTGTAGACGAGAGCAATTTTGACGAAAAATTTGAGCGCAATCGATTTCGTAAAAACTTTAGCGAACCGCTTTTGAAAAAATACAAAGAGGGTATTTTACGAACTTTTGAAGCTTTGGAGAAGGATAAAAAAAAGCTCTTGCCAAGCGAATATCAAAAAATAAATTCGCTTTATATCTTTAAAAGAGATGAAAACGAAATGAGACTTATCGTAAAAATTGCAAAATTTTTCAAAATCGTCTTAAGTAAAAATCAACAAGACGAGATATCTAAACAGATAAATTGTGTCCTCAGCGGCAAAATAGCCATCGGAAAAAACGATAACTTCGTATTTATAGCTCCTTATTTACAAAATATTGTTATGGATAAAGCATTTAAAGAAGCTTGCCGCAAAGCCAAAATCCCAAAACATATCAGAGGTTACATGTATAAAAAAAATTTGAATTTTAAAGAGATATTAGCGGCGCAATTTCTATCCGTTTGAATTGCGCCGCAAGTTTATTTCAGTGATACACTATACTGATTTGTGCTGCTATTTTTGGAAACCAATACATTGAACAAGTTATACGCGGGGTTTTTTCCCGTTTCTTCGCCAAGCGTTACTAATTTTGTGCCAAGAACGCTATTTTTATATGAGACTATCCGAACCGTAGTATGCTACCTTTAGCTCTGGCAAAATTTGCTACTTTGATAGCATATACTCCCGTTTGAATCTTATTGGCATCACAAGAAGCATAATAGTGTTCCGGTCCGTTAGATCCCCTATCGTCTATATCCAAGTACCCTGCATTGCCTTGTTTGTTAACATAGTACACCCAAGTTCCGTCCGGTTCATAAACATGTAAGTCCGCATCGCCGCTTCCGCCCCAAGTCAAAGTAGCAGTAAAAAAGCCTGATTGCGCGGCATAAGGCGCTTTAAGAGAGTTTAAAGCGTTATCCATGTACATTCCGATATCTACTGAGGTAAAAAGATTAGGATTTATATATATCTCGACAAAACCGTGTCCTAATCTATCTTTTTTGCCGTTTACTCCGGCAGGTCTATTTGAATAACTTGGTATGGCGTGCGTAATTCTCGGCAAATTCCCAACAATACTTCTAAGCCCTTCTATAACCAAATCCCAATCGGCAAGCACGTGACCCCCGCTTGTTCTAAATGAGGCGGGAGCTACATGCAATACTTTGACCGATTGTTCTCCGACTTTGCCTTTTGCATAATCATAAGCTACGTTAGCAAAAAGATTTCCTTGCGAGTGCGCCACAAAAAGCAGTTTTTTACCTTCGACTATCCAATTGTCTATTCTTGTTTTGTGTTCCGCATAATTAACATTTTTAGGAGAATTGTTCATCAAAGAAAACAGAACTTCTTGCGTTCTTAAGCGAACGTCGTCTAAAAAAGCGGCAGCTATATTGGCAGAAGCAGGCACGGCATCCAATATCTTTTTATACCAAGGACCGTCGCCGTTTATCATATCAAAAAAGAGTTCGTATCTATCTCGCAGCGTCTCTCTTGCGCTAAACTCCAACTCCGTCATTCTCTGCCCAAAAACTTCCATTAGGTCTTCGAACAAATTAATCGAATCGTTATATAAAAGCTCATAGCTAATCTTTTCACCGTTTGGAGCGGTTTCGCCGTAGAATTCTTTGAGATACACCATTGTTTTAACTGCTTCTCTTCGTGTATTCTTAATACCATTAAAAAATGCAATAACCGCTCCATTATTTAAGCAAAGATTTATTCCGGAAGAGGTTTGAGCATAAACGTTTATATTGCCAAATACTAAAAATAGACATATTGATAGTAATGATATCTTTTTACTCACAAGTATCTCCTTCGGGCAATGTCCAAGCCGTACCGTCAAGAGCTTTATTGTAAGCCAAATAAGCTTTGAGACGAGCTTTGGTGTTGGTTGTCATTGAAAAAATTTTATCTGATACTATATCGGGGTTTTCTGTACCTTTTTTTGTATCAAATCTCAAAAATATGCAATGTAAAGCTCTTGAATTTTGTGTACCTATTTTTTTAGCGGCTAATCTATCGGCTGCATCAACCAATAAACTTGCTTGTTTTACTTTTGCATACTGAAACAACGCCTTTTTATGCTTCTCATCAGGATAGTTTTCTACGATGTACGCCTCTATATCGTCTCTGATGCCGTTTTGATTTTCATCGGGACCCGCTATATCCGAACTTCTATCAAGTTTGGGAAGTTCTCCTTTGGATGTTTTGTCCGAAGCGTTGTCGCTTCCGCATCCTGTCAATAAAAAAACAACAATTGCCGTTGCAAATATTTTTTTAAACATTTATACTCCCTGTTTTGAAAATTTATATTTTAATACCCTTTTGCTCTTTCCAAAGCCTCTTTTTTTGTCTGTACAAAAATGACTTCAATACCGTTTTTTTGAGCGTTTTCTTTTAATTTCTCTATATTCATCGGTTATCCTTCGTAAATTTAAAGTACATTAATATATCACTGCTTGATTAAATCTTAACTTTTTTATTTTTCATATTTCTTATTTTTAAAATATTTTTCTGCATAGAAAAATCTCTTTCAAGTCTTTTAGCAAGCGTATAATTAAACTTTTGAGATATAATAGGGGCTTCCAAAATAGGAGTCTTTCGTTATGAGCTTTTGGCAAAATATATATACGCACTTTGACCCTGTGGCTTTCCGTTTGGGAATATTTTCTGTACATTGGTACGGAATGTTTTATGTTGCAGCGTTGTTAGGTGCGATTTTTATAGCCAAATGGTTTGTCAAAAGAGACAAGCTGCCTATATCTTTATATGTAGTGGACAGCTATTTTTTATGGGCCGAACTTGCGATAGTTTTGGGTGCGCGCATAGGCTGGGTATTGATTTATGCTCCGAACACAGAGTATTATCTTGCACATCCTTGGCAGATATTCAACCCATTTTCAAACGGCGAATTTGTAGGGATTCGCGGTATGAGTTATCACGGTGCGGTTTTTGGATTTTTAGCGGTAACATTTATATATGCTAAAAAGTATAAATATCCCGTTTGGAAGCTTTTGGATTTGGCTGCGCTTAGCATCCCCTTGGCATATGTGCTTGGACGTATCGGCAATTTTTTAAATCAAGAGCTTGTCGGACGCGTCACAGACGTATCGTGGGGTATTTATGTGGACGGGGTATTGCGTCACCCTTCGCAGCTTTATGAAGCATTTTTGGAAGGATTCGTAGTATTTGCGGCGGTTTTTATCTACCGAAAGTATAAAAAATATGACGGGGAGCTTGTCGCAATTTACGGCATAACATACTCAATAGGGCGATTTATAGCTGAGTTCTTTAGAGAGCCCGACTCTCAAATCGGGTTTGTGTACGGCGGCTGGATGACAGCCGGACAGGTTTTATCATTAGTAATAGCGACTATGGGAATTTTTCTCTACATGTATATAGTAAAGAAAAATACAAAAGTCAAAAAAATTAAAAAATTTAAAAGATAACTTCTAAAAAATTTTTAATTTAACTAAGGATAAAATAAAATTTCTAGGTAGTGTGGGTTATAAAATTCCATAATAAAGGATATATATGAACAATATCATCGAAGGATATTTGGGCAAAAGGGTTGACGGTAAGAAAAGTCGATTGCCTGCGAAATTGGACTTTATTCAAAGTGCAACAGGGCTTTTTTTGGGGCTTTTTATGTGGGGGCATATGTTTTTTGTCGCTACAATATTAATCAGCGAGGACGCATTAAATGCAGTTGCAGGAGCTTTTGAGGGAAGTTTTTTATTTAGTGAAAAACAGCCTTTAATAGTCTCTTTTATAGTTTTTGTAGTGTTTTGTATCTTTGTAGTACACGCCTGTTTGGGTATGAGAAAACTTCCTATAAATTTCAGACAGTATCAAATTTATAAAGCACATGCAAGCTACATGAAACATAACGATACGTCTTTATGGTTTTGGCAGGCAAAAACCGGATTTATTATGTTCTTTTTGGGCTCTGCTCACCTAATCATAATGATGACAAATCCTGCAATCACAGCGGAAATATCAGGCGGTAGAATGTATAGCCATTTTATGTGGCCGTTTTATTTGATTTTGCTCTTAGCAGTGGAACTTCACGGCGGAATAGGACTATATCGCCTATGCGTTAAATGGGGTTGGTTTGAAGGCAAAGACGCTAAAGAGACAAGAAAGAAACTTTCGAAAGTCAAATGGACTCTTACCGCGTTTTTCTTGGCTTTAGGATTAATCACCCTTTTAGCTTACGTAAAAGTGGGGTACAAATATGCTACGCAAAACCAAAATGCCTCACATATAGAACATGTAATGCAAAAAATAGATACAGATAGCATGAAGGCGAGGATATAAAATGAATATAAAATATTGTGATGCACTAGTTATAGGCGGAGGATTAGCCGGACTTAGAGCTGCGGTAGCAGCTGCCGATAAAGGACTTAGCACTACCGTTTTGAGTTTGATACCTGTCAAACGCTCGCATTCAGCAGCAGCGCAAGGCGGTATGCAAGCAAGCCTTGGAAACTCAAAAATGAGCGAAGGCGACAATGAGGATTTGCACTTTGCAGATACCGTAAAGGGAAGCGATTGGGGTTGTGATCAAGAAGTTGCAAGAATGTTTGTTACAACGGCTCCAAAAGCTATACGTCAACTTGCCGCTTGGGGAGTTCCTTGGACGAGAATTGCCAAAGGACAAAGAACAGCAGTTATAAATGCCGAAAGAACGGTTATAGATGAAAAAGAAGAGGTTCATGGACTTATTCATTCACGCGATTTTGGCGGTACTAAAAAATGGCGTACATGTTATACGGCTGACGCAACGGGACACACTATGCTTTTTGCGGTTGCAAACGAAGCTTTAAAACATAATGTAAATATTGAAGATAGAAAAGAAGCTATCGCTTTAATACACGAAAAAGAGAGATGTTTCGGCGCTGTTGTAAGAGATTTGGTAACGGGCGAGATTAGCGCATATGTAGCGCGCGGCACATTGATAGCTACGGGCGGATACGGCAGAATCTATAAACATACTACAAATGCCGTAAACTGCGAAGGAATAGGCGCGGCTATCGCTTTGGAAACAGGAAAAGCAAAACTCGGAAATATGGAAGCCGTACAGTTTCACCCCACTCCAATAGTTCCTTCCGGTATTTTATTGACCGAAGGATGCAGGGGCGATGGCGGAATTTTACGCGATGTAGACGGTCATCGTTTTATGCCTGATTATGAACCGGAGAAAAAAGAGCTCGCAAGCCGAGACGTTGTAAGCCGAAGAATGTTAGAACACATCAGAAACGGCAAAGGCGTAAAATCTCCTTACGGCGAACATGTTTGGCTTGATATCTCTATATTGGGACGCGAACATATTGAGAAAAACTTAAGAGACGTTCAAGAGATTTGTATGATATTTAACGGTATCGATCCTGCGGACGAAGGTCCTAAAGGCTGGGCACCCGTACTTCCTATGCAACACTACTCTATGGGTGGAATCAGAACAAAGTCAACAGGCGAATCTCCAACACTCAAAGGGTTATTCAGCGCCGGCGAAGCTTCATGCTGGGATATGCACGGTTTTAATAGACTTGGAGGAAACTCCGTAAGTGAAACAGTAGTTGCGGGCATGATTATAGGTGATTATTTTGCCGAATTTTGTAAGGCAAACGATATCACAATCAGCACAAAAAGCGTAGAAGCTGCCGTAGAACAGCAAGAAAACTATGTAAAAGAGATTTTGACAAGAGAAGAGGGAGTAAATATTTTTGAGATAAAAAATCGTATGAAAGAAGTTATGTGGGAACATGTAGCTATCTTCAGAAACGGCGAAGGCTTGCAAAAAGCAGTCAAAGAACTTGAAGAGCTTTACATAAAATCCCTTAGCGCTTCCATCTCGACTAAAAATCTCGCTTCAAACCCTGAACTTGAAGAAGCTTACAGAGTGCCAAAAATGCTTAAACTCTCCCTTTGTGTAGCCATTGGAGCGCTTCAAAGAACAGAAAGCCGCGGCGCGCATTATAGAGAAGATTATCTAAAAAGAGACGACGTAAGCTGGTTAAAGAGAACATTGGCTTCATGGAAAGAAAGCGATACGCTTCCTACTATTGAATACGAGGATCTTGATATTATGAAAATGGAGATGCCGCCGGCATTTAGAGGATACGGCGTAAAAGGAAACATCATAGAAAATCCTTTGAGCGCTAAACGTCAAGAAGAGGTTGACAGCGTTAGAGAAAAAATGGAAAAAGAGGGTAAAAATCGTCATGAAATTCAAGACGCATTGATGCCTTTTGAACTTCAACCGGAATTCAAATCCATAAATGAGAGAGTAGGAGACAAAAAATGAGCCGTACTGTAACTATAAGAACATTTAAATATAACCCTTTAAGCAAAGATTCAAAACCGCAATTTGTAGAATACAAGCTTGAAGAAACTTCTGGTATGACGCTTTTTATCGCATTAAATCAAATAAGAGAAAAGTTTGATGCAGACCTCAATTTTGACTTTGTTTGCCGCGCGGGAATTTGCGGCAGTTGCGGTATGATGGTAAACGGCCGGCCGCGTCTTGCATGCAGAACTTTGACAAAAGATTTTCCTGAGGGCGTGTTGGAGCTTATGCCTCTTCCCGCATTCAAACTTATCAAAGATTTGTCTGTAGATACGGGCACATGGATGAATGGAATGAGTAAGCGTGTAGAGAGTTGGATACATTCGGATCACGTAACCGATATATCCAAACTTGAAGATAAAGTCGAACCTGAAGTTGCGCAAGAGGTATTTGAACTCGACAGATGTATAGAATGCGGTATCTGTGTCGCGGCATGCGGAACTAAACTTATGAGACCGGATTTTGTAGGCGCTGTCGGGCTAAATAGAGTAGCGCGTTTTTATATAGATTCGCTTGATAAGAGAACGGATGAAGACTATTACGAATTAGTAGGAGACGATAACGGCGTTTTTGGTTGTATGAGTCTTCTTGCATGTGAAGATAATTGTCCGAAAAATCTTCCTTTGCAAAGCAGAATCGCTTATATGAGACGCAAATTGGTCTCGGTTAAATAAATATCTTAACTATTTTCCTCTTCGCAACATTTTTGTGCGAAGAGGTTTAACTCTTTTGCAACATATCAGGTTAAAAATCGCATTAAGTTCAAGTATTGAACTTCTATCAATAAAAATACCACAACATCGCTTTTTATCAAAACTATGTCCAACACTTTATTATAATTATATTAATAAATACAAGAAGAACAAAATAAAACATTAAAAAATAGTATCATAGGTATATATTTAAGTAAAATTTTATTAGTATTGTCAGATAATTTTATCTTAATTATATTTGGTAAGGATTTATTTATGAAAAAGTTACTATTCGTACTTTTAATCCCATTTTATCTAATAGCTTTCACCAGCAGTGATGTATATTATAAAACAGAAACAGAAGCTATAGCGGCGCTTGAGGGTATGGGTTATAAATTTTCACATTGGGAAGGCGTAACTGCATGGATTCTTTACAACCCTCCTTATAGCGGTCAAGCACGTATATGGTTTTTAAATAAATCCGATAATAGAATTTGGAGCGCAAATTTTAAAGGATGCGGCAGCGGCAGATGTATATATCATACCGATTTGATATCGATAGCTTGCGAAAAAGGCAAAACATATAATAAATCAACCGGCAAGTGCGAACCTCTAAGGTGCAATTATAATCAATATATCAATGATGGCGTTTGCGTTGATATTCCCAATTGCTCTTTACAGATACAAGACTCTCTTTGGGATTCTCAAACAAAATCTTGCGTTTGCAAAGATGGGGCATTGAATGTTAACGGAACTTGCAAACAAGAGTTGGAAGATGGTGACGAAGGAGATTGTAGGGCACATGTAGGCTCTTATGTCGTACCGAAAACGAGAGAACTTCATGAAGATATAAATATAGCCGGGACCGATATAACGCTTCATTACGCAAGCTCAAAAGTATTAGGATATAAAGGCGTATATGCACGACATCCGAATGATATAGCAAACGGCTGGAGTTTATCAAATGTACATCATTACGAAGGAACGGACCTATATCTATCGGACGGCACAAAAATCGATAATCGGGACAATATAATCACAACGGACTATTCGGAGCCGTCGTCACGCCCAATCCCGTCATTAAATATAATACCTCCAAATCAGCAACTTTACGATGAGTCGCATATAGGTCATGAGTTTAATAGGATTAATAATATTGTCCGCTCTTTTGACCCAAAATCAGGTATTAACTTATATACATTTTCTTATCTCAATACAGTATTATTAGCTTCTATAACGGATAAATTTGGTCGTACCATAAAACTAAACAGAGATAAAGACTATAAGGTTACGTCTATCACAGCTCCCTTCGGTCAAATGACATATCTTGGGTATGATAGTCGAAACAATCTCATATCCGTATCGTACGAGGACGGTAGTTCATATAGATTTACATACAATAGCGAAAACCTTTTAACTTTAAAAATTGACTCTAAAAATAACATATACCGTTATAACTACAACAATAACGGCAGAATATACTCGACCGTCAATCCTTTAAACGGCGAATATAGATTTGATTCTTACATACAAAACAATGTTGCTTATTCATCTTTTACAACGCCTTCGGGAGATACGTACAGCTATGAAAATCAAAAAACAAACAGTAAAGGCGCTCAAATCTCATTATCTAGAAATCCTTCTTGGTTTGAAACAAAAATAACCAAATCAAACAATGGAAGAGATATACAAAAAGAGTATTGCGGCATTAAAGAAAAGATAAGTTACGACATAGACCCTCTTTCTTTGCAAAACACGCTCTCTTCCGTAGAAACAATAATGCCAAGCGGTTTTACAAACAAGCAAACCTTCTATACAAACTATGAAAAACTTGATTCAAAAACATATAAAGACACAAGCACGATAACTTCAAACGGTAAAACGACGACTGTTGAGACAAATTATCTTTCGGGAACGCAAGAGATAATCTCTCCTGAAAACAGAAAAATAACTATTAAGTTTGACACAAACACATATCTTCCAAAAACAGTGAAAAAAACCGGAGAGTTCAGCACCCACTATACCTATAACTCTAACAACCAATTGACCAAAGTATACAAAGGTTTGCGCGATATAAAATATACTTACGACTCTAGAAACAATGTAGCTTCGATAACAGATTCATTGGAAAATACATATTATTATGACTATGATTTAAAAGATAGAGTTATATCGGTTAAAAATCCAAACAACCAATTTATCTATTTTCATTATGACCAAAACGGCAATATGATAAAGCTTACAAATCCAAACTCAAATATCAATTTGTTTGATTATAACTCCATAGATTTAAAGACTATATGGAATACTCCTTTGGGATTAAAAACATATTACGAGTACGATAAAGAGAAAAGAGTAACTAAGGTAACAAAAGCTTCGGGTAAAACCATACAAAACTCTTATTTAAACGGCAAAATATCGCAAGTTGAAACAGATGAGACAATATATGATTATGATTATGATTGTTCCGGATATCCCTTAAGAATCGAGAGCAATATTAAACTCCCATCATCGGATAGAGAAACTATACATGGACCTATGTATAATATAATAGCGCCTCTTCCGGAGCTAACCTCTTACATGTACGACGGAGAACTCTTAACTAATATAAACTATCAAGGAACTCTAAATCAACAGATAAGCTTTACCTATAACCCCGACTTCCTCCCATCCTCGATAACATATGCAGATGAAAAAGAGAATCTTATCTATGATAAAGATGGTTTGTTGATACAAATAAACGATACCAAACTCTCAAGGGATACATGTATCGGAGTTTCAAACAAGATAACAGACGGTAACTTTGAAAGAACTATAAGCTACTCTTTATATAACGAAAAAGATAAAACCCAAGACAAGATAAACAAAAAAAAGATATACAAAGAGGATGCAACTTCTGTTTCAAGCAACGGACAAATACTAAAGATGACCGAATCTTTGTATGACAGAGATATAAAATACATATACTCTTACGATAAACAAGGAAGAGTTGTCAAATCGACCCAGCAACATAAAAACATCAAAAACCAAAAACCAAACTCTTATGACTACGTTGAAGAATTCGCATACGACAATCAAGGAAACATACTAAAACATACGATAACGGATAAAAACCAAAAGAAAGAA
>JAIRXG010000011.1 GCA_031268335.1 Campylobacteraceae bacterium
CTTGTAAAATCTTATAAGATAACATCTCTATCACTCTCGATATCGCATGACGGAGGCTTTGCAATAGCTATAGCCGTTATTGAGGGTAGATTATCTCAAAAACAAAAATTAAGCCACTAGCTCAATTATACAAACAATTTTTATCTTAACCTTACATGTACATGTAAGGCTTTGCTTGGTATTTACATAGAATATATCGCAAACAAATTGATTGTGAGACAAAAACATGTAGAAAAATAATTTATTTAGTTTTTAAACTGTTTTTATTTCGTCGAAATTTTCCAATTTTTGAAATGGCTTTTGTCGCTTTGCGGCAGTTCGAATTATTATGAATTAATTTGCTATGAAAAATAATGCTCCATCATATCAGGAGAAACAGTTATACTTTCCGGAGCAGCAAAAGGGCGTTTTGGATTAGTTTTTGTCCAATTCGTCATCATCGGTTTTTTGTTGTTCTTTATGCAGTCTATATGCCAATGCGTCCAAGCCTCCCAATATGCTAATCGTATCGGCGATATGCCCTCAGAACCGTTTCCTGTCTCTACCGATGTCATCAGGGAATTTTCACGATAAGCTCCGATAGTTAATGGCATTTTTATCTGTCGAACCGCTTTTTGTCCGAAAACCAATTTCATACGAACATAAAATTCGCTGTCGGCTCCCGTGCGCACAATATCCCATAATCCCATTTTTTTCAAAACTATATTTTTTCTAAACAAAAGCGTTGTGCGATTTAATCTTAAAAGCGGGTAATTAGAGTGCGTGCGATAGATGCCATTGTCGTCAATTCTAACCCAATACGAAGCGGTAGCTATCAATTTGTCATCTTGAAGCAAAGGCGACATTTGTATCGCTATGTGTTCCGGATGTAACCAATCGTCAGAATCATGGCAAATTACAAACTCTCCCGATGTATATTGAAATCCTATCGTCTTTGCGGCAAAAGTACCCACATTGTGCGACAAACGATGATATTTCACACGCTCATCGCTCATGGCTATTTTACGTACGATATTTGGCGTATCGTCCGTGCTGCAATCGTCTATCACTATAACCTCAATATTTTTATAAGTTTGGGCAAGCAAACTTTCAATTGCCGATGAGATATAATCGGCCGTATTGTAAGCTGTGAACAAAACAGACACTAAGCAACCTTCAACTGTGTGTTTGGTCTTAGACTTTAGATTTGTTACATTTAAAGGCTTGTTTGTATCTTTTAATATTACAGTATCCAAACCGTATGAGACAAAAAATCGATTTAAAAAGTCCAACTGCTGCGCTGGAGAATTTGCAGTAGTGTTGCTTGCAAGCAGATAAAGCCCAGCCTCTGACATGTGAAGCGTTTTGTCGTTTTTGTCGCTAATAAATCGCAATAACTTTTTAGCCTTATCAATTTTTTCATTTTTCAACAATAAACTTACGTAAAAATCCAAAGGCGCACTATTTCCTGCAAGCTTGAGGGCAAAAAAAGGCATATAAGCAGATATGGCAATGCTAAGCTTTATGCGATAACTATCAAAACCTTTACAGCGCATAAGTTTCAAAATTATATATTCAGCCTCTTTAAATCGTCCGCATGCAGATAACGAAGCTGCGACAGCAAAACCGGCTTTAACATCACGCCCATCCCATGTGTTGTCTGCAACTGTTCCATACATGCCAAGCAAATAACATGCCCAAATCTCGTCATTTGTATATGGATATTTTTCAAGACAAGACAAGGCTTTGGTATACATAGTTTTATGAAAATACCATTTAAATCGCAAACGAGAAAAGATTTTTTTCATACATCTTTTCCGAATAAATCGCGGGTATACACCTTCTCCTTCACTTCTTCTATATCTTCAGAGATACGATTTGCAATGATGATATCGCAAATTTGTTTGAATTCATTTAGGTCGTTTATGACTTTTGAGCGATAAAATTCACTCTCTTTTAAAACAGGCTCATACACCACCACCTCAACACCTTTTGCTTTAATCCTTTTCATAATACCCTGGATAGACGATGTGCGAAAATTATCAGAGCCCGCTTTCATAACAAGTCTATATATGCCAACCGTTTTCGGATTTAGTTTCAGTATCTCGTCGGCTATAAAATCTTTTCGCGTGCGGTTTGACTCTACGATAGCGGATATAAGATTTTGCGGGATATCTTTGTAGTTAGCTAAAAGCTGCTTTGTATCTTTAGGCAAACAATATCCGCCGTAACCAAAAGATGGATTATTGTAATAATCCCCTACTCTTGGGTCTAAACTCACTCCTCGTATTATCTGTTTTGCGTCAAGTTCATGCATAGACGCATAGGTATCAAGTTCGTTGAAAAACGACACTCTCATGGCAAGATATGTATTGGCAAATAGCTTGATGGCTTCCGCTTCCGTGTTATCGGTAAGAAGTATGGGAATATCTTTTTTTATAGCTCCTTCGCATAGCAGTTTGGCAAATGTCTCCGCACGAATTGAACGTTCGCCAACTATAATGCGGGATGGATATAGATTGTCATAAAGGGCTTTACCTTCGCGCAAAAATTCGGGCGAAAATATGAGATTTTGGTATCCGAAAGCCTTTTTTAATTTTTCTGTAAAGCCCACAGGAACGGTTGACTTGACAACAATAACGGCATTTGGATTTATAGTGGTAACGTCTCTTATGACGGACTCCACCGAACTTGTGTCAAAAAAATTCGTTTTAGGATCATAGTTGGTAGGAGTAGCTACGATAACAAAATCCGCTCCATCATAAGCGTCATTTTTATTAAGAGTAGCTCTTAAATTTAAAGGCTTGGACGCCAAATACTCATTCAACTCAACATCCTCTATATGAGAACGTTTATTGTTCAGCAGTTTAACTTTATGCGCATCTATATCAAATGCAACCACTTCATTATGCTGCGATAACAAAACAGCATTTGAAAGACCAACGTATCCCGTACCCGCAATTGTGATTTTTACCATAGTATTACTTTAAAGATTTGTTTAAAGTCGCTATTTTATTATGAATTTGTTGATAAACGGATAAAACTGCAGTAAATGCTCTGCGTAATTTTTATTTAAATTTTGAGCAAAAATAATGGCTGCAAAGCTTGGTTTATAATAAAAAAGGGAGTCGAAGGTTAAAAACTAAATACAACTTGCTTATAAAATTTTATTAGTTCTTTCTTATTTATTTTTTCGTTAGCGACACCCATTATCACACCATATAACTCTTTATCGTCACAATTAATAGTATAACCATTCAAATCTAAAAACACCAAAGAAGCTGCTAATGCTGTTCTCTTATTTCCATCAGTAAACGGATGATTTTGGCAAATATGATATGTATAAGCCGCTGCCATTTCTGGTATTGTTTTGTGAAGATATTCGCCATCAAAACTTGATTGAGGCATATATAGAGCCGAATTTAACAAGTTTAAATCCCTTACGCCATATATTCCGCCATAATTTCTTATCTGGTTTTCCAATATCATCAAAACGTCTGATATGCTCAAAAATTTAATCATATATTTGCCAATTTTTGCAATACTTTTCCATGTTTTTTGTTTATCTTTTCCAAAGACACTAGAACGTCAATCTCTTGATTTTCTGAAAGTTGTGGGGAGAGAATTATATTTTTACCGTCAGTAGAAAGTTTAAATGTAGTATTGCTATTAATATTTAACATTTCCATAATTGGTTTATCTATCACAATTGCCGAACTATTTCCGTGTTGTATAAGTTTTTTGAACATATGGTGTCCTTAGTGGAAATTTTATCTATCATTGTATACATATCGTGTATATTTGTCAAGGGTCTTTGTATTTACTTACATCTTTTTTAATATTTTTATTTTTCTTAAAAAGTTTTAAAAGAGTTCAATTCCAGATAAAATACTTTTTGCATTACTATGCAAAACATCATCAATATTGCGCAGTTTTTATCTCATATTTCATCAAAGATAGCTTTTTTGTCTTTTTTTGGTTTTTATAATCCTTATACAAAAACGGTTTTATCTCTTTATCAAAATGCTTAAGCCTTTTTCAAGAGGAAAATATTTGATACTCATGTTGTACTTATTGGTCCAGACTTTGCATATCTCTTTTTCTTCGTCTCTATTTGTATCATCTATCCAAACTTGAGCGTTTGAGTCCAATCTATCATAAAAAGCAGGCAAAGCAGGATAACGAGCAAACGGGCAAGTATTCCCGGGCGGTCCGTCTACTATAAGCAAATCAACATCTTGTATATCTTCTATGCACTTTTTTTGGTACCAAAACGCAGGCTTCTCACTCTTGTATATGTGCTCATCCCCCCAAGGTTCAAGTGGCGCGATACGCAAATCTATAAATTTTTCCAGCGACTCTTTTTTGATGTTTTGCAACGTTTGAGCGCCGAATTCTTCCAAATGATCTATTGAGTACAACAAACCCTCGCCATTTTGGCACAATGCGTCACATATAATCACAGTAGAAACTCCGCTTCCAAATTCCACTATCTTTTTTGGTTTTGCAGACATAATATACTCATGTAACTTCAGCAAGATATCGGGCGACATCGGCCAACCGCGAGTATGCGGCAAAGCATTTTCGAGTTTTAACCGTTTTGCCAGCCAATAAAAACTCTCATTTTGAGCAAAATTTAGCTTTTCTATATATCGGATTTGTGACAATACTTCCGTTTTAATATCTTGCAATTTTTTATCTTGCTCGGCAAAAAGTCTCTCTATGCGCTTAAGGGTTTGATTTGTATTGTACTTCACACTTTACCTCAAAATAATTTGGTGCTGTATTATACAACAATCGGTTCAATCCCCATACAAAACATTTTTTACCAAATCTTGCTTCTCATGAAGCGCTTTTGCAAGCCTACTAAAGCCTGAAGTTTTTGTCTTGCCAAGTGTACGTTGATTTTCGCGTAGTAACAGCGTTGAAAAATAGAGATTTTTCCCGCTTGCTAAGATAAAGAGATCGGTAAGAGCATTTAGATTTGTACTATATCTGTCAATATTTTTGTTCATATGCAATGGTTTTCCTTGCGTATCCGGAAGTTCTGTAACTATGCAAAGTTTATTGCCAAAAAAAGATTTGGCATAAAGTTGACATTGTAAGTCGTCAGTACAAAGAACTATTTTGTTTCCAAGTTTATCTTTAATCTCTTCAAAAAATGTTTTGTAGTCAGTTTTATAATCTGTGTTTCTTACATGTATAGCATCATACTCACCAAGTTTCTCAAGTATATCAACTATATGAGTTCTAACTTTTTCATTTAGTCTCAGCCATTCAAAAACATCTGCGCTAAATCCGCCGCCGCTTTGTTCGTGAACTAATATATCCTCTTCGTAAGGTTTTGAAAAATCAAATGTTATTGGTACATCGCTATATGTATGCAAATATTTTCTTAAATTTAAATCCCGCTTGGTTTTATAGTTTATTACATCATTTTCCAAGCAAGAAGGATAACAACTAAAATCATATTTGTCAAAATAAAATCCTTCAAGGTATACACCATCAGGCGCAACAAAATAATTACTAAAACTATCCAAAAACCCGCCTTTTGAGCCATCAATGTATAGTTCCCTGTTGTGAGTTAATGCATATTTTCTGCACTTTTGCATTTGCACAAACATATCGTTTAACCCACTGCGTGGTCTGCAAAAAACTATCTTTTTGTTAAACTGAGGTTTTTCCTCTTTCTTTATAGCTAATATATTAACTTTTGATAGGTGAAAGTAGTCGTTTATCAGTGATGTTATCTTTATGCGTTCTATTTTTGAGGGATATTTGTATGGAAGTATAAGAGGTAAGCCGTTTGGTTCTGAGTCAAATAACAAATCTCCTTGATATATCTTTATATACTCTTTGCCGTTAAAAACTTCTACTGTTAATTTACGGCTTCTTTCTTGACATATATCCTTTCTGTTATGTAAGATAATATATTCAATAAATCTTGGTTTATCAAGAGTAAGTTCCCACCAAGGATTTTGCTCCTTATTGGTGTGAAAGGCAAAGTTTACCCCCCCCAATTCCGTCACTGCTCTTTGAGCATCATCTGGTTTTGACCATTGAGATAAAGAACTCTGCGTTGCTTTACCTAAAGGAGCTATATCTGTTAAGTTTTCAGATTCGCAGAGGAATTGGGTGATGGTTATCATAAAGTTCCTTTTATGTTATGCGCTTTGTACTTGTTTTGCAAGTAGGCATTTATTAATCACTCTGCTTATCTCTCTTTTTATAAAATCAACGAGCATATCTATAGCTGCGCTAGATGTCGCATAAATCATCATATGATTTTTATCTTTTGGAAACATGGGATAAAGCTTATATATAAAATCTTTATCGTAATCTTTCTTCAAGGTAACTTCTGCAATAATGTTATCTTGACGAAGTGTGATATCATACGATATTTTCATGTCCAACATCTGTACAATAACTGTTTTGTTGTCATATATCCATAAATTGTAATTTAATTTCATATTTGACAATACATTGTTTTGTAATATACTTTTAATATTGTCCAAAATAGCTTTCTTATCAAGTTTTTGATTTCTTTGTTCGCCCATTTCATTATCAAAGTATTCAATTTTATTTTTAACCACAAACTCATTAAAATACTTTTGTGGTAGAAATTCTTTGCATTTTAAAACAAAATCGGCTTTGTCGTGTTTGGTAACTTCAGGATATATCCAAGAAAAAGTATCTGTGCATTTTCTGTAAAAAGATGCTTCAAGAGAGCTGTCATTAAAAAAATTATTTTTTATCATATACTCTCTAAGTTTATTGCGAACACTAAAAGTATCATTTCTATGTATACCTCTGTTGTAAGTTGTAGAAAAGTTAACATTAGTTCTGTAGGTATAAAAAGGCTTGTTTATATAAGTTAACCTCTTTGCTAACAGCATTGAAATACCGGAAACATAAACATCTTCAAATTTCATATTAGGGAAAAATATGTTATTGTCCAAAATCAATGAGCTTTTATAGAATTTTAGTATATTAGCTTGTATTGCTTGAAATAAATTATTTGATATATCTTTATAGCAAAAAACATCTCTGTTGTTAAACAAGTCTTCTCTGAACATATGATTCGCTTTTTGAATTTCTTTCGTTCGTTCATTAAATATCTCAGCAGAGAACAAAACCATATCAGCATTCGTATTTGTTGCTTTTATATACAATTCTTCCAATGCATTTAATTCTATCCAATCATCAGAATCCACAAAAGTAATATACTTTCCTTTAACAATCTTTAAGCCTGCATTTCTTGCCATTCCTTGTCCGCTATTTTTTTGATCTATTATGATGACTCTTTTGTCTTTTTTTTCATATTCTCTTAATATGTTCAATGAATTATCAGTTGAACCATCGTTTATACATATTATTTCTATTTTTTTTAATGTTTGATTTACTACGCTATCAAGACATTGTCTGAGATATTTTTCTACATTATAAACAGGTATGATGACAGACACTTTGGGGTTATTTATGCTGTCGTGATCATTACATTCTTTTAAAAATATATCATAATATTTTTCAGGAAGTAATGCTTTGGCCTTAGAGAGAAAATCTTGCCTATCTTGCTTGACAATAAATTGATATTCGTAAAAAAAATGACCATTAAACTTTTCATATAATTGGTCTTTTATTTCATCAAATATACTATTTCGCTCTAAATCAGCTTTTATTTGATTAAGTGCAAAAAAAATGTTTTCATAAGACATACCCCTTTTGCTCGTCGTAGAAATTTTAGTATTTTGTCGCCAATTAACAAATGATTTATTGATGTATGTAATTTTATCTGCTAATATTATACTAATATATGAAAAATATACATCATTGCACGTTTTGAGATTTTGAAATTTTATATTATTTTTCAATACAAATGATCTTTTATATATTTTTGTCCATGGATTAGGTTTTGTAATTTTAAATATATTTTCTTTCAGTGTATGTATAGAGAAAACTTGTAAACTTTTTATAAGTTTTTCTTGTAAAAACCAAGGTGCCAGCTTTCTTTCTTTTGTAATGTCATTGTAAATCAAACCGCTACATAATGTGATATCGGCATCTACACTTACAGCGTTTTGATACATCTCTTCCAACATGGTAAGCTCAAAAAAATCATCAGAATCAAGAAACGATAAATACTCGCCTTTAGCTATTGCCAAACCTCTATTTCTCGCAATCGCTGCTCCGCTATTTTTTTGCTTTATGATAATAAATCTGCTGTCTTTTACTGTATATTCGTTGAGTATATCAAATGATTTGTCAGTTGAGCCGTCATCCACACAAATAATCTCTATCTCTTTTAATGTTTGATTTATTACACTATCAAGGCATTGTCTTAGATATGGTTCAACGTTATAAACGGGAATTATGACGGAGACTTTTATATTACTTGTTTCATGTTCTCTTTGCAAAATATCATTTGGAATATTTATATTAACTTGTTTTTGAGATAGATTGATGTCAGTATTTTTTCTATTTTCAATTATTTTTATATTAAATTCTGCTTGTCTATACAGGGGGCTATTTTTATCGATTTTCTTGTATTCTTCTATGGCTTTTTGATATAGTCTTTTTTTTAAATATTCATTTCCAACTTGTAAACTCATGATTTCCTATACTTTCTAAATTCTTTTACATCTTGCAAAATAGCTTTTGGTAGGGTTAAAATATTTTTATGATTTAGCCAAGTTACGCCAAGTCTGTACGAGAGATGCTTTTGGGTTTTGTAGCCTTCATTGGCGTCTACATAATTTTCTATAGGCGGAAGATTTTCAGGTTTATTTCCCAACTCTTTTTGCGCTTTTTTAACAGCAGATAAGAGCGTCAGTTTACTACCTCTTTTCCAATGTTCTATCATTACACCACCTATACGATATTCAAGACTTTTTTTTACCCTTTCTTTTGCGCCGTAAAGTTTGGACATGATGGGTTTAATGTCTTTCTTTAACTCTTGATTTTCAAGATAGTATCTCTCTAACTCTTCTTGAACTTGGTGAAGCTGGGATAATAACATCTCGTTTTCTTGCTCCAACTCATTATCTTGAGGGATATTTTGCGCTTTTGCATGTAACTCTTTAGCCTGTTTATCTTTGTCTAAAACTATCTTTTTAGTCTCTTCCAACTGTTTCTTGAGTTGTTCTAATTGCTCTGTTTTCTCTTTGGCTAACTTTTCTGTCTGTTCAAGATTTTTACTCAAAATCACTTTTTGTTTTTCTACGTCGTCTGTTTTTTTGCTCTGTTCGCTTAATTTGCTATACAGATTAATCCGTTCTTGTTTTAAAGTCTCTGCATGGTTTGCAACTTCTTCGTATGCCGCTTTGGTTTTATTTACCTCATGTTCCAAAGAACAAATCGTATCCTGTACATCTTGCTCGGTACGGTTTAATTGCTCCGTTAGATTTTGAATCTCTTGCGTTTGTGTTTGGGACTGACGAAGTTGCTCTACCATCATCTGCCACGCATCTATAGCCGCTATACCCTCAACCCCTTCGTTGACCAAAGGCAAATTTGCGCTCTCTTGAAGCTCTTTATAAACTTTTTGCACTTGTCTGTTATTGCGCACCAAATCTTTAGCTATATATCGCAAAAGAGGACTGCTGTCCGAATTGGTTGCATAAAAAGATACTATCTTAGATGAAACGGCAACATCTTCCGTTGTTTGTTGAAATTGCATAAACTCTTTATTTTGTCTATTTGTTTTTTTGTTTTTTGCCGCTCTTTTCGAACCATCTTCTCGGCACGATATTTCCGTACCTTTCCACAATATCTTATCCGGAAATTTCAAACTCTTACCGATACGAATTTTCAACTGTTGTATATAACTTGCTGCCGATAAACGAATCTGCTGTGCATGTACCAAAAAACAACGATCTTGATTTTTTTGATAAAAGCTTAAAAGTTCAGCATTGTATGCGCTCCAATCTTTCAGTCTATTTTTTGCATGATTTTGATCCGACAAGTATGACTCCATGTTGAAGCGAGTAAAAACAGATTCGGGATTATCATAAACAAGTATAAAAGCTATTTTAGTATCGACCGACTTCCAAAAGTCTAACAAGTAGATGGCATTCGGGTCAGACCAACCCCAAAACAGTTGATCTATATTTGCCAACATTAAATCAAGCACCATACTATGCCAAATAGCGCTTACTTCTATCTGTTTTACATCTTCATAATGCTCTGTTGACAATACGCCGTATGCCTTGCAAAGCGTTTGAGTTATTTGCTGTGGGGTGAAGCCTTCGCGAATGGACTGATTGGCACAAGCCATACCGCACATTTGCAATAATTCTTCAACCTCTTCGTAAGCTGAATACGGATGTCCGACTATGATGGCTTTATTCATTTTAAGAGCTTTGACCTGTAATTTTCTGTTTTCTAAAATGCAAGGTGTAATTATAGATTTTCAATGCTTATTAAGTTATAAAATAGTTTAATTGGTATCTTAAAATAAATTATCATACTTTTACTGCATTCAAAAATTAAAAACTATGATAAAATAAGTCAATCAATATCAATCTGGGCACAAATGAAGCAAAAATCAATTTATATATCACCATTTAAACAATTTATGTCTGTTATTTTTGCCTTGTTTTTACGAGAACTCAAAACGCGTTTTGGAGAGCGAAGATTTGGCGTATTTTGGACTTTTGTCGAACCTGCCGTACATCTTGTGATAATGCTTCTTATATTCTCTTTTTTGCGCGCTAGAATGATGCCTCAAGTGCCATTTGAGCTTTTTTTGCTGACGGGTATAGCGCCGTTTTTTCTCTTTCGTCATATCGCCACAGGTCTAATGTCGAGCACAAATGCCAATAAAGCTCTGTTCGCCTACTCACCCGTCAAACCTATAGACACATATATCACGCGCACGATATTGGAGAGCGTCATATACACTGTCATTTTTGCCATCATCTTATTTATCTTGTGGTTTTGGGGAGGATTTGACGTAAATATCGCCAATCCTTTAGGCGCTATAGCTTTGTATTTTTTAATCATACTTTTTGGTTTTTCATTTGGCATCATCGCAAGCATTGCGTCAAGCATTTTTCCATCAGTCAAAATCATTATGAATATAATCTTGTTACCGCTTTACTTTCTTTCGGCTATTATGTATCCTTTGTGGATAATCCCTGCACAGTATGTACAATATCTAAAACTAAATCCTATACTGCATTTATTGGAGCTTTTTAAGGCTAACTTCTTTTCATACTATCCTTTGGTAGAAGGCATAAATATTTTTTATCCGCTCGGTTTTGAATTGATATTATTGTTCATAGCGCTCGCATTGTACAGAATAAGACGACTGGCATTGGCGGCAGGGTAGTGATAAAGCTAGAAAATTTGACCAAATCATATCCGTTGGAAAATGGGCGGCATTATGTGTTTAAAAATCTATCGTTTGAATTTCCCGAAAATGCAAATATAGGCTTAATAGGTCCAAATGGCGCAGGCAAAACGACGCTTATGAATATTTTAGGCGGCACCGATATACCAGACAAAGGGCGAGTTATGACAGATAAATCCATCTCTTTTCCGATAGGTTTTGGGGGCGGATTGCAAGGAAGTTTAAGCGCCAAAGACAATATCAAATTTGTAGCGAGAGTTTACGGTTTTACGGGTGCAAAAATGACTGAAAAGATAAAATATGTGGAAGAGTTTGCCGAAATAGGCGAATTTTTTGACCAGCCGGTCAAAACTTACTCTTCGGGAATGAAAGCTAGAGTCTCTTTTGGACTTAGTATGGCTTTTGATTTTGACTATTATCTTATAGACGAAGCTGGTGCTGTAGGGGATGCTTCGTTTAAAAAAAAGAGTTCAAAAGTTTATCAAGAAAAATTAAGTAAATCAAATGTTATAATTGTGTCTCACAACATGAACGAAATAAAGTCATTGTGCGACCATATCATAGTTTTTAACGCCGGAGAAGCGCATATCTTTGACAATGTGAACGAAGGGATAAAAATGTACCAAAAATTAAAAACGCCTGGAGCGCAACAGTGATAAAAACAGACGATACATGTAAGAAGAATTTTTAATGAGTAAACTAAGCAAACTTATCAAAAATCCAAAAAAATTTTTTGCAGATGCTTACTATAAAAGAGTTGGCGCATGGTTTTTAACCAAAGGATTTATAGCTATCGTCATCGTTCCTTTCATGCTTTTTACTGTTTATTATCTCCTTTTTGCCGCTGACAGATATGTGAGCGAGAGTATAGTATCCGTCAAACAAGCGGGCGAATCATCGCCAAATGCGGCCGGACTTGCAGCGATAGTCGGTATAAATACAAATTCCAAAGAGGACACGCTTTATTTGAGAGAATATATTCATTCGCTGGACATGCTAAAACTATTGGAGCAAAAGATTGACGTTAGACACATGTACAGTAAAGAGTGGCTGGATTTTATATATAGATTTTACGGTTTTATGTCGCAAGAGAGTCTTTTAGAATACTATCAAAATAGAGTTGAGATAGTTTACGACGATATGAGCGGACTTTTAAAGATAAATATTGAAGCATTTGAAGCTGACGAGGCGCAAAATTTGGCAAACGAGATATTGGAACAGAGTGAGACTTTTGTCAATGAACTTTCACATAAAATGTCAAAAAAACAGCTTGAATTTGCCAAAACAGAGTTACAAAAAGCAGAAGATAGACTCTCTGCGGCAAAAAACGCACTTTTGGCATTTCAAAACAAATACGGCATATTCAACCCAATAGAACAAGCGCAATCGCAGGCAACTCTTGCTTTAGGATTTGAAGCCGAGCTTGCCAAAAAAGAGGCGGAACTTACCGCTTTGTTGTCGTATATTCAAGACAGCGCGCCACAAATTTTGATGCTTAAGAGCGAAATAGCAGCTTTAAAGATACAAATAGAAAAAGAAAATGGGCGTGTCGCTGCAAAATCAAGCGATTCTACAAATTTGCTCGCTTTTGAATACCAAGCGCTAACCGTTGAGGCTGATTTTGCGCAAGAGTTATATAAAATAGCTCTTGGAGCGGTTGAACAAGCAAGGATAGAGAGCACTAAACAAATCAAATATTTATCTGTAATTCAACAACCCTCAAAACCCGAAAGCGCAAAATATCCGCGCAAAATATACAATCTAATTACATCGCTTGCTTTGCTGTTTTTACTTTACGGTATTGCAAGATTGATACAAGCCACCATAGAGGATCATAAATACTAATGAAAAAAATAATTTTAACGCTGATTTCAGCTATGTTTTGTTTCGCCGCAATAGATATTGGAACTATTGTCAATACGGGTGGAAATAATAGCGCCGTTTCGATAAATGAAAATGAAAACGTCTTTGGCTCACATCTTTTTAATGGAAATTTTGCCAACATAAAACAATACATGTATAACCCCAACTATCGTCTCAATGTGGGCGATGTAGTTCTTTTGAAAATGTGGGGAGCATTTGAGTTTGAACAAGCTTTAAGCGTTGATTCGCAAGGGAATATTTTTATTCCAAAAGTAGGTGTCGTTAAACTTCTTGGTGTACGAAACGAGGATATTGTTTCTGTCATAACAAAACAGGTTAAAAAAATATATAAAGACAATGTTTTTGTCTACGCGGATATGGAAGCGTACCAAAATGTCTCCGTATTTGTAACAGGAAACGTAAATAAACCAGGTCTTTATGAGGGGCTAAGTTCGGACTCCTTGATACAATATCTCGATAAAGCTTCAGGTATAAATTCTCAATACGGAAGCTTTAGAAAAATCACAATTTTAAGAAATAACAAACCTTACAAGCAGATAGATTTGTATGATTTTCTAATTGACGGCAAAATGGAACTGCCGGCATTTAGAAGCGGCGATGTTATCCTCGTAGATAGTGTGGGTCCATACATAAGCGCTGAAGGCGAAGTGTTGAGAGAATTTAGATTTGAGTCAAAACACGAATTTATGAGTTTAAAAGAGCTTGCTACATTAGCCGGTATAAAACCAACCGCTACAAATGTGATAGTAAAAAGCTACAAAAACAACAACCGTTTAAATATCAACTCTTACGATTTGGAAAAATTTAAAGACGTCTTTTTGCGAGCCGGCGATGAAGTGGAGTTTTTACCCGAACATTCGGCGGACGAAATAAGAGTAAGCGTAGAGGGAGAACATGACGGACTTCATAGATTAGTGCTAAAAAAAGGTTCTACCCTTCAAGATTTGAAAGAAAATATTGTCTCAAATTCCCAGTCAAACATAGAAGCTATTCAAATATTTAGAAAAAGTGTAGCGACAATACAAAAAAATCTTTTGGACGCTCAACTCAAAGAACTTGAAACGCTTGCATTGACAACCCCTTCGGTGTCGCCCGAGGAAGCAAACACAAGAATGCAGGAGACAAAAGCTATTTTGGAATTTATAGAAAGGGCTAAAAAAATTGAACCTAAGGGACAAATTACGATAAATGAGAAAACGGCTGCCAAAAGTATTGTTTTAGAAGAGGGAGATATTATCAGCATTCCGACTCTGAACAATATAGTTATAGTTCAAGGTGAAGTAGGAATTCCAGGAGCATTTACCTATTTGGAAGGGCAAAATATTGATAAATATATATCGCTTGCCGGCGGGTTTAGTCAAAGAGCAAACAAAAGCAGGGTTTTAGTCATAAGAGCAAACGGTAAAGCCGAAAACTACGATGCGTCTTTATTTGCATTCGGCAAACCAAAAATACAGGCGGGAGATTCTATACTCATTTTGCCTAAAGCCGAAGGAAAAACTTTGCAATATACAAATCTCTTGACTCAAATTTTATATCATGTGGCTATAGCGACGAAGGTTGTCCTTGATATATGATTTTTTCAACTTCAAAAAATCTCATAAGAAATGCAAACCATTTCTTAAAAATAAAGCATTACTCTTTTATCAATCAATGCTTAAGAACAAAGGGCATTTTTTACGGTTGGGGTAGAAAAAAATCCGGACTTCAAGCTATATCTTTAGCTAAAAAACGTAAAACCTCTTTTGTGCTTTTGGAAGACGGCTTCATAAGATCTTTCGGACTTGAAAGCCAATTATTTCCGACTTTCAGTCTTGTTGAAGATAACGTCGGTATCTATTATGATGCGTCCGTAAAGAGCGGATTGGAATGCATACTAAACGATTATGATTTCAAGAGCAATAAAGAACTTTTGACAGAAGCCAAAAAGGCGATTTCGCTTATATTAGAACACAATATATCCAAATACAACCATGCGCAAGATTTGGAGGATGATTACTTTCAAAATAATGGGAAAAAGCGCATTTTGATAATAGCGCAAACTAAAAACGATGCTTCGTTGAGGTACGGATTATCTGATAAATTTTCAACGCAAGATATTATAAAAGCAGCCAAAGAAGAGAATGAAGATGCGGATATATATGTCAAAATTCATCCCCAAGCACTTAAAGGCGCTAAAGCATCCGATATAAATATAAAAGATATCCCGCCGTTTTGCAATCTCATCATGGAAGATATAAACCCTATATCTCTGTTGAAAAAAATAGATAAAGTCTATACAAAAACTTCTCAGATGGGTTTTGAAGCGCTGCTTTTAGGCAAAAAATGCGTATGTTTTGGTATGCCCTTTTACGCGGGTTGGGGAGTAACTGACGATAGAGTTACATGCAAAAGAAGAGTACAAAAAAGAAGTATTGAAGAGATTTTTGCCGCCGCTTATATTTTATACTCAAAATATTGCGACCCGTATAAAAACACTCCTCTTTCATTAGTTCAAACGATACAAAGCGTAATCCATATAAAAAATAGCGATATTTACAGAAAAGGATTTTTCTTTGGCTTTTCAAGGTGGAAACATAACTTCGTCAAACCATTTTTTGATAATGAACAATTTACAAAAACTTTTTTTATCAATCCCATTTTTAGTAAAAATCATCTGAAAATTGCCCTAAAAAAAGGACTTGATAAAAACTCTCTTGTGTATATCTGGGGCAAAAAATCGTTTAAGAGCGTTGAAGCGTATGCCAAAAAACACTTCATCCCTATCTTACATGTAGAGGATGGTTTTATAAGATCCATAGGGCTTGGTTCGGATTTTACAAGACCGTATTCTTTGGTTGTCGATAGATATGGTATATATTTTGATGCCGGACAAAAAAGTTATCTTGAAGAGATATTGAATGAAACAAATTTTGATGATAAGATAATCCAAAATGCAAAAGAGATTCAGATATTTTTGATTGATAACCGCATATCAAAATACAATATTTGCGAACATAAAAATATAAATATAAAAACCAATAAAGATGTGTTGCTTGTCGTGGGACAAGTTGACGACGACGCTTCGATTATATACGGTTCGCAAAATATGTCAAATATATCGCTTCTCAAAATAGTTCGCGAAAAAAATCCGCAAAGCTACATTGTCTACAAACCACACCCTGACGTTTTGGCAAAAAATCGTATAGGGGCTTTAAACAAAGAAGAGATTTTGTTGTATGCAGATGAAATTATCAAAAACACTTCGCTTGAGGAAATATTTGAAATTTGCGATGAGGTGCATACCATAACGTCTTTGGTTGGTTTTGAAGCTATTTTAAGAGGCAAAAGAGTCGTAACTTACGGTATGCCTTTTTATGCCGGCTGGGGACTCAGCGACGATATGCTGACAAATGACAGGCGCAAAAGAAAATTGACCGTTTATGAATTGATAGCAGGAGCTTTATTTATGTATCCGCGCTACATTAGCCCAAAAAATTATAAACTTTGCGATATAAAAACATTTTTATTAGAGTTCAAACAAGAAAAATTGAGATATAATGATAGTAAACAAATTATGAAAAAATTATTTACGTTTTTAACAAGGAAGATACAATCGATACGTACAATTGTGACAAGATGAATTCTATTGGCGATTTAAGTAATAAAAATATTCTTTTTCTGCAAGGACCGATGGGAACATTTTTCAAAAGATTAGATAAGTTGCTTCGCAAAAAAGGAGCCGTTACTTACAAAATAGCCTTTAATGCGGCAGATTGGCTGTTTTCTAATAAAGATAATGTGATAAGTTACAAAGATACGCCGAAAAAATGGGAAAAGTTTGTTGAAGACTTTTTGATAACAAAAAGCATAAATAAAATATTTTTATTTGGCGATTGCAGATTTTATCAAAAAACTACAATAAAAGTAGCTGTTAAACTTGGAGTGGAAGTATTTGTATTTGAAGAAGGATACATAAGACCAGATTATGTTACAATGGAAAAATGGGGCGTAAACGGCAATAGCAAGCTCCCAAAATCAAAAAGCTTTTATGAAAATTTGCCTGAAGTTTTAGAGCAGCAAAAAACACTTCCAATGAACAATAGTCTTTACTCTATGATTATGAGCGCGATAATATACTATTTTGTGGCCAATGTTTTTTCTTTTCTGTATCCGCACTACATTCACCATAGAAGTTTTTCAGCTACGAAAGAAGCATTTTGCGGCGCAAGAAATTTTACACGAAAAATAATCTACGCGTTAAAAAATAGACCATACAATAACCGTCTCAAAAACGATCTTTCAAAAAAATATTTCTTTGTTCCGCTCCAAACATATACCGACGCGCAAATCAAAAAACACTCTTTACTTAAAAATATGGAGGAGTTTATAGAGATAGTTTTGATATCTTTTGCAAATTTTGCCGATAAAAACCATTTCATTGTCTTTAAACATCATCCGTTTGATAGGGGTAGAAAAAATTATACAAATTATATAAACAATCTCGCAAAAAAACTAAATATCGAAAAACGCGTTATAATCTTGTTTGAACTCTGTATACCCAATACCTTAAAAAACGCGCTCGGGACAGTTACTATAAACAGCACTATAGGATTTTCCTCTTTGTATTACTGCACACCCACTATCACGCTCGGCAAAGCGATATATAATATAAAAGGGCTTACATGTAAGGGGATGGATTTGGATGATTTTTGGAAAAGCCCATATCCTCCAAATGTTGAATTATTTAAAAAATTTAGAGCTTTTATCATAAAAAATTCTCAAATAAACAGCTGTTTCTACGGCGACATTGGGGATTTGAGAGAAATTTGAGTTCAGTGTATTAATACCCTAAACTCCAAAATACAGATAAAACCGTATACATATAGCCTAAATCCAAAAAAGTTTTCAAAATATAAAATCAAATAGATATTTTAAAAACTTTTAGGAATAAAAGAAAAACATTTTTGATTTAATTTGTAATTACAACATAGAGAAAATAACGAATGTAGAGTACTTTTGGAGCTGACAAAAGCCACTTACATTTAATTTGAAAGCGTGTAAAATTTAATCACTGTTTTTGTTTTGCGAATTTGTCTGCTTTTCAAAATTGCGATTTTAAATAAAAAATTGAAAGTGCCATTTTATTTCGCAAAAATTTCATTTTGTGCTTTTGTCAATATTTTTCTTTTTTGTCTAAAATTTTTTAATTTTCAAATACTGCAAAAAATATGTGCAACAATCCGCTCAAGCTCTCACATATATAGGTTTTTAACATTCTAAAATAAAATATCTGTTTTGCATGTAAGCTTTTATCGATTACATATAAAGCTTTCATGCTGTCAAAAATTTGCATATTTTATTTATGCGAGGAGTCATCCTGATTTCTAATTAGCGCTTTTATGTAACAAGTTTCTCACTAAATAATGGCAAATTATTTTGTTCAAAAAAACAAATCTCTTTTTTAAATGCTGCTTGCAAAAAATAAATATCACAAAAATCCGACAAACATAAAAAGCTTTTTAAAAGATAAAATATCTGTTCTTTGCGAGTTAATTACATATTTTTAGCAAAGTAAGATTCTATACCATTTGCTATACCGGTTACTAAAATTTGCTGAAATTTTTTGTTGAACATTCTCTCTCTATCAGTTGCGTCGGTTATATATCCAACCTCAAGAAGCACTGCTGGCATTTGCGCACCCGTAAGAACCCAAAACGGAGCTTCTCTTACACCGCCGTCAATTATTTTTGTATAACTTTTTTTAATTTCGGTCAAAATATATTGTTGAATATCTATGGCAAGCTTGTGAGAAGCGATTATTTTTTCGCGATTTAAAAAATTTAAAAAAGTCTGCTTTGAGTACAGATTCATCTCTTCAATGTCAGATTGATTTTCGAGTTCAGCCGCATTTTTGGAACGAACAGAGTCCGAAGGCGATAAAAAAAATGTCTCTATGCCCTGCCAATTACCGTTTTTATTATTTTTAGGAGCAGCGTTAGCATGTATAGATATAAATATATCGGCATTTTTATCGTTTGCCGTTTTTGTTCTATCTTGCAGTTTCAAATATACGTCTTTTGAGCGCGTATAAAATACTTTGTGTCCTCTTTTTTCAAGCTCTGCGCCCAATAAAAGAGTTATTTGCAAAACGGCGTCCTTTTCCAGTTTTTTGTTACTAACAGCACCTCCGTCCTTACCGCCATGTCCCGCGTCAATCACTACCATCTTTCGTGAAATCGCAACTTTAGGAGCAACTTTGTTAGATATCGCATCGGTTGTTTTGTTATCTTTTTTTATAGAATTATTTGCGCTTGCATGTACAAACTCTTTTGCGGAAAATATCAATTCCGCATCCTTTGCGCTGTAAGTTATATTTATCTCTTTTTCATGCTCAAAAACGACTCTTATAGTCTTTTTATCAAACTGAGAAATGCGAAAATCTTTTATACCGTCTATTTTAAAATCAATAGCAGAATTTGTTTTGATTCCCTCTATGTCGTAAACATATCTTATGCTCTTTCCTTTGAGATTTAAAAATTTTATCTTCTCTTTTTCAATATTCCCGTTAAATGAAAAAATAATACTGCCGTTATCTTTTTTTATCTGCAAAAGTTTGAGCGAAGTATTTGATGGCGAAGCCAACTCTTCTTTTTGTTCAAATTCGGCTGCTTGTATAATATTCACTGTATTAGCCGCATAAACTACAGCGTTGTCTTGATTTATAACTTTGTCGGATTTTATACGAATTTTTCGCGCTGCATTTATAATATTTTGATTTTTTAATAACTCGTCCAACTCTTTTTTGTAAACCAAAGTGTCGTAGCCCAACTCTTTGCCGCCATCTACAAGTCTATTTAGGGCTTCATATTTTAAAACATCGTTTGTATCCATAATGGATTTGATATATACATGTTTCAAATCATCATAAATACGCTCTTTTTCATTTTGAGAATAGATAAAAAAACTATTGTCAAACTCATTAAAAACCGTATTTTGCGCCCATATAAAAGAGGTAAGTAAAAGTATAAAAACAAAAAGTCTTTTTATCATTATTCCCCGTTTGTCAATTTATTCATCAACTCTTTAACGCTTATTATCTCATTTAATTTATATCCGTTAACGCCTGTAAAAAACAGTCCGCTCTCCTCTTTTCCAAAATATGCGTCGGATAATCTGTCTGCTATGCAATATCCGACCTCTTTTGCTTCTTTGCCTCTTTGGCACGGAGTTACGCAATTGCTGATACATTTGATGGCGGGTCCCTCTCTTTTATCTACTAAAGATATGAGATTTGTATGAACTCCGCGCGCCGGATATCCCACGGGAGATTTTAAAAGATGAATATCCTCTTTTTTAGCTTTAATCAAAACTTGTTTGAACGCTTCGTCTGCGTCGCATTCGTGAGTGCCTATAAAACGTGTCGCCATTTGCACGCCGTTGGCTCCAAGACTCATAACATTATCGATATCGTTTTTATCCCAAATACCACCGGCCGCTATAAGGGGGAAATCGCCCCATTCTTTAATTTCATCTTTAAGCGGTCCTATCAAGTTTTCAAGTTGGTACTCTTCCATAACGCACTGTTCATAAGTAAAACCTTGATGTCCGCCGCTAAGAGGACCTTCTAATACAACGGCGTCAGGAACGCGATTATATCTTTGCGTCCAACGTTTGCAGATGATTTTTAGGGCTTTAGCGGAAGAAACTATCGGTACAAGCGCTACATGTGGAAAATTTTTTGTAAGTTCCGGCAAATTTGTAGGAAGTCCCGCTCCGGAAATAATGATATCAATACCTGTCTTGCAAGCATCGACTACAACTCTGCTGTAATCGTTGATAGCGCACATTATATTTACGCCAAGAGGTTTGTCGCCGCAAATTTTACGTGCATTATCGACTATCGCTTTTAAAGCGTCAAAAGAATATAAGCTTTCAGTATCAAACGGGCGCGAATTTATAACTCTTTTGGCATATTTGAGATTTTCATAATATCCCGTTCCTATGGCGCTTATTACTCCAAGTCCGCCCTCTTTGCTTACGGTTCCAGCAAGTCTGTCCCAACTTACGCCTACTCCCATACCGCCTTGTATGATTGGAAACTTTATCTTATATCCGCCTATGCTGAATGATTTTAACATTTATATAACCTTTAATTTTGCAAATTTGCGTCTGCCTACTTGCAATATATATTCGCCGCCTTGAAGCTGCAGCTGCTCATCTTCTATCTTACTTTGATTTAGTTTTGCAGCGCCTGAATTTATATCGCGGCGCGCTTGCGAAGTGGAGGATGAAAGAGCACATTCCACAAAAGCTTTTGCTATCCAAACGGGAGCTTTTAACGTAAACTCTTGTATGTCGCTCGGCAAATCATTTTGTTTGTGAATCTTATCAAACTCATCTTTTGCCGTTTTCGCTTTGACCTCATCATGAAATCTTGTCGTTATTTCAAGAGCTAAAGCTTCTTTTATCACTTTTGGATGTAAAGAGCCGTCTTTTACGCCATTTTTCAACTCTTCAATATCTTTTGCGCTCTTCGCACTTAAAAGCTCGTAATACCGCCACATAAGCTCATCGCTTATACTAAGAATTTTAGCAAACATCGAATTTGGCTCGTCCGTTACGCCGATATAGTTCCCAAGAGACTTGCTCATTTTATTTATGCCATCCAGCCCTTCCAAAAGCGGCATCATAACGACTGCTTGTTCTTTGCCGACATTATAAACTCTTTGAAGCTGCCTTCCCATTAAAAGATTGAATTTCTGGTCTGTTCCGCCCATCTCTATATCGCATTTCAACGCGACACTGTCATAGCCTTGCAATAATGGATATAAAAATTCGCTGATAGATATAGGGGTTTGCGAACGGTATCTTTTTTCAAAATCTTCTCTTTCTAACATCCTTGCTACGCTAAAAGTCGTTGCAAGCTCCACTAACCCGGCTGTTCCAAGTTCATTTAGCCATTTAGAGTTAAATACTATTTGTGTTTTTGTTGGATCTAACACTTTATAAACTTGCTCTTCGTAAGTTTTAGCATTTTTTAAAACGCTATTTTTGTCAAGTTTCTTTCTTGTTTCGTTTTTACCTGTGGGATCGCCTATTTGCCCCGTAAAATCGCCTATTAAAAATTGAACGATGGCACCGTATTTTTGAAGTTGTGCCATCTTTTGCAAAAGTACCGTATGTCCCAAGTGTAAATCCGGCGCAGTAGGGTCAAATCCGGCTTTTACATAAAAATTCTCATTTTTTTCAAAATAGTTCTTGATAAGCGCGGCTACCCTCTCCTCGTCTATTATCTCGGCAATCCCTCTTTTTATCTCGCTTAATGCCTCTTTGATTTTATCCATGATTTAACCTTTATACTATTTTATACGCATCGTTTAGCGACATAAAATCTATCAATTTATAACGCTCTTTTATATTGTCTCTTATCTGTTCGGGTTTTACATCTTCAGGCAACTCTATTACGATTTTAAAATAATCGGCTGCTCCGTCTTCAGCTTTTTTAAGTTCAATAGTTTGAATATTTACTTGAATTTTAGCTAAAAATGCTAAAAATGCCGCTAACGAACCTTTTTTATTTTCAATGCTAACTAAAAGTTTATATTGTCCCGGCGCGTCTCTCGTCCACTTGACAAAAATCATCTGCTCTTTATTGTCCATCAATTTTGCCGCTTGTTCGCACATTTTGTGATGCACCGTAACGTCGCCGGATTTTTTCACGAAGCCTATTATGTCATCTCCTCTTTTGGGATGGCAACAGTAATTAAACATAACGGAATTTACAGTTTGGTTTGAATATATTACTATATTTTCAAATTTTTGCTTTTTTACTTTATATTTGTTGCGATTCAGCAAAGGCATCAAGATTTTCTCGCCGATAGGATATTTTTTCAAAGCATTTACAACGTCTTGCAAATATATGGAATCCGTTGCGGCTTTATCTATTTTTTTATCAAGTTTTTCTTTTTTAAGCCACATTAAAAGCTTATTTTCTTTTATATTAAAAATGCCCAAAAGTATCTCTACGGCTACTCTATAATTAAGCTCTCTTGTTTTTTGGCGGCAAGCTTGCATGATAGCTGTTCTGGCCTTACCCGTTTTAACGCTATTCACCCAGCTGCATCTATATATAGGTTCGTCGTTTGTTATGATACGAACTATATCTCCGTTTTTTAACTCCGTTAAAAGCGGCGCTTTTTGCCTATTGATATAAGCCTCTTTTGCATAAAGACCAACTTCTGTATGAATCTCATATGCAAAATCCAATGCCGTAGCGCCTCTTGAAAGCGTAAAAATATCACCTTTTGGCGAAAAAACGGCAATATCTTCGCTATATAAATAGCTATCTTTTGTAAATTCGTAAAACTCGGCTACATCGTCGCTTTCATCATCTTTACTTTTAAGTTCATTAAGCCAATCAAGCTTAGGATTGATGCCGCCTGAATATTTGTATTTCCAGTGTGCCGCCACACCAAACTCCGCTATATTATGCATGTCGAAAGTACGTATTTGCGCTTCTATGATGGATTTGTCGTTAAAAATGGTAGTATGAATAGTCTGATATCCGTTGTCTTTGGGTATTGCGATATAATCTTTAAAACGTGAAATTATAGGATTAAAATATTGATGCATAATACCCAAAATCTTATAACACTCAAGCGTCTCTTTGACAATAATTCTAATCGCCATCAAATCCAAAACTTCTTCTATAGATATCCCTTTTCTTTGCATTTTTATATAAATAGAGTAATGGTGTTTTATGCGTTTTTCAAGTTTATAGTCACTTTCGGCAAAACCATTTTGCAGCATTAAAGTATTTATCGTTTCTATAAAACGATTTAGTCTTAATTGAAACTGCTGTTTGTGTTCGGACAAGTATTCGTCTATCTTTTTATACTCTTCGGGCATAACATAAAGAAAGCTATAATTTTCTAAGTAATTTTTAATAGATGAGATTCCAAGTCTGTGAGCTATGGGCGCATAAACAACCAACGTCTCTTCGGCTATTCTCTTTTGCTTATTTGAAGGCAGCGCGCCCAATGTCATCATATTGTGAAGTCTATCGCAAAGTTTTATAACCAAAACTCTCACGTCGCTAATGGAAGCTATCAGCATTTTACGAAAAGTCATGGCGGAACTCATAAGTTTTTCATTTGAGTGCGAAGGGGCTAATTTATCCTCTCTTATCGCCATAATTTTAGTAAGCCCTTCTACGATTTTAGCCACATCTTTGCCAAATAACTCTTCCACCTCTTCGACAGTAGTTTGAGTATCTTCAACCACATCATGCAAAAGCGCGGCAATAACCATAGTTTCATCACCGCCGTAATGCGCTACGATGGAGGCGACAAGTATGGGGTGAACGACGTATGGTTCGCCGCTTTTTCTAAATTGTCCTTCATGTTGTTTTACGGCAAGCTCTATAGCTTTTAAAATATTTTTATTATTATCTGTAAAAAAGCCAAGCAATAATTTTTTGGCTTCGTCTATCTTTCTACATGTATGTATTTTTTCAAGCAACTCCTCCATTAACGACTCCAAAGCCACATTTTCAATAAGAACGTTCCTCTAAGATTTCTACATTTATTTTGCCTTCGGCTATCTCGCACAATGCTATATCTACAGGTTTTTTGTCTTTAGTAGTCTCCACCAAAGGCTCAGCGCCTTTTGCTAGTTGTTCCGCTCTTTTTGAAACAAGAATTGCAAGTTTATACCTATCGTTTCCAACAACAACCAATGCTTTTGCCGTTATCTGTTCGCTTCTCATTTTTCTATTTTTCCTCTCTTAATTTAATTTTTCACTATTGAACATGTAGAGTAATTGCCGTTTATTATGGACAGCAAATTTCCCTCGTTGAACATATTAAAAACAACTATAGGAAGATTATTGTCTTTGGCTAATGCTATAGCCGTATCATCCATAACTTTTACATCATCGCCCATAGCTTGTTCATATGTAATAGCCGAAAGTTTTTTTGCATTCGGAAATTTTTCCGGATCTTTGTCGTAAATCCCATCCACCTTGGTAGCTTTGATTATCATATCCGCGCCTATCTCTATAGCTCTTAAGGTAGCTGCCGTATCGGTCGTAAAAAATGGATTTCCCGTACCGGAAGCAAATATCACTACGCGATTTTTCTCCAAGTGTCTAACGGCGCGTCTTACGATAAAAGTTTCGCATATTTGCTCCATTTTTATTGCACTTTGCACCCTCACATCAACTCCGCCATGCTCCAAAGCTTCTTGCATAGCTATGCTGTTTATAACAGTTGCCAACATTCCCATATAATCGCCGCTTGTGCGTTTGATAACTCCGCCTTTTGCTGCGCTCACACCTCTTATGATATTTCCGCCGCCTATAACGATACCGACTTCAATACCATTATCGACTAAGGATTTTATTTCATCCGCTATATATTTTAGTATATCGCTGTCTATCCCGAAACTGCCTTTACCAGCCAACGCTTCGCCTGAAAATTTCACCAAAACACGTCTGCGTTTTGTCTCTTCCATTTGCATACCTTTTTGGTTATAAAAATCCGCTAATTGTACTTAAATTGTACTTAAAAACTCTTGTATCTTAAGCCAAACGGCTATTTATGCATATTTTTAATGAAGAGTTGCTACATGTAAAGCAGATTATTTATTTTTGAAAATATTGTCTTTTATTGCGTTATGAGTTCAAGCGGATCTATATGATAATTTTGCTGAGTAACTTCCAACGTCAAATCCCTTTCCACTCTGCCTATAACATACCCTTTTTTAATTTTTTCACCGGTTTGTATAGTTGGAGCTATTTTGGAAAGATGCGCATAGATGGTATGGATTCCGTTTGAATTTTCAACAATAACCACATTTTTAAGTAAAGATATCTCTTTGGCAAAAATCACTTTGCCGTCTAATATATTTTTGACCTCTTCGTTGCCAATTGCCGAACGCAATACGACAGATTCGTTAAATATTTTAATATCGTAAATCGGGTCTATATAATCTCCGAATTTTTGTTGTATGGTAAATTTATTAAGCGGAGCTATTGTTTTATCCCCCTTGTATCTTTTGACTTTGCTTGCCTGATAAGAAGAGCCGAGTTTTCTTGCGCTTTCAAAATTTTCAGGTATAGTTATGGCTGCCGATTCAGTACTCTCTTGTTGCAAGATTTTCAAATTTTCAAGAGTTTTTTTAAGCTCTTTTTTCTCTTTCTGGATAGTTTGTATACGCGCAGCATAAGCATTTTGCTCTTTTTTTACATTTGCTATAATTTTTGTTTTATTTGTTTTTAAAACTTCTAAATTTTTCTTTTTAGCAGCTAATTCGTTTATACTGTTTTGTATTGTTCTAAGTCTTTGAGATAAATTTTTTATATTTTCACTTGTTTTTTCATATTTTGAAGAGTAATCTAAAAACTCTTTATTGGTAATCTTGCCAAGATTTTTCAAAGCTTCATTTAAGATAATTCCATCGTAACTCTCCATATATTCGTTGTCAATAACTAAAAAATATGAAAAGTCTCTCGCTATCAAATCTGTCAATTTGCCTTCTATCTCTTTTTGCTCTTTTAAAAAATCTCTATTTTTATTTGCCAGCTCTTCAAGTTCGCCTTTTATATTATCTACGCTCAATTGTTGTTTTTCTATTTCTCCATTTAATTTGTTTATTTGCAAATCCGTGTTTTTTAATGAAGCCTCTTCTTTTTGAAGCGTTTTTGAAATATCGTTTAACTCGCGCGTTAGCGTTTTTTCAAGTTGATTTTTACTTTCAAGTTCTTTATCGCCGCTGGCAATATCCGTAGAAGCGGCGGCGTTTAAAAGTATCAATCCGACAAAAAACAGAAAAAACGCATGTTTCATCAAACTCTTTTCACCTTCAACATTGCAACCGTAGTTGATACTACAGATACGATAAGAGAAATAGCAAGTAAAACAGCGCCGTTTTCATATAAGATAAAATTTGGAGCATCTATACCTAACTCCTTAAATATACTTTGCGTAAACTCAAGACTGTTTATCAACACAAAAGTCATTATGGTTAGCAGAGCGGCCAAAAATGAATCTGCTACAGCCGATTTGTATAAAACTGCGCTTTTTGTCCAAAACGAAGCTCCGAAAAGATTCATCACAAAAATTCTCTCTTGATGCTCGTATGTCCAAATTTGCATCTGTTTTAATACCAAAAGAAGCGATGTGAGCGCAGCAAAAACAACAAAAATGGCGACTATAAACTTCATGAGTCTTAAAACGTAATATATTTTGTTATAAGTTTTAGCAAAAATCTCAACTTTTGTAATTGATTTTATCTTCAAAAGGTCTCTTTTGAGAGAGTCCGAAACGCTTGAATTTGGAAATTTGCTCAATTTTAATGTGTAAAATTTCGGCATGGATTTTTGCAAAAGATCTATGTTTGAAAGCGAGACATCATTTTTAAGACGACTTAGCACCTCTGCCGTATCGAGTTCACTCATGGATTTTATTATCTGCTTTTGTTTCAAAATCGTCTCTACGTCAAGAGCTTCGTTCGAAACTACTATGATGGAGTAATCGTCTGCAAGATAAACTTCGTATGCGCTTATGATTTGATTTATAAATAAAATAAATTGAAAACTGCAAAGCAATACAAAAAGTGAAAAAACTACTGAGAAGTGGGTTTTAAATAATTTCATGCAGATAACCGTCATCAATGAAAAAATGCTTATAGTTTACATTTATAGTGGATGGTATATGATGAGTCACCACTATTACCGTCGTTCCCAAAAATTCTTTTGCGCTGCGAAGAAGATTCCAAATAACTTCGCTCGAATAATCGTCCAAATTGCCGGTAGGTTCATCAGCTAAAATAAGCACGGGATTATGCGCTAAAGCTCTTGCCATAGCAACTCTTTGTTGTTCGCCTCCGCTAAGTTCTAACGGGTATTTATTCGCTTTATGCAAAAGTTTTACATGTTTTAAAAGTTTTTGAGCTTGATTTACGCACACAGTTTTAGCAAAACCGTTCACAATCAAAGGCAACATGACGTTTTTCTCTATAGTCCATTCGTTAATCAGCCTATAATCTTGAAAAACGATTCCTACATGTCGTCTTAAAATATTGAGTTTTGGAGCGATGATATTTCTCATGTTTACGCCGCATACGTTCAAATCTCCAGAAACTATCTCCACTTCGCCGTAAAAAGATTTTAAAAGTGTAGATTTTCCGCTGCCGCTTTTGCCGACAATAAATACAAAATCCTTAGCCTCTATAGACGCTGTAGCATCTACAATGACGGGTTTTCCGCCATATCCTAAAGAGAGAGAGTTCATATTTATCACGCTACTCATTTAACCACTTTTCAATAATCTTATGCGCGGATTTATTTGCGCTGAAAGCGTAAACATTATTTGGAAAATATCGCGCACCTTTTTCATCTATGATAATAAACAGATGCTCTACACGCTCATTTGCTCCAAATGCCGTTTTTATCACAGCTACTTCATTGCTCTTTACATGTAAAGTCTCAAAATGAACAAAAAAACCGTCGCCTAAAAAAAGTTTCGGACTAAAATTCTTTATAATTTTATCGACATTAGAATAAAAAGTAAATTCCAATTTAGCGATTTTGTCAATTTTTTCACTTATTTTATGATTTGTTAATACTATATCATATATATTTTTTCCAAGTCTTTTCCATCTGTCTTCATATTTACTGCTAATTTCCAAATCGGAATTTTTTAAAATTTTAACATCAACACTGCTTTCCGACACAAAAGTTTCTACGGTATAATCAAAATAAAGTTCGCTATCTGTTCTAACTTCAAGCGTTCCATTATCTTGCAAAACCCGCAAAGCCTCTTTTGTAAAATATGAACTTATAACGCGGCGATGAGGCTTTTTATCCCAAGGAACAGGAAAATGGACAAATATCCTCTCCACAGAATTTGACGGAAAAAATTCCATCAAAATTCTTGAATCATAATCAATTAAAATTACATTTTCTAATCCCAAAATTTCACACTGTTTTGCAACCTGCTCAAGCGACGGTTTATGTATCTCGACACCAACTATAATTTTATCCGAATTATTTTTAGCTTGGTACAAAAGATGTCTGCCGCTTCCAAAACCGACTTCAAGATATATATCTTTTTTATATATAAGAAAATTTTCGGCAAAAAAATCCAAATTTTTAATGACAAAATTCTCTCTTTTTGGCTTTGAGGGTTTTATATTGCTAAACAGCACGTTACATTGTGCTTTTTTGGCATAAATTTCAAGCGCTTGTTGCAAAAACAAAACTTGCGAAGGACGAGAAATTTTCTCCGCTTTGATTACATATAACCCGTCTTTTTTTGGTTTGATAACGATAAAAAATTTGGCATTGGCATTTTCAACCATCACATAGCTTGAATTTTCGGAAGAGACTTCCCATAAAAAGTTATATCCCTCGTCGCTAAAAGGCAACGAGGGTTTAATAAATTTATCCGTGATAAAGTTTGGCATCAGTTACAAAATCTAATTTTTAGGAATTGCTATTAGAGCTTTTTCGCTGGGTTTTGACACAAGTCCATTTATATCGACCGCAACGACTTCGTACGAATATTCTACTTCTTGCGTTACATCTCTATCTACAAACGTATTGTCTGTGATATTTGTATATGTCAAAATACCGTTTTTGCTCGTGCGTACGACTTGATATTTTACAGCTCTTGCGGATGTATCTCTCCAACCTATCATAATGCTTCTGCCATCATGTCTTACAACATTTACCGCCGGAGCGGAAGGAACGTCGAGCGTAACGCCCGTCAAAGAAACATTTTGTCTTGGCGACTCAAGTCCGTCCTTATCAACAACTGTCACATAATAATGTCTCGAAGCTCCGTCTTCTTGTACCACATCTTCATATGTCGTGCTTTTTGTTTTAACTATATGGCTATAGAAAAAATTCACTTTGCCGGCTCTATAGATATTATAATAATCGACTTCAGGATACGAAGAAGCATCCCATGAGATAACTATTTTTTTCGGCAAATCCCGCGTACTTCTTAGGTTTTTTACAGTGGGCGGCAATGGTTTTGTCTGTGCTTCTATGATTTGGCTTGGTGCGGATACAAGTCCGTCATAAGTCTTTGCTATGATTCTATATCTGTATGATTTTCCGTCTTTGAGTTTCGCATCTATGTATTCTGCGCTTAATTTACCGTTTACAACCGCTATTTGTTCCCACTTAGTTGAACCAAAATCATTTCTTTCTATGATGTAAGACGAAACTCTCTCCGAAGGGTGAGGTCTCCAAATAATTTTTATGCGATTAGGAAGATTTGTCATCGCTTGCGCAAATGGAACAAACTCTATAGTAGTTTTTGTAGATACTCTAGCAGGCGCGCTTGGTTCGGATTCTTGTTTGTCTTTGTTGAATGTGCTGATTCTATATATATAATTTGTCTGCGGTAAAAGTTTCGTGTCAACATAATGCGACACATATCTGTCGTTTATGGAAGCAACTCTATCCAACGAACCGGTATTATTATCAGCCTCAGCTCTATATATATAATAACCCTCCACTTTCAAATCATATATAGGCGACCACTCCAAACCGATTTCGGTTATGTCCGAAAGCGTTTTTAATTCAGCTATTTTAGGCATTGCAGGATCTACGACAGGTGTTTGAGGAGTATTAGGACTTTTGCAACCGCTCACTAAAAAAATCAAAGCGATTGTTGAGATTGTCAACATTAATCGTTTCATCAATTTTCTCCTTTGTAAAAAATTTTTTAAGCTGTTCTTTAAAATCATCATAAAGCGGCGCGACAAAACTCATTTTTTTACCGTTTTTGGGATGAATTAAATGCAAACAATAAGCATGTAACATAACTCTGTTAATTTTAACTCTTTGGCTCTTAAATCCGTATAAATCATCTCCTAAAATATGTCTTCCTATAGCGTTTAGATGTACTCTTATCTGATGCGTCCTGCCCGAATACAATTTTGCTCCTATAAGTTCGATGTTCTCTTCCTCACATGTCAAAAGTTTGCAAAATGCGCTTTTAGCATCTTTTCCGTTTTCTACAACACCCATTTTTAAGCGATTTTTAGGATGTCTTGCTATAGGTTTATCGACTATAATATCATCTTTCAACGGATAATCAATCAAAGCAAGGTAGTATCGTCCAAGCGTTCTGTTTTCAAGTTGTTTAGCCAAAGACATGTGAGAGGAGTTGTTTTTTGCTATTACCAAAGCGCCGCTTGTCTCTTTGTCTATTCTATGAACTATGCCTTCTCTTTCATCTCCGCTTATGGTTGAACGCGATATATTTTTTGCTTTCATCCAATCCGTAAGTGTAGGCTCTTTCACGCTGGGAGCCGGATGAACGGTAAGAAACGGGGGCTTGTTTACTACCAAAATATCTTCATCTTCAAACACAATCGGCACGTCAAAGTCAATATCCATATTATTGCTTCTATCCTCTTTTTCTACCTCTTGTACATATAGCAGCTGCCCTTTTTTGAGCTTAGCTCCCGTTTTGATGACAATTTTATTATCAACGCTAACCAATCCTTTTTTGATAAGCTCGGTAATTTGATTGCGTGAAACTTGAAATCGGTCTGTCAAAAAATGGTCTAATCTTATATCTTCGCTATCGCAAACAAAATTTTTTTCAAGCACATTTATCCTTCATTGATTTGCTATCTGTTATAATACAAAAAATTATTTAACGGACGCAAAATTGTTCCAAATAGACAGACGCATTGTAACCCATTTTGATTTTCTTCTTCCTATATTGGTTATACCTATTATTATATTTTCTCATTATCTTATCTCTGAAGCAAATCAAATGCTGGCCTCAAAACAGATGGTCTATTTTGGAGTGGGATTTTTTGCATTTTTATTTTTCTTTTTGCTGCCCATGAGAAAACTTGAGTGGCTTATACCTATTTTTTATTGGATTGGTATAGTATTGCTCATAAGCGTTTTTATATTCGGCACGCGAAAACTTGGAGCGCAAAGATGGATAGAGATACCGTTTGTCCACTTTACAGTTCAGCCTTCGGAATTTTTCAAACCGTTATTTTTACTTATGCTGTGTTATCTTGTTAAACAAAATCCTCCGCCATCAACAGGTTACGGATTAAAAATGTTCAGTATCGTCAGCGCTCACATACTGATACCTTTCGTATTAATACTCATAGAACCGGATCTTGGAACGGCTCTTGTGCTATTAATCATCGGGTATGGGGTGCTTTTTCTTGTGGGCGTAGACAAAAAAATATGGTTGATTGTGGCTCTTATTATTCCTATTACAGCCGTTATATCATATAACTATATTTTGCATGATTATCAGAAAAAAAGAATTGAAACTTTTATAAACAGTGCCGAAAGTTGTGAAAATTGTCATCAAGTAAGACAATCAATAGTAGCCATAGGTTCAGGCGGACTTACGGGAAAAAGCAAAGACGAGGCGACGCAAACCATGCTGAAGTTCTTGCCTATTTCTACAAGCGATTTTATTTTTGCTTATGTAGTTGAAAGACAAGGATTTTTCGGAGGACTTGGACTTTTATTTTTGTATACGCTGCTCATTTTGCATTTAATGACACTCTTTATCAAGCATAAAAAAGATTATTTTACTCAAATTGTAGCGGCTGGAATTGCCCTTTTATTGTTTGTATATACTGGGGTTAATATCGCTATGACTGTTGGTTTTGCTCCTGTTGTAGGCATTCCGTTACCATTTTTTAGCTATGGCGGAAGCAGTTTTATCACTTTTATGATTTTCTTTGGAATTTTTGAAAATCTTATGGCTTTTCGCTTTGACCCTATGCATAAGTCAATAAAATATTCAACAAATCAACCCAATAAACATTTTTTTAAGGAAAGATAGTTATAATTTCACCCTTGTTTTAAAAAACAAAATAACACCACGCATCTGCTTGGGTCCTTAGCTCAGTTGGTTAGAGCAACCCGCTCATAACGGGTTGGTCGCAGGTTCGAGTCCTGCAGGACCCACCACTTTTTAAAAAACGCGATTTGCATGATTGACATTGTTCTTTTAGTTAATCCAAAATGCCCACTACATGTAGAGCGCGCAAAAATATCACATAATTTATTACTACAGTATTTTTTAGGCTTATCTTTAAAGTTTTTGATGTAGAATTGTATTTTGTTTATTTTTTAGAGGGGTCTTTATGAAAAAGTTTTTGTTTCTGATATTAGGGCTTTTGGTTGTTGTTGTCGGCTTTTTTGCTTTTAGCATATTTTATTCGAAAAGCAAGGTTGATCTCTTTTTTAACACCGATAACAAATCCTTGTACAACAAGGGTGGAATTACTTGGAAACTAAATGATTTTGAAAGTAAAATTTTCAACGGAAAATATACTACGGAACTCTCGATATTTGACGAAAAAATAGCTGTTTTTGAACACGAAGCAAAATTTGGTTTGAGAGGTTTAAATATCCTTAATATAGGCTCTATTGAGACTACGGCCAAAATTTATGATTTTGATAATATAGAACGAATATTTAATCTTTCAAGCGATGTAAAATTTAACGGCATAAATACAAAAGTTGATATCAAAGAGAACTCAAAAGAACTTGATAACGATGCGCAAAAAGAACTTTTTGTTTTTTCGTGGAAAGATATAAAAGCAAACTACTTTACGTCATTTGAGCGCGATGTTATAGATTTCAACGCCAATATACCTTATTTTTCAGCGCTTATAAACGCAAAACAAGAAAACGTTTCATTTGTGATAGAAAATCAAAAATATTCAAGTTATACCTCTAAAAGAAAAGTCGGCATGTGGCTTGGAAACTCTTTAGCCAAAATAGGCAAAATTTCCGTTACGATAGATAGCAAAAAAGAAAATTACGACTATTATGGCGGTTACTATGACGATGATTATGATAACAGCGATTATTACTCTTATGAAGACGAATCCGATAATTTTTCCGAAAACAATGATTATACCTCGGAAAATGATGAAAAACCAGCGGAAATTGTTAATACAAATGTGGAATTATCTGGTATAGATATGCTGTTTAGTATTGAGGAGGGCAATAATTTAACTATCTCTTCAAACAATAAATTATCTTTGGAAAATTTCGCATTGGGCAAAGATGAAACAAATCTGACATTAAACGATATTGTTTTTGATATAAGTCTTCAAAACATAGATTTGGACAGCATGAAAAAAATAATGGATTCTTTTGACAATGTTGACTTGCAAGATGACAAACAGCTTGTGCTTTTAGGAATGTCGTTTATAGGATATGCGCCTAATATCTTAGCAAAGCATCCGAAACTTACCTTAAATGAACTTAGCATAAAATATGGAAATCAAACTCACAAAATAGACGGTTTTATCCAATATATCGGCAATGGAGATTTGCAATCACTTTATAAAAATATCAAAAATGACTTGATCGCAAAGTTTAATATAAGTGTCGGACAAACGTCAGTCAGAGAAATTTTACGCAAACAGTTTGAAGGCGATTCTTATGAAACAGAGGAAGATGCTGAGGAACTTTTAAATAAAAGATTTGAAGAGCTTAAAGAGTTAGGCTTTGAACTTGAAAATAACGAAATAAAAGGCACTATAGAGTATAAAAACAACGCTTTGCTTATAAATGGCAAATCGTCGATTTTGCTTGAAATCCTGCTCGCAAGTCTATTTTAATCTTTTTGCATAGGTCTTCGCGACCTATGCAAGTTTACAATAATCTATCTAACTTTCATGTTATGGATATAATATTCTACATGTAGAATTATGTATCTTTATATTTTAAAAAAAAGCAAATTTTTATATTTTTTGCTAAAAAACTTGATAAATTGTGCATTTTTTACATTAAATTGACAATTTCTAATGAAAACAATAGCTAATTCATATTACAATACCAAAAACACTTATATTTTCAAATAAATTTCATAACTAGGGTTAAGGTTTGAGTATTCTAGGGATAGGGAACAAAAGTTCTACCAAAAAAATCGGCACTTTTATAAATGAATTCGTCAAACAAGAGTCGTTTGGTGGTATATTATTATTCCTTGCCGCTATTGTGGCTATGATAGCTGCAAATTCTCCCATTTTATCTCATGCCTATTTTTCTTTGTGGGAATTGAAATTTGGCATATCAATAGCCGATTACAGCTTCATAAAAGATGTGCATTTTTGGGTAAATGACGGACTTATGGCGCTTTTTTTTCTTATGGTAGGACTTGAAGTTAAACGTGAGCTTTTGGTAGGAGAACTTTCAAGTTTTCAAAAAGCTATCTCTCCTATTTTTGCCTCTGTGGGAGGTATGCTTTTCCCTATACTTATCTTTTTGTACTGTACTTGGGGAAGCGGAAACGAGCATGGATTTGCAATACCTATGGGAACGGATACGGCATTCGCGCTAGGCGTGTTGTTGTTACTTGGAAACAGAATTCCGATTAAACTTAAAGTATTTTTGGTAACTTTAGCAATTGCCGACGATATAGGTTCTATCTTGGTCATCGCTGTTTTTTATACCAATACTATCTCTTATTTTTATTTGATGCTTGCCATATTAGTAACCTCTATTTTGTTTTTATTCAATAGATCGGGCGTTAAAACGCTTATCGTATACTTTTTGGGCGGTATAATTTTATGGTATTTTTTCTATAAAAGCGGCATTCATGCAACAATATCCGGTATTGCGCTGGCATTTTGCATACCGATTCGCTCAAAAATTAATAGTACGGGATTTTTAGAGCATTTACGATTAGCCGTAAATGTATTTTATTCAAATGCACCCAAGCAAGATACTCAACAAGTGCTGCTGACGGCAAAACAAAACAACGCGCTGGAAATTATAGCTAAAGCTTATGACGAAGTCCAAAGTCCTCTTGTAAGATTGGAACACTACCTCCACCCTTTGAGCGCATATTTCATTATGCCTATTTTTGCCCTTGCAAATGCGGGCGTAAAAATAGAACAGGGCTTTGAGTTTAACGAAATGTTTTGGGGAATAGCTTTGGGACTTTTTGTTGGAAAACCTCTTGGAATATTTGCCTTTACATATATATTGGACTTTTTTGGAATATCAAGGAAACCGAGCAATCTCACGTGGACGCAAATACTTGGCGTGGGACTTGTAGCAGGTATCGGTTTTACGATGTCTATACTTATATCAAATCTCGCATACAAAGGGGTTGCGGATCAAGCTACATTGTCAGTGCTTATAACTTCGCTTGCTGCTACGGTAGTATCATTCGTATTTTTCTTTATTTTTGCGCCGAAAGAAAATATAACGACTACATCGGTTGCTCCCACAAAAGAGACCATATAGTGTTTCTTAAAAAAGCGTAATAATTAAACAAAATTTATATTCTGAAGGTATAAAATACCGATATTTGATTTTAAAGGAATAACATGTCTGACTTCACGCCGGCTTTAAACTACTTTAACTACCCGCTGCTAATTAAACAACTGCTTTTCACGCCAATTGCCAACAATCCTAATCAAGAGATAATTTACAAAAACAACTTTAGAATGACATATGACACATTTAAAAAACGCGTCTGTAAATTGGCAAACATACTAATTGAACTTGGCGTTAAAAAGGGTGATACCGTAGCCATTATGGATTACGACTCGCACAGATACCTTGAGTGCTATTTTGCCATACCGATGATTGGCGCGGTTATGCATATGATAAATATAAGATTGAGTCCGGAACAAATATTATACACTATCGACCATGCGCAAGACGATGTTTTGCTGATACATAGCGATTTTATACCCATAGTAGAGCAGATAAGAGGAAGAATCGATACTATCAACAATTACATTTTAATGAGCGAAAGCAATGAGGTAACGCAAAGTATAATTCCTTTTATCGGCGAATACGAGCAGTTGATAGAAAAAGCGAGCGATAAGTTTGATTTTCCGGATTTTGACGAAAATACACGAGCAACTACATTTTACACAACGGGTACTACAGGAATGCCAAAGGGCGTGTATTTCACACACCGTCAATTAGTGCTTCATACTATGGGTGCACTGCTTAGCCTCTCTTCTTACGCAAATCATGCTAGTTTTAACCAAAACGACGTATATATGCCAATAACTCCGATGTTTCACGTACATGCGTGGGGAATTCCGTATATGGCGACTTTTATGGGAGTAAAACAGGTGTATCCCGGCAAATATATACCTGATACTTTATTGGATTTGATACAAAAAGAGGGAGTAACATTTTCGCATTGCGTTCCTACAATACTCCATATGTTGCTAAATTCACCCAAAATAAACGAGATTGATTTAAGCAAATGGAAAGTTATCATAGGCGGCGCATCTTTGTCTCAAGCTCTTGCGATAGCTGGATTAAATAGAGGAATAGACATATTTGCAGGGTACGGTATGAGTGAAACTTGTCCGATTCTATCTTTAGCAAGATTAACCAAAGAGATGCTCACGAAAAATTATGAAGAACAAGCAAAAATCAGAACCAAAACAGGCACTTCACTTGGTCTCGTGGAGATGAAAATAGTAGATGAGGATATGAATGAAGTCACGCATAACGGCGAAAGTACCGGCGAAATAGTCGTGCGCGCTCCTTGGCTTACCGCAGGATATTTAAAAGACCAAAAAAACTCCGAAAATCTTTGGAAAGACGGATATTTACATACGGGAGACGTCGCAAATTGCGATGAATTCGGTTATTTTAAAATCACGGACAGAGCAAAAGATATCATAAAAGTAGGCGGGGAATGGGTGTCGTCGTTGGAACTTGAAGATATCATTCACCAACATCCATCCGTCTTTGAAGTTGCGGTCATAGCAGTACCGGATGAAAAATGGGGCGAAAGACCGTTAGGACTTGTAGTGTCCAATACGGAAGATAAAAAGCTATTAGAAAAAGAGATAATAGCCCATGCAAAAGAGGTTATTAAAAATGGACTTATGGCAAGAGAAAGTATGCTTTTGAAAATCCATTTTGTGAACGAAATAGATAAAACAAGCGTCGGTAAAACCGATAAAAAAATGTTGAGAGAAAAATATAAAAATATTTTTAATCAATAAAATATTACTTTTTGGATTTTTTACCGCTTACATGTAGGGTTTTGCATATAAGATAATTTTTAATTTAAGATTTTAGCTTAAAACATTTTATAGTCGTTTTTCCAATACATGTAAGTATTCAAAAGTAGACGCTGTTTCGTGTTTACCATTTTTGTTTGATATATAACGCCTATGTTCTTTTGTTCTTATGCTATATTTGCCATATTTTTCCATAACGGCTTTTATCTGTTTTAAACTCATAAGCCCTTCGTTATTGTAACTTAGAAATATATACGTGAAATTGGCGTCTTTAATTAACTCTTCAAAACTTTTCAACGCTTTTTTCTTTTTGCAATAATCTGAGCGGCCGTATTTTCTTATGCCTGTTTTTCCGAAAGGAATAAAATCGTCATATTTCGCGATAGTATTTAAAATATGGTAATTCGCCCCATATTGTCTTATATTATAAGGCGGGTCAAGATACAAAATATCACCGCTAATTTTTTTAATCAAAACATTGCTATCCGCTTTGTAAACTTCATGATAATTATCGTTGAGTTCAAAATCAGAAGCTAAAAGTTTCAGCGGTTTTTTGGCGGATTTTTTTATTTTTTTCAAAAAAGCGCCATAAACAGACGCTGTATTTGCAACCCTGTCGGCACTTTCAAGCAAACTTGAAAGCAAAAAGTAGTACAAGTCGTCGTCTATCTCTTTGTTTTCTCTCCATTCGTTGATTTGCACCCTAACAGCGTCTATTTTTTTGCCGTTTTCATCACTAAAATACTGTCTGTCGCTGCCGCTGCCAAGACAATAGTTTTTATATATAAAGCCATCTTCCAAAAGCTTTAAAACGTTTAATGCGGCTATAAACTCGTCTTTATTTTTTATCGGTTTGTGGTTTTGTATATAGTTTCTGTTTAGCACATAGCTATACTCTTCTATGTCGTTACTTATAACTTTTTTGACATGCTTTTTAAATGTTTTACCGATGATTCCGCTTCCGGCAAACAAGTCGCAAAATACTTTATCGCTCAAGTCGCCGACTAATGTCTCAACCTCGCTTTTAATCCAAGCTGATAATTTTAACTTTGAACCGATATAGTTCACTTACTTACAACTCTTTGTTAAAAATTGTATTTACGGCTTCTTTGGCTTCTTGAAAAGAACATTTTAGGTTTGAGAGCGGTATCATCACTTCACAACCGTAATTTTTTATATTTTCCCTTAGCAATCTTGCTATATAATCATTTTCGCTATTTAAATATTTCTCTCTGTCTACAAGCTCTATCATAAGATAAGATTCTCCCTCTAACTTTTCTACCCTAGCCTCTTTTATGCTTTTTTTGCTTATAAATCCAAATGAGAGAGGACTTGATTTATCCGTTATACCGTTTTTATTTATGATAAGTCCCATCCTTTTTGAGAGCGCTGTTTTGATGCAAAGATATACAATCGCGGCGAAAAAAAGCAAAGAGGCAATACTCGAAATCTTGACAACGATAGGGTTTATGTTAAGAGCGGGAGAGTCGGAGTGCAAAAGCACCCAACCTCCTATTATAAAAAAAATAGTAAAAACGGCTGCAAGGACATAAAGCTTACCGTTTTTTAACTCAAATCTTGCTTCGTTCATCGTTATTGTTCAAATTTCAAAATGGGTTGTTTTTTTGACGCAGCCGCTGTGAACATGACATCGGTCGAACTATTAAGCGCGGTCTCCACCGAATCTTGTATCACGCCTACTATAAATCCTATGGCAACCACTTTCATAGCTATATCGCTATCTATGTTGAAAAGACTGCATGCAAGCGGTATTAACAATAACGAACCGCCCGCGACTCCGGACGTTCCGCAAGCTCCAAGCGAAGCTATAACGCATAAAAGTATTGACGAAGCAAAATCAACGCTTATACCAAGTGTGTGGGCTGTTGCCAAAGTAAAAACTGTGATGGTTACCGCAGCACCGGACATATTAATGGCGCTTCCCAAAGGAATAGATATAGAGTACGTATCTTCGTTCAATCCCATTTTTTTACAAAGAGCAAGATTTACAGGCGTGTTAGCTGCGGATGAGCGTGTGAAAAACGCTGTTATAGCGCTCTCTTTTAAACATACAAATATCAACGGATATGGATTTCTTTTGGATTTCACATACATAATGATAGGATTTATCACAAAAGCTACAAAAAGCATCGCGCCGACAAGCACAATTACCAAATGGCCATAACTTTTGATAACTTCAAAACCGGTTTGTGCAAATGTTTGTGCTATGATGCCAAAAATACCTATAGGGGCTAATCTAATGATAAAATTTACAAGTTTTAATGCGGCTTTATTTACATCTTTTAAAATCTCTTTTGTAGCGTGCATGCTGCTGTGATGAAGCGCTAAGCCTATTCCGACACCCCAAGCCAAAACTCCTATGAAATTGGCGCTTGCCAATGCATGTACCGGATTATCCACGATTTTAAATAAAACGTCTCTCAATACGTTTTGAATCTCAGCAGGCGCTTGAAGTCCCTCCGGACGCTCTCCTGAAAATACCAATTCCACAGGAAACATGAAACTTATCGCGACAGATACAAGAGCTGCCAAAAACATACCCGCAATATACATGATAAATATCGGCTTTATATCGGTCTTTACATTCAAAGGTTTTGTAGCAATGGCTACTATCACCAAAATAAATATCAAAATAGGAGCTACCGCTTTTAATGCGCCAACAAAAAGTTCGCCCAACACTCCGACACTAAGCGCCGCCTCTTTTGAAACAACCGCCAAAATTATACCCAGTACCATTCCTACGACAACTTGCAAAACCAAATTGCCGCCTTTTAAAAACTCAATAGTTTTTTTCATTCATACGCCTTTAAACTTTTTTTGCAAACCAGTGCGCCGAGCGGAGCATTAATATCTTCGCTTACCACGCCGCATTTTACTTTAAACAGATAAAATATGTCAAACCCTTTGTATTCGCTCAAACACTCATAATTTCCCATGCCCTTTGCGATAATAAAATCAGCCTCCTTAAATAATTTGAGCGCTTTTTTGTCCGCTAACTCCGGCACAAATCCCGGAGTCGGCACACCGCTATCAACAACGATGGCTACTTCGTCCATCTTGGAATCAAGCGCGTCTTTATACGTTATATCGTTTATTATAGGTTTTCCCCTTGTAAAGTAATAAACTTCGATATCGCAAAAAAGTTCTTTTATGAGATTTATATATATTTTGTCAAATATCTCTTCGCCCGCATTGTCGGATATATACGCGACTCTTTTTGCTTTTTGCAAGGCGTTTTTTAAAAAGATAAAATCGTCAATAAAAAATTTGCTTTCTAAAACTTTTTCAACCTCTTCTCTTAAGTCATATTGCATGTACGAAGCTAAATCTATCACATTTCCCGCAACGGCGATTTTCGTTGCCGTTAAAAGCTTGTCTGCAGAATTTTGTATATATTGTTCGCATGTTGTTCTAAACTTTTTCGCTTTTTCAGAGGAGGTTTTTTTGATATCTTTGTATATATCATCGATTTTCAAATATTTTGCCGTATCTTCGTAAAATCTATAAGCATTTTGCGGGGGCGAGAGAGCATCGTCAAAATTTGCTACATGTACGTTTGCAATATCCAAAATAGCCTCTTTGGCGCTTTCGTTTAAATTCAATAACTCTCCCACGCGCACAGCTTGTTTTACAACGCACTCTTTACATGTACTTTGAATCTTCATAATTTAACGCTGCTTTTTATTTTCATAAACTCGTTCGCTAAATTCGGCAAATTTACCGCGGACTGCTTTTTGCAAGTCAATAGCAAACATACAAAGTTCGGGATGAGCTTTGGTCGTAAGTTTTAAAAGACTTGTCAATCCATTGTTGTATTTATTTAAATAAAGATTGTCTATTTGTCTATTTGAACCTATAACTATAGCCATACATGTATCGTCAAGTCTTGATAAAATAAGTTGAGTAGTATTTTCAGAACTATTTTGCCATTCGTCCAATATCACAATAGTATCGCTTAAAGTTCTGCCTCTTGCTTCTCCCGGCCACAGTTTTTCTATGCGATAACGCTCCAGCATTTCGGTAATTTTTGAATTTATAGACTCAATGCTCTCTTTGTTTTCGGTCTTTTTTAGCACTCTTTTGGCGATAAATTCCAAAGTGTCGTAAAGCGCCATATTGTATATTCTGAACTTTTCGTCGTTTCCGGACAAATAGCCCACATCAGCGCCTTTGTCAAGGCTCTCTATAGAGTTTCTGACATAAACTATCTTATCATAAGAGCCTTTGTCTATAAGCCTCATAGCAGAAGCTATGGCTATAAGCGTCTTTCCGCTTCCGGCTTTTGCGTCAATAACTACGATATTATAAAGATTTGACAAAATAGCCTTCATAAAAAATCTTTGGCGAATATTTACAGGCTTTACTTTCATGCCTTTAAAATCATTTTCTTCAAGCGGTAAAACTCGTTCATTATGAACTATGGCATAAGATTTATTGCCATCTTCAGAGTAAAATTCATAACAAAAATTTTCTATTTTATATTCGGGGTCAATCTTTTTTATATTCATATTTTCAAGCGAATTAAAAAAGGAAGAGTCAAGCGGCATGCTTTTTAAAAACTCTCTTTGAGGAACTTCGGAGCGATCTTCTCTCAAAGATTCTATCTTTAAATTTTTAAAAAGTCCGAACATTCTTGCATACACATCTATAGACACAAAGATAACTTTTTGTCCTTTATAGTAACTTCTCGCCATATCCGCCGTTTCAATTATACGCTTGTCGTTACTCTCCGCTATGTGTCTTGCTTCTATGTCAGATTCGTAATTTGTCTTAGTCATGAGATGGATATTATAATTGCCGTTGTAAAGTTTCACAACTCGACAATTTTCCGCTATGTCTACTTCTTTGACTTTAGACTCCGCTAAAAACCTTGCAAATTCTCTTGCTTGAAATCCAAGCTCGTCAATCTGCTTTTTTTTCTCTTCAAGCTCTATCAAAACGGTTTCGGGAATTACCACAATATTTTTTCCCTCTTCCGAGAGATTTTTTACGTTTTGAATACTTTGTAAAATTATATTCGTATCTATTACATAAATTTTATCAGCCATAAAACCTCAATATATTTTAAGAGATAACTCTAAATTGCGTATAATCGTTAATTTCGTTTGCGCCTATTCCGGATTGTTTCGCTCCTACATGTAATACCGAACCTTTACCCGCATATACAGCCTTATTGATATAAACCCAACCTGCCGTTATTTGCGCAGCAACTCTATACGCTCTGTTGATATCTGAAGAACTCACATAGCCTGCAAGTCCGTAAATAGTATCATTTGCCATTTTTACGGCTTCTTTTTCATTTTTATATGTCAAAACGGACAAGACAGGACCAAATATTTCTTCTTTTGCTATTTTCATATTTGGCTTTACATGTGTGAAAATCGTAGGTTTTGCATAATATCCTTTAAATCTTCCCAATCTTCCAAGTCCGCCGGCAAGCAGCGCAGCCCCTTCGTCAATACCGCATTTTATATATGATTGTACTCTATCAAATTGCGCCTTGTTTACCAAAGGTCCTATATAACAATCCTCATCTTTTACTTTTCCAACTTTTATATTTTCCAAAGCTTTCAACAAAAGTTCACTCATTATCTCCAACTTATCGTGCGGAATTAAAAGTCTGCTTCCCGCATGGCAAGCTTGTCCGCTATTGCTAAAAGCGATGGTAAGAGCCATGGGAACGGCAGTATCCAAATCAGCATCGTCCAAAATAATATTAGGCGATTTACCGCCAAGTTCCAAAATAGTCCTTTTTATCATCTTTGCCGCATATGCGCTTATCTGTCTGCCAACTTTTGTAGAACCGGTGAAATTTATCAAAGAGATATCTTTATGACGCGCAAGTTCTCTTCCAGCTTCTTCACCCACACCGTTTACTACATTTAAAATGCCTTTCGGAAGATTTGCATCTTTAAAACATTCGCAAAGAATTTGAGTTTGCATAGCGCTGTATTCGCTTGGTTTTACAACAATACTGCAACCGGCTGCAATTGCCGGAGCCATTTTTTGACAAATATGCGTATAATTTGCATTCCAAGGAGATATGGCAGCAACTACGCCAAGAGGGGTTTTAAGCACTCTCGTGCCATCTTCCAGCTTGCTTTCAAATTGAAATTTTTCCATCTGTTTTTTTGCTGTCAAAAAAGTATTTTTTGCAAATGCCGTTCTGCGTTTTGCGGCTGTTATTGGAGAGCCGTACTCCAAAATGGCAGCTTCATTTAAATCGTCTTCTCTTTTACTCATAGCATCATATAAACTTTGCAATATCTCACCGCGTTCTTTTGGAGAAGTTTTGGAAAATGAGATAAAAGCTTTTTTGGCACATTTTACGGCGTAATTGACATCTTTTTTATCACATAGCGTAACTTTGCCCAATATATCCAAGGTGTCCGGATTTATAATGTCCATTGTCTTTGTGCCGTGCGGTTTTATAAATTCGCCGTTTATATACACTTTGTCTATGATTTTCATTTTAACAAGCCTCTAATCCGATTGCATGCCAATCTTATAAAAGAGTGATTGTACCAATAAATAATTGATAAAAAGGTAAAATCAGAGGAGTTGTGCGGTTATATGTTTAAAGTATTATTGTTAAAATTATATTTTTTTATCTCTTACATGTAGGCTTTATAAATCCAAGCGCCATTTTGCGACTAAGTTTATTTAATATAAATCTATACAATATGTCTGCACATGTAAGGATGGTATTTAAAAAAAATGAATTAATTAAAATTATAAGCAGATAAAAAAGATGTAGGCTTTGCCGCAATTTGCGAAAAAGCCTTTTTTAAAATTTACTGTTTAATCTCTTTGATTCTTGCGGCTTTACCACGCAAACTTCTCAAATAAAATAATTTTGCTCTTCTTACTTGTCCGCGTCTTACAAGTTCTATGCTCTCGATGCTATCGCTGTAAATTGGAAATATTCTCTCCACGCCCACGCTATTAGCGCCGATTTTACGAATGATGAAAGTCTCGCCCGTGCCGCTTCCGCGTCTTGCTATACATACGCCTTCAAAATTTTGAATTCTTTGTTTGTCACCCTCTTTAATTCTAACGGCTACTCTTAACGTATCGCCCGCGCGAAAATTAGGAATCACTTTGTTTGTTATCTGTGCATTTTCAAATGCTTCAATATATTTATTTCGCATAATAGTTCCTTTTATCTTTAACCATTTTATACAGATCAGGTCTATGAAAGCAAGTTTTAGCATATGCCATTCTGTTTTTTAAGCGCGAGATTATAGCGTGGTTTCCCTTTAAAAAGTCTGAGGGAACGGGTAAGTTGTTATATACATTTGGTTTGGTAAAAGACGGGGCTTCCAAAAGAGCGTTTTCAAAACTCTCTTCAAGCAGCGACTTTTCATTTCCAAGTACATTTCCAACCATTCTGCTGATAGCGTCGCACATACAAAGCGACGGAAGCTCTCCTCCGGTCAAAACAAAATCGCCGATAGAAAAAATCTCATCCGCATAAGTCTCTACCACTCTTTCATCAATCCCTTCGTATCTTCCGCACACAAAAACTATATGTTTTTTTTCCGACAATCTTTTGGCGTCATTTTGCGTAAAACCTTTACCAACGGGCGATGGAAAGACAAAATACGCTTCTTTGTCGCTTATATGTTTAAATGTGTCAAAGAGAGGTTGCACGCTCATCAAGAGCCCCGCTCCGCCGCCTATTTTATAGTCATCGACTTTTTTATGTTTATCAAGACTAAAATCACGCGGATTTATACAATCTATCCGTATCGCACCGCTCTTTTGAGCGCGAAAAAGAATAGAATCCTCAAAATACGGATATATGAGATTTGGGAAAAGCGTAACAAAAGTAAAATTCATATCTATTCCAAAAAATGCACGGCGTCTTGTGTGATAATCTCTTTAACGCCAATGTCTACATGTAAAACAAATCTATCTATATAAGGTATTAGAAAATCTTTTTGCAACCCGTCTTTTACAAATTGCTCATCTGTCTTTACATGTAAGTAGTCTTGAGAGCCTATACGCTCTATATCGCCCACCATGCCTAAAACCTGCGCGTTTTCTACGACTTTACAACCTATGATATCAAACCAGAAAAATTCGTCTTTTCCTAATTTGCAGCTATCTCTTGTGGCTTCTTTTGTGGTTTTTAAAATTTTGTTCGTAAGTTTAAAAGCAGCGTCTCTGTCGTTTATACCGACAAAACGCACGAGACTTTTTTCTTTATCAAACTCTAATATCTCAAAGCTTTCGTTCTTATCTGTAAAAAAACGTCCGCCTTTTTTAAATTGCTCCGGAAAATCGCTGAAACTATGAAGCTTAAGAAAACCCTTAAGCCCCACAGCGCGACCAAGTTTTGCAACTTCTACGAGTTCGTTACTCTTCATTGTCGGATTTGATATTGATACGATAAGATTTTCCGCTTTTAGCTTTGCAAGCGGCAATAACGGTTTTAATAGCGTTTATAACTTTGCCGTCCTTACCGATAATCTTACCCGTATCAGCTTTATCAACATATATCGTAACCTCGCTGAAAGTACTATCCACTTCGTTTGTTTCGACACGTACGCTGTCCGGATTTTCAACTATCAGTTTCGCAAACTCTTTTAAAAATATGTCAATCATATCAATTTCCGGTAAGCTTTGCTACCCTATCGCTCAACTTCGCGCCTACACCTTTCCAATAATTCAAACGCTCCGTATCGAATTTCACGGTAACCGGCTGTGTTAAAGGGTTATAGTATCCCAATATCTCTATCCAATTTCCATCGCGTCGTTTTCTGCTATCTGTAACTACAATGCGGTAAAAAGGTCGTTTTGTTCTTCCTGCGCGTGTTAGTCGTACTACTGTTGCCATAGTATTTCGTCTCCTCATAAATAATAAAAATTAAGTCCTGTACGGCTTAGATATAAGTGTTTAAAAAAATACTTATATCTAAACTTTAGCTTCTTGGAAATTTTTGGTTTTGCCCTTGTAGCATTGACTGCAAATTTGCCATTCCGCTTTTGCCTGAAAATTTCTTAGCCAACTTTGAAGCATTTTCAAATTGCTTCAAAAAACGATTTACCTCTACTTGAGAAAGTCCCGCGCCCTGTGATATTCGTCTTTTTCTCGTATTGTTCAAAAGAGATGGGCTTAGCCTCTCTTTTGGAGTCATAGAGTTTATCATAGCTTGTATTCGTTTCATCTCTATCGAATTGTCCAAATCCATATCTTTTAACTGTCCTGCCATTGACGAAAGACCAGGTATCATTCCCAAAATCGACTTCATGCTTCCAAGTTTTTTTACACTCTCCATCTGAGTCAAAAAGTCGTTAAAATTAAATTCACCCTTTTGAATCTTTTTCGTTATCTGCTTCGCCTCTTTCTCGTCTATAATAGTGGTAGTTTTTTCAGCCAATGTAGCTAAATCACCCTCGCCCATCAAACGATTTACAACGCGTTCAGGTATGAAACTCTCCAAATCGTGCGCTTTTTCTCCCACGCCGATAAATCTCAAAGGCACACCCACTTGCGAAGCCACTCCAAGAGCGATTCCGCCTTTGCCATCGCCATCATATTTGCTCAAAATAACGCCGCTTATTCCTATCTTTTCGTGAAAGCTTATCGCACTTTTCAAGCCGTCTTGTCCGCTCATAGAGTCCGCTACATAAAATTGTTCATATGGATTTAAAGCATTTTTTACTCGCACAAGCTCATCCATTAACTCTTCATCTATCGCCAAACGACCTGCCGTATCCACAAGCAAAACGTCATAAAGTCCATTTTTGGCCTTACTTAAAGCCTCTTTAGCAATTTTAACGGGGTCTTTTTCGCTCTCATCCCAATACAAATCTATCTCGTTTTGCGAACAAAGTTGTCTTAATTGCTCAACGGCAGCCAATCTTTGCAAGTCGCACGCCGCCACTAAAACTTTTTTCTTTCTTAGTTTCAAATAGAGGGCAAGTTTCACGGTCGTAGTCGTTTTGCCGCTTCCTTGTAAACCCATCATAAGAGCGATTGTCGGCGATTTTGGAGCAAACACAAAACCTTGATTTCCGTTTGCGCTTAAAACTCGCGTCAAATTTTCTTTGATAGCTCTTAAAAATTGCTTTTGACCTATTCCGTATCTTTTTGTGTCAATCTCAACGCTTAAGAGCAAATCTTTTGTAACTTTGTGATAAACGTCAGCTTTTAAAAGAGACTTTTTAAGCGTCTCGAGCGCGCTTTTAAGAGACTTTTCGTCATCGCTAAAACGAATCTTATTTACAGCAGATTTGAAAGAATCGGTCAAAATGTCAAACACTTTATTTATATCCTCTTGAAAATTATGCCCCAATCATATTTTGGCTAAAAGAATGCAATAATACAAAAATGATGCTTTAAACTAAATTAAGACTTAAATAAAACTTATATTAAGCCATTTTATTCAAGTGTATGTTTAGTTAAAATAATCTAATTCTTGCTCAGTTTTGTTGCCATAATGAATGCATTAGCTTTGGTAAACTTATTTTTACAATTTTGGTCGGATTTTATTTGATGTTTTATTTTCACAAAACTTTACAAGTTTGACAAGAACTCCGACAATTACTAAATATGGTTTTATATCTTTGGCAACAATAGCTCCAATTTCTGATATTTATACCTAACGAGATAGCATTACATTAATTCCCCATGCAAAACATTTTTTACCAAATCCTGCTTCTCATGAAGCGCTTTTGCAAGTTTGCTAAATCCTGAAATTGATGTTCCACTAAATGTATGTGGATAATTTGAATCTGGCAATATTGTTGAAAAATAGAGACTTTTCCCGCTTGCTAAGATAAAAAGATCGGTAAGAGTATTTATATTTGTGCTATATCTATCAAGATTTCTATTGCTATGTAATTTTTTACCTTGTGTATTTGGAAGTTCTGTAACTATACAGAGTTTATCTCCAAAAAAAGATTTGGCATAAAGTTGACATTGCAAATCATCGGTACAAAGGACTATTTTGTTTCCAAGCTTGTCTTTAATATCTTCGAAAAATGTTTTGTAGTCAGTTTTATAGTCTGTATTTCTTACATGTATAGCGTCATACTCTCCAAGTTTCTCAAGTATGTCAATTATATGAGTTCTAACTTTTTCATTTAGTCTCAGCCACTCAAAAGCATCTGCTCCAAATCCACCACCACCTTGATCATACACCAATATATCTTCTTCATAAGGTTTTGAAAAATCAAATGTTATTGATTCGTTTGTTACAATATGGGCATGGTATCTCTTTTCAATTAACCATGTTGTTTTATAGTTTATTATGTCATTTTCCAAGCAAGAAGGATAACAACTAAAATCATATTTATCAAAATCAAATCCTTCAAAATAAACGCCATTTGGCACAATAAAATAATTACTAAAACTATCCAAAAACCCACCTCTTGAACCGTCAATATATAATTCTCTATCGTAAGCTAATGCATATTTTCTACACTTTTGCATCTGAACAAGCATATCGTTTAGTCCGCCTCTTGGTCTACAAAAAACAATTTTTTTATTTAATGGAGGTTTTTCCTCTTTTTTTACAGTTAATACATTAACTTTTGAAAGATGAAAATAGTTGTCTGTCAATGCGGTTATTTTTATGCGTTCTATTTTTTGAGGATATTTGTATGGAAGTATAAGAGGTAAGCCGTTTGGTTCTGAGTCAAATAACAAATCTCCTTGATATATCTTCATATACTCTTTGCCATTAAAAACTTCAACTATTAATTTACGGCTTCTTTCTTGACATATATCCTTTCTGTTATGTAAGATAATATATTCAATAAATCTTGGTTTATCAAGAGTTAGTTCCCACCAAGGATTTTGCTCCTTATTGGTGTGAAAGGCGAAGTTTATTCCCATTCCCAATTCCATCACTGCTCTTTGAGCGTCATCTGGTTTTGACCATTGAGATAATGAACTCTGCGTTGCTTTGCCTAAAGGAGCTATATCTGTTAAGTTTTCAGATTCGCAGAGGGATTGGGTGAAGTCCTTATGAAGATTGTGTATTTTATTGTCCTTATTATGATTATTAATTGCACATAAATAGCTATATAGTCAATTTTATATTTCAAATTTTTTTAGTAATTTAAGACCGGATTGTTTAATGTATTTGTTGAACTTCATCAACGCCTTATAATATCTTTCATGAAATTTATCCAAGCTATCTTTAGAATAGTATTTTTCCAGTGTTGCATGGCAACCAATTTTCTCAAATTCATCAAGCGAACAAGATGGAATACCATGATATGATGTTAATTCTCTCACGCGAGCATCATTATGTATAATTAATGCGGGTTTTCCTATCTGGAGCATAATAACTCCTCCGTGTATCCTGTCACCTGCATACACATCATATGATGTGTATGCTTGTCGCCATGAGCTAGTATCGCAGAAAGAGTAATACTTATAAAAATTGGAAGTAAAATTAAATTTTTGTTTTAAATAAGCATTAATTACTTCAGCATTTATTGTTTGTGTTGCGTGGTTATAAATATCATCAACATTTAATAACTCTTCAAAAGTTTGCAAACCACTTTGAAAAACATATGCTGCTTCAGCACCATGAAATCCTTTAACTAATTTAGCAAATCTATTATTTATTGTATTTTGCCTTAATGTTAAATGCCCAGCCGAAATTATTTTATTTACTTTACCGCAAGGATAAGTAATAGACAAAATATTTTTAGGGTAAGCAAACATACTGGGGCAACCTATTGCTTCAGCATTCTTTATGCCGATAGAATTTAAATAAGATTTTGTACCATGCCCTCTCACGCCAAATAAAGCAGCTTTATCATCTAAAGTTGATACCAATTCAATTACGGCTTTATTAAGCATAGAGGAATCTCCTTTTGTCAGAGACTCTTGTAATCCTATGCCTAGTGCAAATATTGGAATTTTTAATTCTCTAATTAATTCTACTAAAACATAATGTTCGGTATTACCATGGCTAATAATATTGGAAAATGTTATCACCAGTCCATCAAAGTATCTATTAAGAATTTTAGCTGCTGTTTTTGGAGAATTGTAATATTCTATAAGCTTGTACAGATTTATTTGGCTGGATGCCGTTCTGTCAAAATCAAGCATTTGTATCATTGCCATTCTATGAACCATATTTCCCAAATTGCCAACCAATGACATGCTAGATAAATGCTCATTAATTGTTGAACCGCAGGAAACGGGAACACCAATTTGACATGGTATGCTTGTATTGGGTGCAAAATTAGTTTGCGCTTGACGCCAAAAAGCCAGTTTCATATAATTACCTCGCAAATTTATAAATTACAATATATTACAAAATTTACACGGCTTTGCTATTATTGCCATATAATTTTTCATGAATAATTTTGCTTATCTCTTTTTTCATAAAATCAATCAATGATGTTTCAAACAATGTTTTGGGTATTACAAAAATAGTTTTTCTATCTTTATTTGTTGGGAATGGGTAGTACAATTTTGAAATCATATCTCTATCGCCATTTTTTCTTAAAACAACATTTACAGTAATATTTTCTTGGTTTGGAATAATATCAAATGCAATATTAAAATCTATTATATCTATAACTATCATCATTCCATTCCATATTCGTAAATTATACTTAAGTGTAATATCAGCTAATACTCTATTTTTAAAAATATTTTCTATTTTATCAAAAATAGTTATCCTTTCTTTTTTAAAGCTATTATATTCGTCTCTAAGTTCAATAAGATACTTTATAGCATCCTCAATTTCGCAACGAGTTTGTGTTTTAGGATTTACATAATATGAGTATATTATGTAAGCAATATAAAACAATTCTTCTATTGAGCGAGTATGCATTCGCCTTTTACATATTTGCCTATCATATGTCAATCCCCATCCAGCATAAAAGGGCATACCAAATACATGTACCTCTTTGCCGCACATCAGTGCCTCAAAGCCTAATTGAGTAGTGCAAACATATACTTTATCACAACATTGTATTAAAGAAATGGGGTTGATTGGTTCATTTATAATATAGATATTATTGCGTGGAGTCAAACCGGAATAATAACCAGTTTTTCTTGTTGTGCTGGTAGCTATTGTATCGGGATGGGTTTTTACTATGATATCTGCATTCGGATTTTCTTTAATGGCTGCATCAAGCATTTGCTGAAATGTTTTATCGTTTGCTAATCCTTTTGATATACTAAAATCACCATAAGATTGATCAACAACTAAAATTTTTTTTACACTATCTCTGCCTATTTTTGGTGCAAATATTGGTTGATGATTATATTTGGTTAAATAATTTTGCACTATTTTGTCTATACACTTTCGTGCTCTACTTTTTCTTGGTTCGGTTATAATGATATTTTTATCATTTAAGAGCTGCTCCAGTCTGCTTGGCTGTGTAGCATCAAAATAATGAACACTATCTGTTACTGTAAATGAAATACCATCCGTATATTTTTTTGGAATCGTATTGTTACACCATGTGTCAGCACTGCGCAAAAAACCATCCTCAAGTTTTAATAATGGCATATTATGTTTAATTGCATATTGTGCAGTTTCTTTTTGTGGATACCAGTCTCCACTACCCCACAAAAATGCTATTGTGGGTAATTTTTTAATATTTTCATAAATTTGCAATTTTGATGGATCGTCAAACAGATAAGGTAGCGTTGAAGATACGAGTTTTGATATAACAGCTTCTTTAGAAAAGATATAATATTTATCACTAAAAATATTTATTGGCGGTTGATTTAAAAATTCATTTTCAAGTTTATTTAGTTTTTTTTCGGCTTGATGTCTTAAGCTTAAATCTTTTGAACATCTTCCCAATATAGCTTTTTTATTTTTTTTAAAATATTCAATATATTGTTCTTTATATTTATTATATAAATCCTGTTTGACCAGATAATTAAATATATGCTCTAAAATATATAGCATATCCAATATACCAATACCATGAATTTCTCTGTTAGACATTATAGAATTACTGCGAACAAGCCTGTTATAATATGCTTTTTCCAAACAATAAATACTTTTTATATGTGAAAAATAGTACCAATGCCAAGCCTCATCTTCATTGATTAAACTTGTAGGAAATCTAAGATTATATTTGTCTATGATCTCTTTTTTGTATAATTTGCAACAAGAGCTTGATCTATAATCCTTAAAATTTCCCGTAAACTCATATTTGCCTTCTGGTTTTTCTAATGATGAGTAATACTTCACATAATTATTGTGTCTTTTTATATCAGCCTCACTTTCAGGTACGGCGATAAAATTACCAATTATAACATCAGCCTTTTCTTTTACCATTGTTTCATAATGCACTTTTAGTGTATCTGACTCTATCCAGTCATCAGAATCTATAAACATGATATACGGAGCTTTGGCAATATCTAATCCAGCATTTCTTGAAGCGCTTAGACCGCCATTTTTTTGATCAATGATGATAATTCTGTTATCTTTTTTCTCATATTTTCTCAATATATCCAATGAACCATCGGTTGAACCATCATTTACGCAAATAATCTCTATATCTTTCAATGTTTGATTTATTGCGCTATCTAAGCATTTTGGTAGATATTTTTCTACATTATAGACAGGGATTATCAGTGAAATCTTATAGAAGTATAAATATTTTTCATAAAATACATCTATCATAAATGTTTTTTTTGTTTCAATAGCAAATAATGTCTCTCTTAATTGTATTTCAATCTCCTGTTTATCAATACTTTTATTTATAACGCTAATAACATATTTTTTATTTAATTTTTCAATCATTTCATTATATAATTTTTCATAACAATATTTTTTACTTAATTCTATACATTTTTGTATTCCTTTCAGTAAGTCAAGTGTTGCTTGCGCATCATATAATGACACTCCTCTATTTGTACATCTATAACAATAAACTGACTCACTTATAGCATAAAACTGCTTTGCTATAGCCATATATTCAATAAAAAATGGTGGATCTTGAAATCTTTTTAAAATAGGAAATAATAAATTATTATCTTTTAAAATTTTTGTATTAAAAATAAACCTTTGATAAGAAAAGCAATATTGATAATCTATATAATATATTAATATATTATCACTAAAAATTGTATTTTTATCACTATTCTTAATTTTATTTCCATTATTATCATATTTTAAGAGTGATCCGCCGCAGACTAAAACATTGCGCTCTTTGACCGTATCGTACAGTTTGTTTAATACATTATTATTCGGATAAAAATCATCAGGGTCCATAAATACAAAATATTCGCCTTTCATTATTTTTAGTGCCATATTTCTCGCAATCGCTGCTCCGCTATTTTTTTGCTTTATGATAATAAATCTGCTGTCTTTTACTGCATATTCGTTGAGCATATCAAATGATTTGTCAGTTGAGCCGTCATCCACACAAATAATCTCTATCTCTTTTAATGTTTGATTTATTACACTATCAAGGCATTGTCTTAGATATGGTTCAACATTATAAACAGGAATTATGATGGATACTTTTATATTACTTGTTTCATGTTCTCTTTGTAAAATGTCATTTGAAATGTTTTCATTAATTTGTTTTTGTGGTAAATTGATAGCAATATTTTTTCTATTTTCAATTATTTTTATATTAAATTCTGCTTGTCTATACAGGGGGCTATTTTTATCGATTTTCTTGTATTCTTCTATAGCCTTCCCATAAAGCCCTTTTTTTAAATATTCATTTCCAGCTTGTAAACTCATGATTCCTATACTTTCTAAACTCTTTTACATCCTGCAAAATAGCCTTTGGCAGAGTCAAAATATTTTTATGATTTAGCCAAGTTACGCCAAGTCTGTACGAGAGATGCTTTTGGGTTTTGCAACCTTCATTGGCGTCTATGTAATTTTCTAACGGCGGAAGATTTTCAGGTTTTGGTTTGTTTCCTATGATAGATAAAAATGTTGATTTATTACTTTTTTTCCAATGATTTGCTATACGGTATTTAAGACTTTTTTTATTGTCAAATACTTCTATCGGTAATTTGCAGTTTTTTTCTTGAGAGATATTATTTTTTTTGCGTTTGATAAACTTTAGTTTATCAAGGATTGATTTATGCCAAGAATTTTGCTCTTTGTTTATGCGAGAGGCAAAGTTTACCCCCCCCCCCCCCACATCCGTTACTGTTTTTTGAACGTCATTGGGTTTTAAATATTGGGATAGTAAACCTAAATAGGCTATATCTTTGAATTTATATAGGGTTTTGGTTATGTCTGTCATAAGTCAAATTCCTTTTGCATCATAACAATGCATTAGCATATCAATGTCAAGCTCAACTGCTTTGTTGTAAAAGTTGTTATTTTATTATGAATTTGTTTATAAATAGATAAAAGTATGTTTTTTTACTATTTTTTTATCAAAATGCTTAAGCCTTTTTCAAAAGGAAAATGTTTGGTATTCATGGAGTTTCATATATAGAACAATATCTTTAAAAAAGTTTATCAAGAAAAAATATAAATAAGGACGGAGAGTTTAAGTCGGATTTGCAACTTAAAATGAGATGGTTTTAGGATAAAACTTTGTTTTATAATTCTTTTTACACTTTACATGTAAGGTATTTTTTGTAAGAGCTAATAGCAAAACCGAATGATTTTAAACAAAACATGTGTCGACAACAACGAAGCGATACAAAATATTTGGCTCATCACAAATCTAATCAAGCCTAAATTCCAACTACTATTTCGCTAAATCCATAAGTGCATTTTATCGCGAAATTTAACAAGTTCAAATTTCAAAAGCGACAAAAATCTACTCTAAAACTCAACCTAATTTAAATTCGGGCGGCACGGGCGATTCAAAACTATATCCTAAAAGCGAGATTTTCCACGCATGAAGCATTATCCTGCCGCTTGCTCTCCCGCCATACTTTTCGTCTCCTACTACAGGAAATCCCACGCTTTTTAGATGCGCTCTTATCTGATGCGTTCTTCCTGTTTCTATAGAGACTTCAACTACAGAATTTTTGCCCTCAATCAGTTTTGGCGTAACTACGCTAACAGCGCTTTGTCCATCTTTTGAAGGTTTGGCAAAAGCTCCGCTTTTTGTTTTCGTTACATATAAAGGTGTGTCTATTGTCATAGGTTCTGCAAATTTTCCGCTGACAACGGCAAGATAATTTTTTTCAACTTTTCTAGCTTTAAACGCCGCTATCACTTTTTTTGTAAATTCCTCATTTTTACTTAGCAACAAAACTCCGCTTGTCTCTTTGTCGAGGCGATGCAAAAGCGTGAGTTTGAAACTTTGCGCTATCTCCTCGGCAGTTAAAAAAGGCGGCTTGTCAATCGCCGCTATATCGTCGTCTTCAAAAAGAATTTTGGGCTTTTTCAATTTTTCTATTTTGAAAACGGCATTTGCTTTCATATCGGCACGCGCTACTAAAATCTTTTTGCCCGATGAATATACGACGCCTCTGTCTATAAGCTCTTTTGCCGCACGATTTGAGATATTTTCCTGCAAAGCCAAAAGCTTGTACGCTTTATCATTTTGTATCATAGTTTGTCCTCTCCTTACATGTAATAAAATATACCGAAATTATTGAAACTACTGCGCGTTTAAAATACTTTTTACTATATCGTTGGTATTTTCCAAATAACATGTAGAGGCTTTGGGAATAACGCTTTTGAGTTGTTCGGCGACCTCTTTTATGTCGCATACCACAATACCTTCAACTTTTGAATATAACTCTTTTTGATTGAAGAAAAACTTACCGGAGATAATCGAGTTATTGAAAGCTGCCGGCTCCAAAGGATTGTGTCCGCCAACGCCTTCTACAAACGAACCGCCTAAAATAGTTATATCGGTTATCGCGTATATATTGATAAGTTCACCCATCGCGTCGCAAAGTATCACATCGCTTAATTTGTCAAATCCGTCTTTTGAGAGACGACCGTATGTTTTGCCATGCGAATTTGCCCACGATTGCACCAATCTGCCCACAGCTTCAAAACGCTCCGGATGCCGCGGAACTATAATAACCATAGTATCCGATAAATCAACGCTTGAAAGTTGGTCTAACAAAAGTGACTCTTCACCTATATGTGTGCTTGCTAAAGTTATGATTTTGGTATTTTTGGCTTTTACATAATGTTTGGTGATTTTAGGCAAAAGCGAATTTTTTATATTGCCGGAAACTTTTATATTTTTTGCGCCAAGTTCTAAGAGTCTTTTTTTATCTTGCTCTCCTTGTGCATAAACTTCGTCCACAAACGAAAATATAATTTTATAAAGCCATTTGAATTTTTTATATCTTTTGTAAGAGTTATCGGAAATTCTGGCATTGATTAACATAGTTTTAGCGCCTGTTTTTTTGGCGACAAAAAAGAGCATCAACCAAAGTTCAGCTTCGGTTACCACAAGCACTTTTTGTTTTCTTATCCAAAACGGCAAAAATACTTCATAAGGCAAAAACTTTACGTTTGGGGTAAGGGTTTTGGCTTTATCAAATCCCGTCTTGGTAACAACGCTTATATTTATGTCATTGCCTCCAAGAGCGCGAACAAGAGGCGTTAAAGATGTAACTTCACCATAAGAGCAAGCATGAAACCATACGCGGTTTTCTTCAAATGGCGGATTGCCACGCAAAAAAAAGCGCGCTGGAATTGAGCGTCTGTGCTTTTTAAAAAAAGATGCGACGATTAGTATAGGTAACGCCGCAATGTAAAATAAACTCAGCGCGGCGCAATAAAAATATATAAAAAAATAGCGCATTATGCTACTTCTGTAGCTTCCCTATACAAAATTCGTCCGCAATGAGGACATGTGATAATATCTTCGCTTTGAACCACCAAAGCATTTGTTTTATCATTTATGCGCATAAAGCAACCGTAACAAGCCTGTTTTCTAACGGGAACCACCGCGCTGTTGTGCGCCCATTTTCTAATCTTTTCATAAAAAGATAGGATTCTTTGGCTCATTGTACTAACAAGCTCCTCTTTTTTAGCGTATGCTACTGCTATCTCTTCTTTAATCACATTTCTTTCGGATTCAACAGTTATACTAATCTCTTCGGCAGCTTTTTGAAGTTCCGAGTAAACCTCTTTTGTTTTTACCTTTTCGCCCTCTTTTAACTCTATAATTTTTTCAAGTCTTGCTATCTCTTCATTAGCATAATCGCACTGCTCTTTTGCTATATCCTCTTCAAGTTGCAAAGCTTTAACCTCTTTTTCATTTTTAACGGAAGCGGTTTTTTTGCTTACGCTTTTTAATTTTTCGGAAAGTTCCGCCAAAAGAGCTTCATTTTTCATCTTTTTGAGTTTCGAATCTTTTATCTCTTCTTCCAGCAACTCTATATCAGTATTAGCGTTTTTGGCTTTTTCAAAAGCAACGTTTAGCGTTTTTTGTATTTTTTGAACTCTTGGCTCAAAGGCGTCAATCTCTTTGTTTATCTCGGAAAGCTTTACGAGTTGATTTAAATATTTGTTCATGATTTGGATATCCTTGCTATTATTTGTATTCAAATGGGTTTTTAGAATCTGTTATTATAACCTTTAATGGAAAATTTTTCAAATGCTCGCTTAACATGTGCGAAAAATAGCGTTCACTCTCAAAATGACCTATATCTATAACAGCCGTATTGTTCTCTTTGGCTTCAATCAAATGGTGATATTTAAAATCTCCGCTGATAAAACAATCGGCATCTATCTCATTTAATAAATCGCCGCCGGAACCTGCACAAAAAGCTACTTTTTTTATCTTTTTGGCTGAAGGCACTACTTTGATTGTGCTATCGCCTATCTTTTTCTTCACATGTAAGGCAAGTTCGTCAAAATCTTTATCCGTTTCAAAATAACAGATAAAACCCTTGCTTTCCAATGCTTTAAAACCTAAAACACTCTCAAGCACAAAGCGGTTCAAGTGCGTTTTGTCAATGTTCGTATGCATAGCAATAACAGCGCACTCTTTTTCTATCACTGCTTTTAAAATATTTGTTGGAAATTTTGAGTAGTCAAACTTTTTTATGGGTTTAAAAATTAGCGGATGATGAGTGATAAAAAGCGTCTTTTTTTCAGCTTTTAAAACAGTGTCTTTGTGTAAATCCAAACTGATATTGATACTTTCAACCTCATCTTGCATTGAACCTACGATAAGTCCGCTGTTATCCCACTCTTCTTGCAACTCAAAAGGACTTAAAGAATCCAAAAGTTTATAGATTTCTTCAATCCTCATCAATGCTCTCTTGGTATTTTAAAGCGCACCCTTTTGCAAGTTCGCGAATTTTTAAAATATAATTTTGTCTCTCCGTTACGGATATTGCCTTTCTGGCGTCTAAGACGTTAAAAATATGCGACGCAAGCAGACAATAATCATATGCCGGAAGAGGAATATTTGCGTCAAGACAACGCTTGCATTCAAGTTGCACGGCTTCAAATTGCGCAAAAAGCATTTGTATATCCGCGACTTCAAAATTGTATTTGCTAAATTCGTATTCGCTTTTGAAATGCACATCTTTGTATGTTGTGGTGCCGTGTTCATTTGAGTTCCAAACTATATCAAATACAGAATCTACCTCTTGCAAATACATAGCAAGCCTCTCAACGCCATATGTTATTTCTACAGGAATAGGATCGCAAGGTATGCCTCCCACTTGTTGAAAATATGTAAACTGAGTAACTTCCATACCGTCCAACCAAACTTCCCAACCAAGCCCCCATGCTCCAAGCGTAGGCGATTCCCAATTGTCCTCTACGAATCTTATATCATGCTTTTTTATCTCAAGCCCCAGCGCTTCGAGACTTTTAAGATACAAAGCTTGTATTCCGTCCGGACTTGGTTTTATAATCACTTGAAATTGATAGTAACTGCCCAGACGATTCGGATTTTCGCCGTATCTGCCGTCGGTTGGTCTACGGCTTGGCGCAACATAAGCAGCCGACCATGGTTTTTTGCCTAAAGAGCGTAAAAATGTCGCATTATGAAAAGTACCCGCACCAGAAGGAACATCGTACGGTTGGATTATATTGCATCCTTGTTTTTGCCAAAAATCTTGCAATGTAAGCAGTATCTCGCTAAATGTCATCATGATTTTTTATCCCTTATCTCTTGTTTATAAAAATGTATTTGCGTTATTATATGATTTTTTGTTTAAAATCCAACGAAATCATTTTTTATATTCACATGCAATAAACACGTTGTAGATTATAGTCAATGCGGTTTTAAAAATCAAACCTCACCTATTAAAACTTCTATATCTTTTGAGTCTGCCTCTACCTGCTTTGCTTTTTTTGCTCTATCTTCTTGAAGTTTTACAAAAAGTTCTTCATTGCTTGCAGCTAATATCTGCATAGCCAAATAAGCGCTGTTGATGGCTCCGGTTTTTCCTATTGCTACTGTTGCAACCGGCATACCGGAGGGCATTTGAACTGTTGAGAGCAGCGCATCTATACCGTTCAACGCGGAAGCCGCCATAGGAACGCCTATAACCGGACGCGTTGTAATAGCCGCAATAGCGCCCGCCAAATGCGCGGCCATTCCCGCCGCCGCTATAAAAACCGCCGCGCCTTTAACTTCGGCATTTTTCACATAGGTTCTTGTTCTCTCCGCACTTCTATGCGCTGAAGATACTATGAGTTCATATTTAACGTCAAATCTTTCAAGCGTTTTTGCGCATTCGCTCATCGCATCATAATCGCTTTTGCTTCCTATAATGATAGAAACAAACTTCACTTTATATACTCCATTGATTTTTTGCAAAGCGTATTGTATCCAAATATATATAAATTATCAGCCTAAAGACAAGGCTGCTTCAATCTTCTATCTTTTTTCTGAAAAACGTAAACGCGGGAAGTAGAGAAGGTAAAAGTATATTATTGGTATTTCCGCTATGCACCGCTTCAAATAATTTGCCTTCCACACTTTTTAACTCATTTAATGTTATTTTCCAAATACCGTCTTCTTCCCAAATTTTACCGACCTCATTATCACATGCAACTATTTTGCCGTATGATAAAATCTCATAAATACCGCCTATATCGATTCTATCTTTCGCTCTAAAACTAATTCCATCCTCGTTTACTTCGGCATAAACTTGATGAGTGCCTTCCAGCAGAGTAGAATCCGTATTTTGAGTGTTGTTTCTTTCATAAGGTCTTTGGATAAGATATCCTTCGCTAAAACCTCTATTTTTTATACTTTCAAGCTCTTTTTGATAAAGCGGCAAATCAAAATTATTTGAATAATATCCATCAATCGCTTTTCTGTAAGCATTTGCGGAAGCTGCCGTATAATAAGGACTCTTAGTCCTTCCTTCAATTTTTAAAGCGTCAATAACGCCGCTATCCAAAATCTCTTTTACATGCGATATTAGATTTAAATCTTTGGCGTTAAATATATAAGTCCCCTCATCACTTGCTTGCTCTATGCGAAACAATGTTCCGCTCTCTTCATTTTTAGCATAAAGGGTATAAGCAAACCGGCAATCATTCGCGCAACTTCCTCTATTTGGCACACGCCCGCTTTGAACTGCACTGATAAGACATCTGCCGCTATATGCAAAACACATTGAACCGTGAATAAACACTTCTATCTCAAGTCCCGGCAATCTTTTCTTAAACTCTTTGAGATCATTTAAGCTAACCTCTCGCGCGGCGACTATACGTTTTACGCCCATATCATAATAAATTTCGGCATCCAAATAATTTAAAACATTTGCCTGTGTTGACAAGTGAATCGGAATATCCGGGGCTATATTTTTTGAAAGTTTTAAGACCCCTGGCGCTGCTATAATAAAAGCATCCGGCTTCATTTTAGCCACTGTTTCTATATGTTTTTCAAGCAGTTTTAATTGTGAATTAAACGGAAAGCCATTTATCGTTACATATATTTTTTTACCCAAACTGTGCGTATAATCGATCGCTTCTTTAAAACTTTCATATGTAAACTCTTTGCCCGAACGAATACGCAAAGAAAAATGGCTTACACCGCCGTAAACAGCATCTGCACCGTAAGATAAAGCGATTTTTAATTTTTCAAAATTTCCGGCAGGAGATAAAAGTTCCACGCTCACTTTTTACGTCCGATTTTTGAAAGTAATTCTTCCAATTCTTGCTTGATAACATCAATACTATCGGTGTTATCAAGCTCTAACGATATACCGTTTAAAACTTTATTTATTTTGATTATTTTCGACTTTTTTTGAAATTCCGACACATAATCATTTTGAAAACTTCTCAAATGTTCTATACATGTATCGGCGTCTGCTTGTATGCTTTCTGCAAACATCAAAAGTTCGTTTGCGTCTCTGAGGGCATTTGAAAATTGCTCAATATTCGGAAATTTATCGTTTAGAGCTTCAAATAGTTCAGTCTGTTTGTGAGTGAAATTTTCAATGCCGACAGTTACCTCTTTTATAGAACTAAGTTTTTCGCGAATAATATCAAATCTGTTTTGTTCCATAAAAAACTCCTCCGTTACAAAAAATATGCGAGATTATATATAAAATTATATATAATTCAACTTTACATTCACTATGTATTTTACAAAAAAACGGATTTAGGAAAATATTTATGATAGCGGATTTACACAATCATACCCCACTTTGCCGCCACGCATACGGAGAACCGCGCGAATACATAAAAAGGGCGTTGGAACTTGGAACAAAATATTTTGGTTTTTCAGACCATGCGCCGATGAATTTTGACAAAGAGTACCGTATGAGTTTTGACGAAATGAAAACTTATGAAAATATGATAAAGGAACTTAAAGAAGAGTTTAAACATAAAATAGAGATACTGTTCGCTTATGAAGTAGATTTTTTAGACAATTTTATGGACAAACGCATATTCGTTCAAGAAATCGACTATCTTATAGGTTCGGTTCATTTCCTGAACGAATGGGGTTTTGACAATCCCGAATTTATAGGCACATACAAAGAAAAAAATATAGACGATATTTGGAAAGAGTATTTTAGTGCCATAAAATCTTTGGCAAAAAGCGGACTTTTTGATATTGTCGGGCATTTGGACTTATTGAAGATTTTCAAATATTTGCCCAAAACAGATATTCGTATCTTAGCAAAAGAAGCAATGAGGGCGATTAAAGAAAATAATTTGGTTATAGAAATAAATAGCGCCGGTTTTAGAAAACCTATATGCGAACAATATCCGTCGGTTGAGCTTTTGCAAATGGCAAATGAGCTTGACATTCCAATAACCTTTTGTTCAGACGCTCACGAAGTAGAACATGTAGGATATAAAAGCGAGGAGACGATAAAAATTGCAAAAGATTGCGGGTATCGATTTTGCGCTGTTTTTTCTAAAAGAGATAGGGATTTGATTAATTTTTAATCAGTTCGATTCAAAAAATTCGTACCGATTATAAAGTATAATTTTATGAAAATTTTTCAAGGAGTTTTTTATGGGCAAATTTGTGAACAACGCGGAAGAATTTTTCGCGTTTTGCAAAAAACATGAAGTGAAATTTGTAGATTTTAGATTTACGGATATGAAAGGTGCTTGGCATCATTTAACATATACTATGAACGCCGTTGATGAAACATCTATCAAAGGTATTCCTTTCGACGGTTCTTCTATTGAAGCTTGGCAACCTATTAATAAATCGGACATGCTTTTGATTCCTGATGTTCCTACTGCATTTTTGGATCCTTTCACGGCGGATTCTACCATAGTGGTATTTTGCGACGTATATGACATATACAAAGAAGAGTTGTATGAAAAATGCCCGCGAAGTATTGCTAAAAAAGCGCTCGAATATTTACAAAAATCGGGTATAGGCGATATAGCATACTTCGGACCCGAAAATGAATTTTTTGTATTTGACGATGTAAAAATAAGAGACGATATTAATTGCGGATATTATGAAGTTGACTCCGAAGAGGGTTCATGGAATAGTTCCACTAACTACAAAGACGGCTACAATACTGGTCATAGACCGGGCATCAAAGGTGGTTATTTCCCGGTTCAACCGATAGATTCCATGGTTGATTTGAGAGCTGAGATGGTGCAAATTTTAAACCAAATCGGTCTTGAAACTTTCGTTCTTCACCATGAAGTTGCGCAAGCTCAAGGTGAAATCGGCGTAAAATTCGGTTCTTTGATTGAAGCTGCCGATAATGTTCAAAAATACAAATATGTAGTTAAAATGGTTGCTCATCTAAACGGCAAAACGGCGACTTTTATGCCAAAACCGCTTTATGGAGATAACGGCAGCGGTATGCATGTACACCAATCTATATGGAAAGATGATAAAAATCTATTTTACAAAAAAGATGCTTACGGCAGTTTGAGCGATCTTGCCCGTTATTACATAGGCGGCGTTTTATCACATGCTAGAAGCGTTGCGGCATTTACAAATCCATCGACAAACTCTTATAAGAGATTGATTCCCGGTTTCGAAGCTCCGTCAATATTAACATTTTCATCTCAAAATAGATCTGCTTCATGTCGCATTCCTTACGGTGCAGGCGAAAAATCCGTACGCGCAGAAATGAGATTTCCAGATTCTTCTTCTTGCCCATATTTAGCATTTGCCGCTATGTTATTGGCTGGACTTGACGGAATTAAAAATAAAATCGAACCCGTGGGTCCTATGGACGAAGATTTATTTGAATTAACATTAGATGAAATACGCGAAAAGGGCATAGAGCAAATGCCACATACCTTAAGGGGTTCTCTTGAAGCTTTAATTCGCGATAATAACTATCTAAAACCTGTTATGACGGATGAGTTTATACAAACGTATCAACATTACAAATTTTCCACTCAAGTATGGCCTTATGAGGCTCGTCCTACAGCATTCGAATTTAAAACAACTTACTCTTGCTAAAATAGAGGCTTTCCGAAACTTATTAAAGTTTCGGATCCTCCGAACAACGCCTTAAAGAATTTTTTAATCCAACTTTTAATAGAATAACTATGAAATTATGATAAAATTATATGTATATAAGATATATAGAGATTATATTCTGTATTTTATATTATTTTTCAAGTGAAAAGTCATTTTAATTGACTTTAGATTATTTTTAAAATTTCAAGATTTGTTTAATCTATTATAAGATAGAATGACAAATTATATCTATATTAAGGGAATTGCCTTGATTTTATACGATAAAGATGCCAAATTTCTTGGAGTTAGTGCTGATATTTTATCAGTTTTAGGTTACGAAGATATAAATGCTTTTATGACATACAACAATGATGTTGCGGATCTTTTCGTAAATAGACAAGGATATGTGCATAAATTTGATAATTTTTCTTGGATTAGCTACGTTTTAAACGGCAGCTTGTCAAACAAAAACGTAATAATCAAAACTAGAAATAGCAACGAAATTGAAGCGTCAATATCTATAACGGAACTGTTTTTGCATGAAAAAGATGATAAGTGTTATCTCGTTTCTCTGAATAATATTCGCCAAATTTTTAATGATACGAGCAAAAACGATGACTTGAACAATAAGCAGCCAATATTTAAAATAGATGGCGGCAATGAGGCGAAAGAGTCGATTTTCGCAGAACAACAAACTCATATTGACAGCGTTGTAACAACCGACGATTCGGATAATAAAATATCTTTTATATTTAATAAAGAGGATTTGAAGCCTACTGTTTCTGCAACCAGCGAAACCCTCTTAAATACGGAAAACTTAAAAAATACGGCAACTGCGGAAAATACTGCGGCAACAGCTGTGCGACAAACTCAAACAATCAATCAAAACACCAATACTTTTGAGATAAAAATAGATACTCAAGAGATATCAGACCTTCTTGGTATAGATAAACTAGATATTATTGAATATTTAAAAGAATATGTAGCTTATTTGGATGCGAATTTAAGCCAATTACAAGAACTTTATAAAAACGGCAATATATCACAAGCAAAACGTATAGCTATAAATCTGATAGGAATTGGCAGCAATTTAAGATCAAAAGAGTTAGTCCAAACGTTGCAAAAACTATTGTCTGTAGGTAGTAATGTGAATAATTTATCAATATTGCAAGAGATAGAAACAGTTGTTTTTGCTTTTAAGCAATCGGTTTCAAAATTATAATTTTCAATAAAGGATAAAAAGCAGAATGTTTAATATCAAAACAGGAAGCATGCTAAAGCTAATAAGTAGATTTCCCTTATTAATTTTGTTTGTAGTTTCATCATACTATCTATACCTATCATTTAACGATTATCAGAATATAAGCAATTTTAAGGAAAAAAATTCACAAATCGTAACGCTTAATAAGCTATCAATCGAGATCGCTGCGGAAAGAGACTTGACGAATACATTTATAGGAAGTTCGGGCATCATATCAGATACACTTGAAGGGCAGCGCAGCTTAACAAATGAAGCGTACGGATTATTTTATAGAGATTATACTGGCGGTAGACATGTAGCAAGTGCAAGAATTAAACAAGTAATTGATTTGTTATCTCAATTATCAAGCAAAAGAGAAGCTATTGATAAACTTGAGATTGATGCAAATGACATTTTCTTTAACTATTACACAAAAATTAACTCTTTAATCTTGGATGAATTAAGAGATACGGCATCATCCGTTACTGCAAACAGCAAGATTACCTCTCTTAGCAATGCATTAACTTCCGCATATCACGATATAGAGTTTATAGGACAAGAACGCGGATTTATGGCCGGCGTAATCAGCTTATACCAACCTATATCCGAAGAAGCACTTCACACATGGATTGATATCTCAAGCCAATTAAATACACTCAATACTGTCGGATTGGAACCTAGCGTACAAATGGCAGTGCAAAATATTCTCAATAACAATATAGCTGTACAAATTTACAAAGATATAGAGCGTGTCAAGGGTGAAATTATGCAGCAATCATTAAGCGGTGAGTTTTTGATTGATCCTACGCTTTGGTTTATTATGACGACACAAAAAATCAATACAATGATGGATGCTTCGGAAAGACTCAGAAGAGCGCTTAACAGCGAAATAGATAACTATAGTCAATTCAACATTGTAAGATTTGCGATTTCAGCTACTATTTGGGTTACATCTTTGATTTTATTGCTATCAGGTTTTATATACAGCAGAAAATTTAATAATAACGTCAAAGAATTAGGCAATGTGTTTGCTAAAGTTGAGGATTTGGCAGGAAGTCAAAGTCGTCTTGATTTAGATACTGCCGAAGATATGGGTAAAGCTTATAAAATTATCAATCAAGCTCTCATAAATATAGCCGAAGAGAAAAGACGCGCCGAAGAGGCAAGCGCTGCAAAAAGTATATTTTTAGCAAATATGTCTCATGAGATTAGAACTCCGCTTAATGGAATTATCGGATTTACGGATTTACTCAAAAATACAGACCTTGACGGCGAAAAGCTGGAATTTGTGGAAGTTATAGAAAAAAGTTCTGAAAATTTATTGACGATTATCAACAATGTTCTCGACCTTTCAAAAATTGAAAGCAATAAAGTTGAGCTTGATGAAATTCCTTTCTTGCCTATACAAGAATTTGAAAATGCCATAGAAGTTTACGGACCAAAAGCTGCTGAAAAAAATATTCAACTATCCGCTTATATTGACCCCGGATTGACAAATTATCTCAAAGGCGATATTACAAAAATAAAAGAAGTTTTGATTAACCTTATGAGTAACGCTATAAAATTTACAGCTCAAAACGGCTCAATTATAGTTTCAATCATCAAATTAGAATCTTTAGATAAAGGTCATGCGAGAATAAATTTCAGCGTAGAAGATAATGGTATAGGCATACCAAAATCAAAAATGCAAGACATATTCAATGCTTTTTCACAAGCCGACTCAACCATAACCAGAAAATACGGCGGAACCGGTCTTGGACTTACAATTTCATCTAAATTTGTAGCTATGATGAATGGTAAACTTGAAGTTGAAAGCAGCGAAGATAAAGGTAGTAAATTTTTCTTCACATTAGATTTTATTGAAACTCCTTCGAGCGAGCCGATATTATATAATAAATATCCGTATTATAGATTTGCAATGTTCACAAAACCAAACAATGTTAAAGTTCATGAAAAATTCCTCAAATCATATTTCCAATATTTTGGTTCTCAAGTTGTATTTTATTCATCATTTGACGAATTGAAAAAGCTTGTATACGATGCTAGTATAAATTCAATCTTTTTTGACCTTGAAAATGTAAGCGAAGATGAATTACAACAATATAAAAAAATGCAATTGCCTATAATTATAGCGATGAAACCGTCTCAGCAAAAAAGATTTGAGGAACTCAATACAAAATATATAACATCTATCTTTGAACCGATTAATATCAGTAAGATAGTAAAATCACTGGAACAAAAAAAGGATATTTTACCGCAAGAAGAGCAAAAAGCCAAACCGCAGCCGGAACAAGTTAACACAACTGTTGAATCATACCCGTACGCAAGAGGCGAGTTTATTACGGTTTTGGATACGTCAAAACTTGATAATACCACAAACATATCTCTTATTGAGCCGATTCACGATAGGTCGTTTATATCTAAATTGGATGAGCCTAAAATATCTTTTAAAGATTTTGCCGACGAAACAACAGAAGTTGAAGAAAAAAGAGAGGCTATTATTCCGATTATATCTTCTAATGAAACAAACGATCAAATGCCAACCATAGACTTTATAGACAAAGATATTAAAACTGAAGAAAAAGTGGAAATTGCTCCGACTATATTTGCGGATGAAAAAGATAATAAAGCGCCTATTAACATTAATACACCACATGTAGTAGAAAATGTAACTACTTATATGAAACCTTTGATTGAACCTACTGTAGCCGCATCTGAAAATATTATACAAAATACTGTAGCTGCAACTGTCTTCAATACATCAAGCGCTGCCCAGACAAATGTCGCGTCAACATCAACAAAACAACAAGGAACAGGTACTATGTTTAATGCAAAAGTTTTAGTCGCAGAAGATAATGAGATAAATCAAAAACTCATAAAACGTGCGCTTGAAGATATAGGACTTACGGTTACGATAGTTCAAAATGGATTGCTTGCCGTTGAAAAAACAAAAGAAGAAAAGTTTGATATGGTATTTATGGATATTGCTATGCCTGTCATGGATGGCGTTGAAGCAACTCATCAAATCATAAAATATGAAAAAGACAATAACAAATCTCATACCCCAATAGTAGCAGTTACCGCAAATGCGCTTAAGGGCGATAGGGAACGTTTTATGAGCGAAGGCTTAGATGAATACGTAACAAAACCGATTAAAAAAGATGCTATTTTAAGAGTTTTAAATATGTTTATCCCTGAAAAAAGCGTGCCTGATCCAAAAGTAGAACAAGCTATTGAGAAAAAATTTGAATCCATCTTGTCTCACGATGTAGACACTAGTCAAAATGTTCAAACACAAATAACCGCTCCAAAAATAGATATCATTCAACCTGCAACAAAATTTGACTTAAAAGATGTTTTAGTTTTTAAAAAGACTCAGATTGAGACAAAAATATTTGCACAAGTGATTAGACAATTAAATAATTCGGTAAGCACGGTAAACTCTATCGAAGAGTTTAAAGACGAACTTAGCAGTTCTCACTTCAGAATTATCATGGCAGACAAAGAAATTGGCGAAGATACGTTAAAAACTATAGTAGATATTGTAAAAGAGGCTGAAAAATCGCACAATCGCGGACATATTGCAATAGTTTTATTTTATGATATAGACTCTCCTTCCCAAAATGAGATTATGAGCTTTGACGAAGCAAGAAGAAATGTGATTAGCAAGCAATCGCTAAAGTCACTTATAGCTAAATATGCGTAAGGGATATCATGGCAAAAAGACTTAAAATTTTGTCCGTAGATGACGATTTTATAAATTTAAAATTAGTCAATACTATGTTGAAAAAGAATCCGAATGTTGCCGAAGTGCTTGAGGCAAAAAATGGAGTCGAGGCATTAGATGTCCTAAAAAAAACGCCTAATGTGGACATGATTTTACTTGACATCAAAATGCCTATAATGGATGGAATAGAGTTTCTAATAACGATTCATTCCATTCAAGAATTAAAAAATATTCCTATTATCGTTTTGACAACAGACGATACAAGAAAATATGAAGCTTTAGAAAAAGGCGCTCATGACTTTTTGATTAAACCGATAAGAGAGCATGAGCTTTTTGAAAAAGTTCAGAAAATAACGCAACTATTCGGCTAATATATAATTCTTTTGATATTTGCATAAAGCGCAAGTATTTCTTCTTTTTTTACCATAAAACTATTTTTATTGCAAACTAAATGTGCGGACGAATATGAAATAGTCTCTGCAATTTCAAGTCCATTTTGTTTCATAGTGCTTCCCGTTTCCACCAAATCTACGATAGCATCGGAAAGCCCTACAAGAGGCGCTAACTCGATAGAACCGTAAAGTTTTATAATATTAACGGGAATGGCTTTTGAGGAAAAATATTTTCTTGTTATATTTTCCATTTTTGTTGCAATTTTAATTTCAGGCAATGAAAGATCAAGTTTTCTGTTTTTCGGCACACCTATGCAAACTCTGCATTTGCCCACTCCCAAATCAAGAAGCCTTGTCAAATTTGACTCCTGCTCTTCCAACACATCAAGTCCAACTACGCCAACGTCGGCAGCTTGATGTAGAACATAAGCGGGAACGTCTTGACTTCTAACAAGCAAAAACTTAAAATCATCTACATGCAGGATAAGCTTTCTATCATCAAATATAAATGGTTTTTTAAAAATTTTTTCAAATATTTTCAATGTATCTTCAGCTATTCTTCCTTTGGGAAGAGCGATTGTCAGCATATTTTAATCTCCTTGTGAAGCTTTTAAATCATCAAATGTTCTTTGAAGAACTTTTAAAATCAACATTTTATCATATATTGCATTTTTAAAAAAACCGGCTAAATATTCGCCGTCTCCACCGCTAAAATATATTTTTCTATTTTTTGCGCTATTTTTTATTATAAGCTTAATAGATTTTATTATCGCGTAGCTAATAGCATCTTTTGTATTCTGCGGAATTTTATCAAGTTTTATATCTTTATTGATACCAAGCTGAAGACGAGTTGATATAGATGCGTAAGCGGTATTATAAGCAGTAAGTCCGGGCAAAATATATCCGCCCGCATGTATACCTTTTTTCATAATATCAACAGTAATAGCACTTCCTGCGTCTACAACCACACCATCGCTTACGGCTTTACATGCACAAATTCTATCTATTCCCATGCTGCGATATTTTGTATCGAATGTTATATGCGGCTCTAAGTCAAAAAAATTTCTCTTTGCATGTAAAAAGGGTTTTATGCTGTCATTTACGCAAATATAATAAATCTTTTCATCAAAAGAGAGCTCTAAAAACTCTTTTACACTCTTTACATGTAGGCGCTCTTTTATTAAAAGATGAGCATTTGTATTGCCAATATCGCAAAATATCAAATATTTACTCTATCGTATAAAAACTATCGCCGTAATAAATCTTGTCATCGGCTACAAACAAAAAATCCTCTATATCAAAAGGGAGTTTAAAAACCTCAAAATTTTTCAAATCCAAATCGTTTTTAATTAAATAGCCTCTTTTTTCTATAATGTACAATTTGTCTTTTGCTGCAACGGCAGAAAAAATGGCAAAAGGAAATTTTTGCTCGCCTAAAACTTTCAAATCCAAATCCGTCAAAATCACTTTTCCGTTTTTGGTAAAAACAAATACTCTATCTCTCAGCAATATTATGTCTTTTATATCTTCGTCTATATAGTTGATATTTGTCGGGCTTATGCCTATTATTTTTTTTGCAGTTGCGGCAAACATCCTATCCTCAACTACATCAAGAAAAATTACATTATTAAAATCTCTCTCAGCGCTTACTACAACACTTCGTATTAGACTACCGTCATTTCTATCAACGATAACAAGTTTTCCATCAAGTGTTGGAAAAATTACCAAACTTCCCAAAAAATACGGTGCGGCTATTCTAGAATCAAGCGATGGCATACTATCAGTCTTTTTTTGAAAAATAGTCACGTTACTATTTGTATCAACGAGCAATAATGTGTTATCTGACGTTATAATCGCCAAAGCATTTTCATCAATTGCAGCTGAGGCTATTATCATTCCAACGTCTTTGCTGTAAATTAAATTGCCCTCGCCGCTTTTTACATGCACAATCCCATAAGGTGAAGCTGTAATGAACTTGCCGTCAAATTCACCCAAAAAACTATGTCCCTCTTCCAAATTAATATCTATTACATTGCCATTACTCGTAATAACGGTGCCATTTTTCAAAGAAGCGCCATCTCTTGCAACTTCTTTGATATCAGACGAAAGACTTCCGTCAAACTTTATGTTGCCATGCAAATTTTCCGGTTCAAAGTATTGTCTTTTTGTGCCGCAGCCGTTCATAAAAAACACGCATAATGCAACAAATAAGAAGCTGATAATTTTTGTCATTACTTTGCCTTTTCCAAAGACGGTTGATAATGCTCTAACGATTTGACTATACTCATAATAGAAGAATCTGGCGATATTGTCATAAATTTCATATCCGCCTCATCTGTTTTACCGTCTCTCAATAATTCGTAGCCATCCCTTAGCGCAATAAAATCTTCAAGAATAAAATCATTTTCCACATTCTCTTGTATTTGGTAAGCGACAAGGTTGGCTATAATATCTTTTTCTGCAAGTAATGTTTTTAACGTCTCATTATCGCCGTTTTTCAAAGCTTCCGTAAAAACAAAAGCTCTATACAAAGGTTTATTTTTGCTTTTTAGCGATGATAGAGCTTTTTCGTCATTTGGATTATCGAGCAATATCTTATATGCTTCGTTAGAAGCTTTGAGATTTGCGGCCTTCATTGCATTTAAACCGATATATCCTATTGCTAAAATAACTACGACTATTACCGAAGCTATGACCTTGCGCTTGTGTTTTTTAAAAAAACGCTCGCCTGCTATAATGCTTTCCAGTAACTGTTCTTGCGCGCTAAGCTCTTCTTTTATCGCTTTTATATTATCTTTTAAAGCCAAGTTGTTTCCTTTGTGTTTTTTAGAAATGCAAAAGCACATGTTAGCATAGGAAAAATAAAATACAAATATTGTTGGTGTAAATATGATTTCAGCACGATTGAAAATTCATTTTGGTACAATATACACTATAAAATTATAATGTGTATTGAAATCCTTAAGGTTGGTGTATGAATATAGACAATAAGCTTCTTAAAAAAATAGAGACCCTTTCTTCTTTGAAGATAGAAGAATGCGAGAGAGAAAATATAATAAATCAACTTAGCGAAATTGTTAATTTTGTTGAAAATTTAAATGAATTAGACTCCAATAATTACGAAGCCACTTTTACAACTGTGGAAGGCGGCACACCGCTTAGAGAAGATGTACAAAAATGTGATGAAACCACAATAAAAACAATTATAAAATATGCTCCGAATAGTGATAATGGTTTTTTTATCGTTCCAAAAATTATAGAATAAAAAGGAGTCCATGTGGCAGATATACCAAATATCAGGGCTTTGCTTAAAAATGTTGTGGCATACAAAGCTTCGGATCTTCACTTAGTCAGCAAAAGCGAGCCTCAAATAAGGATTGACGGCAGATTAATGGCAGTCAATTTGCCAAAACTTGACGGTCAAACGATAAAAGAGATGTGCTATAGCTTAATAACAGATAAACAAAAAAAAGAGCTGGAAGAAAATAAGGAGCTTGATTTTTCTATAATGCTTCCTGAAGCCGGTCGTTTTCGTGTAAATTATTATTATACGATGAATAGCGAATTAGCGGCAGCTTTTCGTACTATCCCGCTTGTTATTCCGACTTTAGACGAACTAAAATCCCCCGCCGTATTCAAATCAGTCATAAAGCGAGAAAAGGGACTGGTTTTGGTAACCGGACCCACAGGAAGCGGCAAATCAACAACATTAGCGGCAATGCTCAATGAAATAAACATGAAAGAAAACAAACATGTAATCACCATTGAAGACCCTATAGAGTTTGTTCATCAAAATAAAAAATCACTCTTTTCCATGAGGGCTGTTAGAGAAGATACAAAAAGCTTTGCCAACGCATTGAAATACTCCTTGCGTGAAGATCCGGATATAATATTAGTGGGCGAGATGAGGGATAAAGAGACGATGTCTACAGCTATTACAGCAGCTGAAACGGGGCACTTGGTTTTTGCAACCTTGCATACTACTTCGGCTGTACAGACTATTAACCGTATTATCGACAGCTTTGATGGAAACGAACAAGTACAAATGAGAAATATGCTTTCAGTATCATTGACGGCTGTTATTTCTCAATCTTTGTTACCGCGTATTGGCGGCGGACGAATCGGTATTTTTGAAATACTTATAACAAATCCCGCCATCGCTAACCTGATAAGAGAAGATAAAGTGCATCAAATCTATTCGCAAATGCAGCTTAACAAAGCGCAATCGGGCATGATAACGCAAACTCAGTCAATGTACGAAGCTATAAAATCAAATCTGATAACCACAGAAGACGCACTGCGTTTCTCTATTCAACCTCAAGAGTTATCAACTTTATTGGGACTGTGAAAAATTATTATAAATTAAAAGGCATTAAATGGAATTTTCTTGGTTTGACATAGTTATTATCGCCATTATTTTGATTCTTGGCATAAAAGGGTTTGTTGGAGGTTTTATAAAGGAGCTGTTTGAGTTTATAGGTATTATAGGCGGCATATTTTTAGCTTCGCGTTTTTCATATAAAGTCGGGGTGTTTATTAGCGATAAAATTTACAGTATTGAAAATGAGGTGGCAATACGAATTATGGGATTTATGGTGCTGCTATTTGTGGTGTTTACGGTTTCCATTTTGATAGGCACAATAATCTCAAAAATTGTAAAATTGGGCGGATATGGAAATTTGAATAGAATTTTAGGATTTGTATTTAGTACTCTTACAGTATTTTTCGTCTTTTCGATGCTATTATTTGCAACATCTAGTATAGAGTTTGCGAAAGTTTTTGTAACAAACACTCTTGGAATCGGAAATAGTTTTATGTATAAAAAATTGTCCGCTATAGGAGAGCAGATAGTCGATATCCATCCGTCAAAACTCATTGATGCTAACAATATAGCGGATAAAATTGAACCTTTGATTGAAAAATCAAGCGAAGTTGTAGAAACCTTAGGCAACGATATAAATATTTTTATATCAAATGAAACAAGTGGTGTCGAGTAACGGCACTTCGGTAAACTGTGAAAAGGAAAAGGTATGAAAAAGATTGAAAATGTTGAGTACGATACATTGCTTGAAAATTTCAAAGAAATTTTGAAACGCAACAAACTCAAATATACAAACCAAAGAGAAATTATTTTAAAAACGCTCTATAGTAACAATGAGCACTTTACACCGGAAAGACTCTATTTTTTAATTAAAGAGGAACGCCCCGAATTAAATGTCGGAATAGCTACTGTATATCGTACGCTAAATATGCTTGAAGAGTCTGATATAGCGACATCTATATCATTTGGAACGCAAGGTAAAAAATTTGAACTTGGCAACAAACCTCATCATGACCATATGATTTGCAAAAAATGCAATGCAATAATAGAGTTTGAAGATAAAGCTACAGAAAAACGACAAGAACAAATAGCAAAAGAGAGGGGCTTTAAACTTACAGGGCATCTTTTACAACTTTACGGTATTTGCGGTAAGTGTCAAAAAACCGATATGGGAGAATAGTTTTGATTTTTACAAACCAACTTGAATTGCAGCGCATTGAAAAAGCTAATATGTTAAGGGGCATAGGCAAAAACCCTTATATGCATTATACGACACGCGATATCAATGCAGTCGAATTTAAAAAAAAATTTCATTATATATATGATTTGGAAGATAAAAAAGAGAGTGACAAAGTAGTAACGCTTATCGGGAGAATAAAATTTTTACGATGGATGGGCAAAGCGGTATTTGCTAAGATTGAGGATGAGAGCAACGAATCTCTACAAATATATTTTAACAAAGAAGGGCTAGGAGACGAATGGTTTGAACATATAAAAAAGTTGCTTGACGTAGGAGATATCATACAAACAAAAGGATATCCGTTTGTAACAAAAACCGGAGAACTTTCCTTACATGTAATAACCCTTGAAATTACTACAAAATCTATAACGCCACTTCCTGAAAAATTTCACGGACTTCAAGACAAAGAATTACGATATCGTCAAAGATACCTCGATATGATCATGAATCCCGAAGTTAAATACACTTTTCAAACCAGAAGTAAAATAATAAGTTTAGTTAGAAGATTTTTTGAGGAGCGCGGATTTTTAGAAGTCGAAACTCCCATGATGCATCCAATCGCCGGGGGTGCAAACGCAAAACCGTTTGTAACTTTTCATAATGCATTAAATACGCAAAGATATTTGCGAATAGCTCCGGAACTTTATCTAAAAAGGCTTATCGTCGGTGGATTTGATGCTGTCTTTGAAATAAATAGAAATTTTAGGAACGAAGGATTGGACGCAACACACAATCCCGAATTTACAAGTATCGAATTTTATTGGGCACACCATAACTACAAAGATTTGATGAAATTGACCGAAGAGCTTTTTGGCGTATTGCTTGAAAAACTAAATTTACCGAAACAAATTTTATTTAACGGTAATGTTATTGATTTTTCAAAACCGTTTGAGCAAATTTCTCTTAAGGAAGCATTGGTCAAAATAGGCGGTATAGATGACACTATATTGAACGATAAAAAAGCTATTGAAGACAAACTCAAAAAAGACGCTTTTGATGTTAAGCCTAATCTAAATTTAGGACAACTTCAAGCTGAGCTTTTTGACAATTACGTCGAAAAAAAACTTATAAATCCTACATTTATCGTAGATTATCCTATCGATATTAGTCCGCTATCCAGAAAAAGTGACGAGAATGGCGAAATAGCCGAAAGGTTTGAACTATTTATAGCAGGAAGCGAATTGGCAAATGGTTTCAATGAGTTAAATGATCCGATTGACCAATACAATAGATTTGTGGCTCAACTTGACGCAAAAGCAGCAGGAGATGATGAAGCTCACGAGATGGATGAAGACTATATAAGAGCTTTGGGGTACGGTTTTGCGCCAACAGCCGGAGAAGGACTTGGAATAGACAGGCTTGTTATGCTTTTAACGAACCAAGCTTCTGTTAGAGATGTTATACTATTCCCGGCAATGAAACAGTTAAAAACAACAGAAAAACAAGATAGTGAAGGAGATGACGAATGAGTTTTTTGGCTAAAAGCGACGCTATAGTTTATGAGCTCGCCAAACAAGAGTTAGAACGCCAATCTTATAATTTAGAGATGATAGCAAGTGAAAACTTTGCTTCCCCGTCAGTCATTGAAGCTATGGGAAGTATTTTTACAAACAAATACGCGGAAGGATACCCCGGCAAACGCTATTACGGCGGTTGTGAAATAGTAGACAAACTTGAACAATTAGCTATAGACAGAGTAAAAGAGCTTTTCGGATGTAAATTTGCAAACGTGCAACCAAATTCCGGTTCTCAAGCAAATCAAGGTGTTTATCAAGCGCTTTTAAATCCTTATGATAAAATTTTAGGTATGGATTTAAGCCATGGCGGGCATTTGACACATGGCGCTAAAGTGAGTAGTTCGGGTAAAACTTATAAGAGTTTTTTTTATGGTGTGAATTTGAACGGCAAAATCGATTATGATAGAGTGAGAGACATAGCAAAAATAGTACAGCCCAAATTGATAATATGCGGCGCTTCGGCCTATCCACGAGAACTAGAGTTTAAGACTTTTAGAGAAATAGCGGATGAAGTTGGAGCATATCTATTTGCCGACATAGCACACATAGCCGGACTTGTAGCGGCAAATGAGCATCAAAATCCATTTCCGCATGCACATGTAGTAGCATCCACAACACATAAAACCCTCAGAGGTCCAAGAGGCGGTTTTATCTTAACAAATGACGAAGAGATATCAAAAAAAATCAATTCGGCTATATTTCCTGGTATTCAAGGAGGACCGCTTGAAAATATAATAGCAGCAAAGGCTGTTGGATTTGGTGAAAACTTAAAACCGGAATGGAAATTATATGCAAAGCAAGTTAAAACAAATGCCAAAATTTTAGCAGACGTCTTATCCAAGGAGGGATTTGATGTGGTAAGCGGAGGAACGGACAATCATCTGATATTGCTTAGTTTTTTGAACAAAGAATTCAGCGGAAAAGACGCCGATCATGCCCTCGAAAATGCAGGCATAACGGTAAACAAAAATACTGTTCCCGGAGAGACAAGAAGTCCTTTTGTAACTTCAGGTATTAGAATAGGCTCAGCCGCTCTTACTTCACGCGGTATGAAAGACAAGGAGTTTACATTTATCGCTCAAAAAATTGCCGAGGTCTTGAACAATATAAACGATGTGTCAATTCAACAAAAAGTCAAAAAAGAAGTAAGGGATCTTTCGTCTGGCTTTATCATTTATGATAAGGCTACCTATTAGGAGAAAAATATGGAAGAAAAAAACGAATTAAGTGACATATTGTTAGAGCAAAAAAGTTCTAACAAAATAATGCAAATTAAAAGATTGGTTGTTATAACCGTACTTTTAGTGTTGATTTTTATGCTTGTGATTTTAATTATGAAACTTATAAGTAAACCAAAAAGCGATGAAATAGTAGCTTATCCGATGTCAACAGATACGCCTATAAATAACAATGAAATAGTCGTAGCAAATATATCTATTATAGAAGAAGATTTTGACGACATGCAGAGTAATGAAAGTAACGAGACTTCGATAATTGCAGTTATCGAAACCAACGTAGAAGAGCCTGTAATACAAACGCCTCCCGTTAAAGTAACTTTGCCGCCAAAAACACAAACAACATCTACAGCGACAAAATCTCCGCAATCAAACACTGCAAGTGCTATAAAAAGCGGGCATTACATACAAGTAGGTTCATTCTCAAATCCTCCAAGTAAAAGCTTTTTGAACAATATCGCCAAAAAAGATTATGAGTACCATCTGCATAAAACTACTGTAAAATCTCAACAATTAACAATGGTTTTAATAGGTCCGTATCCATCTGAAAATTCGGCAAGAAATGCATTGCTTGATGTGAAAGCAACTATAGCAAAAGATGCCTTTTATAAAAAAATGCCATAATATCGCGGGCTTCGTTTTTGAAGCCCCTTGTATTCAAGTATGAAAAAATTTTGCGTATTCGGAAATCCCGTAAAGCACTCCATATCGCCAAAACTTCATAACGAAGCGTTTAAAACTTTTGGTATAGATGCAAACTATGCAAAAGTACTGCTCAAAAATGCAGATAAATTAAAAGAATATTTTCTAAAATTAAAACTCAGCGGAGCAAATATAACCGTTCCTTATAAAGAAACTGCATTTAATACATGTGATGAAATTTTCGGTATAGCAAAAAAAATAGAAGCCATAAATACTATAGTGCAAAAAGACGATAAATTGTTTGGTTTTAACACTGACGCATTAGGGTTTTTAAAAGCAATAGAAGAGTTTGGTAATATAAAAAACGCTCTTGTTTTAGGAGCCGGCGGAACAGCAAAAGCCGTCATCTTTATATTGCAAGAAAACGGCATACATGTAGAACTTTTAAATCGTTCAAGAGATAGGATAGAGTTTTTTAAAAAAATAAAAATCAGCGCTTTTTCGTGGAACGACTATAAACCAAAAAAATATGACTTGATAATCAACACAACATCAGCAGGATTAAAAGACGAGAGTTTGCCTGCGCCAAAAGAGCTTTTAGCACAAATATTAAAAAATGCAAAGTTTGGCTTTGATGTTATTTACGGTAAAAAAACACCGTTTTTAACACTTTGCGAAGAGAATATGCTTACATGTAAAGATGGCGCCGATATGCTTTTATATCAAGCTGCTCTTGCTTTCAATCTTTTTTTTGACAATATTTATAGCGAAAAAGAAATAATAAAAGCAATGAAAACGGCGATGTTATAAATTAATTTTACAAACTCTTAAACTACTCTTGCCTGATATCTATCTGTTTGGTCTGATATTCCAGCTCTCTAATTTTGTCGCACAGCAAATCCATCAATCAAATCAATAAATAGCGCCGTCTCTTGCGGCTTCTTTGACAGCCTCTTTTATAAAATTTCCTATGGCTATAAAGAGTCCTTTATCTGCTCTACCCTGCATCGCTCCTTTAAAACCTCTAATTTGACTTGATATTGCACCTTTGTGCCTTTTGCACCGAAAAATAATATTAAAGTTCAATAATCCATCTATTCTAATAATGCCTTTGCCGTCAACTCCTCTTATTTGTCGCTTGCAAAAAACCACTTTCCCTTAAAAGCCTGCAAATAGAGTAATGCTGTAAAGGATATTTTAATAGCTTGTATTCCCATCTTTTTCTTGAACTATCTCTTTACTATTATAATTTGTAATTTTATCAGCCGCTTTTATTAAATTTTTTATTTTTCTTACTCATATGATAATTTTATTGACATCGATAACATTTATGTCTATATTTGATTTTAATAATACCCAAACTTTATGAGTGAAATTTTCTCAAACCGAACTTTTTCAAATACGTCCTACTTCACGCCAATCTATAATCTATCTCGCTTCTTCTGCCATTACCATAAAAATATTATCAGAGGTTTTAGTTTTATAAATTTTATTCGAGCAAGTGCTCTAAATATCGCAACGATGAGCTTGTTACATGATAATAAACTGCTGCTTTGTTGTTATAAATTTCTCTTATTTGCCAGTTTGTTTTTATACTTTTGTTCTGGCTTCCAACGCTTTTGAAAGAGAGAGCATATCGACATTTTCAAGTTGTACGCCTGTCGGAACTCCTTGCGCTATCTTTGTAAAATTAAGTTTTAAATCTTGAAGTTTATCCTCAATAAAGAGTATCATGGCATCACTTGCTAAAGATGGGGTAAAAGCAAATATCATCTCTTTGATATTAGCATCTTTTATGATTTTTCTAAGGTCGTATATCCTATCGTCCTCCAATGAATCAAATACAAAATAGCGCCCTAAAAAGAGTTTATGTTCTTCAAGTATAAATATATCTTTCGCACTCTCTACTATACAAAGTTGTCCATTGTTTCTACTCTCGTCAAGACATATTTCGCATATTTCATGTTCGCTGACGCCGCCGCAACACTCACAGCGTTTGATAGTTTGTACGGCATTTTCTATTGCGTGCGCTAATTTCATTGCGCCAAAAGTGTCTTTCAATACTAAATGATACGCGAAACGCAATGCAGATTTTTTTCCTACTGTTGGCAAAGCACCAAAAGCTTCTATAAGTTGATTGAATTTTTGAAGTCTTCTCATACAAGAAGTCTATCCTAAGTTATTTTAAGCTTTAATAAGAACTATAAAAAAGCGATGTTGTCCGTTTTTGTATTCATATTCTAATTTCAATTCGTGTAATTTTAAAATATTGTCCACTATATATAAACCAAGCCCTAATCCGCCGCCTAACTTATCTCGTTTTGTAGATGATGCGAATGCTTGTCTATATTCGTCTATCGGCTTTTCGAGCAATTCGCCCTTATTATAAAACGAAAGAACGTTTCTTTTTAAAACAATTTTTACGATATTGTCTTTTCCATATTTTATAGCGTTATCCATAAGATTTTTAAATGCCAAAGCCATCAGTCCAAGATCAACATTTACAAAAAATGGCTTGCTGCCTAAATCAAAATGAACTCTTTTTGTTACTTGTTCGGGTTCAAGCATAAGAATATTGACAGATTGGTTAAAAACATCTTTTAGATTGTGTATATCTTTTTCCAATATATAGTTTTTAGTTATGACCTGCTCCATCCTTGTAAATTCGTTTATTAACACCTCAAGTCTTTTAAAAACCTTTATGAGTCTGTTTCTGCTCACCTCTTCTTCTACCATTTCCGCTACAATGCGCCCTTTTCCTATTGGGGTTTTAAGTTCGTGCATAATAGTTCTCAAAAAAAGTGTGCGCGAATTATGAAGGTTTGCGATAGTTCTTGTGGCTTTATTAAACTCTTTTGATAACTCCCCTATCTCATCCTTGCCGTCATAAACAAATTGTACGCTCGTATCGCCGCTAGCTAGCTTTCTTACTACTTTTCCAAACTCTTTTATGGGTTCTATGCTCTTTATGGTAGATATATAAAGCCAAACCAGAAGCGAAAAAGTTAGTATCAGTATAATAAAAAATAGATTTCCGGAAGGAAGCGTATCGTTGCTTTCAAGCAAAACTGCGGATGTCTTGTTGGCAATAGAAATGTAGTGTTTATTGTCATAAATAATTGCTGAAAAATTTCCAAAATTAGTATCTTGTTTTATTATGATATTGCCCTGCTTCAAAACTAAATTGTTCAAAGATTTATCTTCAATATTTTTAAACTCAAAACTTTGAAAATAGCTTTCAACATCTTCCGGAGAAGATTCGTTTTCATAAAGTAATATAAGATAACTTATAGATTGCGAATGCTTCTCTTTCAGTCTTTGCAAATTTAGTTCATTTTCATACTTGTAAAACAGTACGAACAATACTAATAAGAAAATAAGACAAAAGGCAAACGTAATGCTGACTTTTGTCCCCAAAGAGTAATTTTTCATCCTAAAAGTTTATAGCCGATTCCTCTTACAGAGTGGATGTACTTAGGTATTTTTGAACTATCGCCGATTTTTGTTCTAATTCTTCCGATAATTACATCTAAGCTTTTGCCACCTTTATCTTTTATAGATCTGCAATTATAAACTAACTGCTCGCGAGAAAGCGAAAAACCATGCTGCTGAATAAGATACGAAAGTATTTCATATTCGGCAGGCGTAAGCGTAAGCGGTTTATCTTCAAGAAATATTTGATGCCTTTTGTCATCAACTCTAAATCTAGAATCTTCTGCAGGACTTTCGTCAACCTCAGCCGTAACCTTTTTATATCTTCTAATTAAGCTTACTATTCTGGCATACATCTCTTTAGGATCGTATGGTTTTGGCAGATAATCATCGGCTCCTATTTGAAGTCCTATAATTTTATCGGACAAATCGCTTCTTGCTGATGATATAATAATTGGAATATCATACTTTGAAGCAACTTCACGACAAACATCAAGTCCGTCAATACCAGGCAGCGTCAAATCCAAAATCAATAAATCATAATTTTTGATTCCTGCGCTTAACCCAAGATACGGATCTTCATAGTTTGTAATCTTTATGTTATACCTTGCCAAATACTCGCTAAGAACTTGTGCAAACTCTATATCGTCTTCAATCATTAAAACGTTAATCATTGAACACCTCCCAAAAAGTGAATAATAAAAATCTTTTCGTTTATAATTCTATCCATTTCCGCTTAAATAAAAAATAAATTATCATTTATCTTAAGTATTTTCTTTTCCACTTATTTGTTGTTTTGTCCAATACTTCGTATATTCTCCCTTTTTGTACATCCGTCAAAATATTATAAATTTTATCAAGATAATCCGCTCTGATATCAATCAAAGTATCATTTATCTCCTTTTTATCCTTCAAAAAAGCCTCTTTGTTAAACGAGTTTTCGTTAAAGTAGGTTTTTAGCCCGCTAGTATTTTCAAAAATTACTCCTATTTTTAGAAACATCTCTTGTTTTAAAAGTTTAATTTGCTGTTTTTGTTCTAAACTCAAATCCAACTCTTTCAAAAACTTACCGTCATGACCACCCATAAAATCATTTTTATACATCTTTTTGCCGATTTTAAATGCATGTTCACTTTGCTCATGTTTCACCAAATTATCCATCTGATGCCTTGCAAATGCGCTACTCATGGTTAGCAAACTTGCTGCTATTATAATAAATAAACCTTTTTTCATACCGATCTCCTTAAAAATGAAATTGCGAAATTGTATAATTAGCTTGTTAACCGCTTGTAAGTAAAAACCATTATATGCCTTCGCTGTAGAAAGCTTACTAACAATTAAACTTTTTTTTGATAAAATTCCTCTCTTTATAACTTTACTCTCATCATTTAAAGGATTATTGTTGGATTTTGAATATTATGAAATTTTAGAAGTCGATAGAAGCGCGGATAATGAAACTATCAAAAAAGCTTATAGAAAGCTCGCATTAAAATATCATCCTGATAGAAACCAAGGTGACAAAAAAGCTGAGGAAAAGTTTAAACAGATAAATGAAGCTTATCAAGTCCTAAGCGATTTGAATAAACGTGAAATTTATGACAAATACGGCAAAAATGGGCTTGACAGACAAGGTTTCAGCCATTTTTCCGAACAAAATTATGAAGATATCATGGGTGATCTTGGCTCGATATTTGAGTCTGTTTTCGGAAGAAATTTTGGATTTAGCGGTGGTGCTGGAAATAGACAAAGGAGCGGAAAATACTCGCTTGACACAGAGACCGACATACTTTTAGAGTTTAACGAAGCGATTTTTGGATGCAAAAAAAAGATAATCTTCACTTATAAATCACCTTGCAAAGAGTGTGACGGCACCGGAAGCGAAGATAAAAAACTAAGCGAATGCCCCGAATGCAAAGGTAAAGGACAAGTGTTTTACAGGCAAGGCTTTATGACATTTTCACAGACTTGCTCAAAATGCGGCGGAAGCGGACAAGTTATAAAAAACCCTTGTAAAAAATGCAAAGGTAAAGCTTACGAAGAACTGGAAGAGAGTGTCATGGTGGACATTCCAGAGGGTGTAGACAATAACAATAGAATCAGAGTGGCTAAAAAAGGAAATATCGCTTCCAATGGTTCAAGGGGCGACGCTTATGTATTTATAAGAGTTAAAGAAGATAGCCATTTTGTAAGAGATGGGCAACACATATATATAGAAGTACCTATATTTTTCACTCAAGCTATTTTAGGAGAGAGCATAACGATTCCTGCTCTAAGAGGCACAAAAGAGTTAAAACTCCCGCAAGGAACACAAGATAAACAACAGTTCATCTTTAAAAACGAAGGCGTCAAAGATTTAAGAACAAAGCAACTTGGAAGCTTCATCGCGCAAATCTCTATAAAATATCCCAAAAGTTTGAACGACGAACAAAAAGAGATGCTCAAAAAACTGCAAGAATCATTTGGTATTAAAAGTTCCGTACATGACGAAAGCGTATTTGATAAAATCAAAAATTGGTTTAAATAATTAAAAATATAACAATTTACGCATAATCCTTTTGAGTATTTTTTACTTAAAAGGATATGGTTTTATTTTTAAAAACTAAGCATTACTGCGCTCATTTTCTATAGTGATAAACTTTAGCTATTGAGCAATAAAATATTTAACTCCTTACATGTAAACACCAAAAATTTTTGAAATATTTTCGATAATTTAAAGATAAAGCTTTTAACTTCATGCTTTTGCATGTAGCTACTCAAATAAAAAATTGATATAAATATTTAATAGATTATGAGCTTAAATGGATTGTATTTTTAAAAGTTTTGATTATTTTTGTTTTTCAATATCGCGTTTTAAAATTTGCATTATATGATATAATTATTATCTTTTTGGGATTTTAAAAAATCAAAAAAGAGATTATGGATGAATAAAAATCATATTGAGCCGCGTAAGTAGAAAATGATATAAAACCCTTTAAGTCCATAATAAATTGCTTTAATTATGCTTAAATAAGCCTTTGATTATAATAATAGCTATAGTGTATATTTCAACAAATCTACCGCCAATAAAAATATTTACGTTATATCTAAACAATCTAATCAGCCAGCCTCATATGCAATAAATATTGCATATGCTGCAATTAACCAACCTTCATTACCCATAAAACTTTTTTTATTAATAAAAATCACTAAATCAATATTTTTTTATAATATTCTTGACTGGTCGCTTTTTTGAATTACCAACAAATACTATAATTTGCTATTTTTAATTTTGCTGATAATTAGGCTTAGACTCGTTGTCTGCATAAGCCTTTTTTATATTCTGAGAGCTTTTAATTTTACTGCTTTATTAGAGTAAAATTTGTGTCTCTAAAATATATTTGCAAACTATCTATCTAATAAAAAATGTCTCTACTTTTATTCTATTGATTAGGTAAATATCATAAAAGATAAAATTTATTATTGCATGTAGAGTTTTGTTTTATAAACTATATATTCTCCTTACATGTAAGAGTTCAAATCAAAAAACTTTAGCTTCATAGTGCATGTATAAAGAGTTTTGTCAAACTTTAAATTCTACAGAATAACATTTTTTGTATTTTTTATCTCTCAAAAGAATTATTCATACGGATAAATATTTATGGTAAAAAATTGAATATAAAAATAAAATCTTCAAATCCTGCATATAAAAAAATAAAACATTGAGCGGTTTTATATCCTTACATGTGGACTTTTATAACAGCAAAACGATGCTTAAATTTTTAAATATTAAAGAACGATAGTGTCTTTTCTATCCGCTCCGGTTGAAATTACTCCAATTTTTGTCTGTGTCAATTCTTCAAGTCTTGCTATATATTTTTTCGCATTATCAGGCAACTCATCGTAAGAGCGTATGCCTTTGACGCTCTCCCAACCGTCTAACTCTTCATAGATTGGTCTTATATCATCAAGATTTTCCGGAAGAGTCGTATATTTTTTGCCGTCTCGCTCGTAAGCAATACAAACTTTTACTTTATCAAATCCATCCAAAACATCTAATTTCATCAACGCTATCTGATCAAATCCATTTATTCTGCTTGCAAATTTACAAGCAAGGGCATCAAACCAGCCGCATCTTCTCGCACGCCCTGTTGTAGTGCCGAATTCATGCCCGTTTCTTCTCAAAATATCGCCTGTCTCACTAAAATCTTCTGTAGGAAAAGGTCCGTTACCAACTCTTGTGCAATAAGCTTTTACGATACCGGTCACTTTGCCTATATCTTTTGGACTCAATCCTAGTCCGGTACAAGCTCCCGCAGCTACAGTACTTGAACTCGTTACAAATGGATATGTTCCGTGGTCAATATCCAAAAGTGCGCCTTGAGCGCCTTCAAGCAATACTTTTTTACCTTCTTGTAAATATTTCCAAAGAAGCGAGGTTGTGTTTGTGATATATGGCAACAACTCTCTTGCATAACTTTCAAATTCAGCAGTAAGCTCCTCTTTTGATTGAGGTTTTATCTCAAGAGCATCGAAAATGACAGCATTTACCCTAAAATACTCCATTAGGCTATCTACCAATTTAGGAATATTTGCAAGTTCGCCAAGACGATATCCGGCTCTTTCTATCTTGCCCGCATACGCAGGTCCTATTCCCCTACCGGTCGTTCCTATGGCGTTTTTACCGCGAAGCTTTTCGCGCGCTAAATCGATTTGCGAATGAAATCCTAAAACCATATGCGCTTTATCGCTGACAAACAATCTATTTTCTATATCCTTAAATTGCCTCATTTCTTCAATTAACGCACCAGGCGCAACAACTACGCCATTTCCGATAATATTCATGGCTTTTGGATTGAGTACACCCGAAGGTATCAGATGCAACGCATATCTTACGCCGTCAACAACTATAGTATGGCCCGCGTTATGACCGCCTTGATATCTACAGACTACATCATAATTTTGAGCCATCATATCAACTATTTTGCCTTTTCCTTCGTCTCCCCATTGCGCACCTACTATCAAATCCGCTTTGCTCATTTTATTTTTCCTCTTTTATTTTTATAATTGTTTCAACAATTGCATCCGTATATAATCCAAATCCCACTGATTCTTGTCCTTCAAAATGATAAGCCCCGCCGCTTCCTAAAATCTCATTTTTGTGTATAAAACTAAAAAATAAGGCATCGTAATAACGCATTTTTGAATAAAACAAAGGCGCTATAACCATATTTTTGTAAGATATTTTATCAGCTAATAATTTCAACTTAATAAGTTCTTCTCTTATCGGTTTTGGAGATATGTCAAGCACGCTGTCAATTTCTTCGGCTTCTTGCATTGTCGCGAGTTTAGCAAGCCAAGCTTCATTTGTATTTAATATCTCTTCTATCCGGCTATTAGCAAAAACATCGAGTGAGATATTAAACATTTTGGATATTATCTTCGGAATTTTCACATTGCTTATATGTAACAACGGTGAAATATCAAAATGTTTGAAAATACCGCTTACGGACTCTACACAAAGCTTCAAATCCGAACCGCCTATAAACTCAGCGCCTATTTGGTTAATTTCTGTGCTTGGATAATGAAAAACCGGTTGAATGTAAAACCACTTTTTTTGTTTTGTCGTACGACCGAGCCTTCTTGTTATAATTCTCACGACATCAAGCGTGCTATCGGCTCTTAGAGAGATGATGTAATTAGCCGCATCCGAAAATCTTATCAACATTTTTTCGTCTACGCTTTGATGCTGGTGATATGAAAAAAATGGGGTTATAATCTCTTCAAAACCCTCTTTACATAAAATATCGCTAGCAACAGCTTCGATCTCTCTTTTGATTTTCGCGCTTTTTGCAAAATAAAGTTTGCTTCCCTGCGGTATTTCATGTTCGTAAATCACTATGCGCCTTTAAAAACTTTTGATGTGAAAACGCGATTTGCCGTACCGTCATACACTCTTATATCAAGCTCGTCAAGAGCCAATTCTACGGCATTTAACGCCCACGCCATTTCATAGGGAGCTATTAAGCCCATATTGTTTATACGGAAAAGCTTATCTTTCAAGTCGTCTTGTCCGCCCGCTATATTAACGGCATAGTTTTTCTTCACAATCGCTCTTATCTCTTTAGCTTTTTCGTGGTAAACCGTACTCATAGCATAAGAAGGCGTTTTTGGATAAATTTTCAATCCAATAGCCTCAAGCGCGGCATTTGCGGCTTGCGCTCTTATTTTTGTATCTGCATAAAAATTCTCAAATCCTATCTTTTCGATAGTCTCAAACATCGCTTTCAATCCTATGATAAGCGTTGTTGTTGCCGTATAAGCGGTAGTGTTTTTTCTTTGATTTTTAAGTTCGCTCGCAAGATTAAAATAAAAGCCTTTGGGCGCTTGTTCTATCTTCGAAATCGCATCTTGGCTCAAACCTATCATGGCAAGTCCTGGAGGAAGCATAAAAGCTTTTTGACTTCCAGTGATAAGGGCGTCGATATGAGTAGTATCTATTTTTTCAACGCCTACGGCCGTTATGCCATCCGCTATTATCATTATATTTTTATTTATACCTTTTACGGCTTTTGCGATCCCCTCCACATTGTGACGAAGTCCTCCCGCACTTTCGCATATTTGAATACAAAGAGTGTCTATTGAGGAGTTATTTTTTATTACATGTAGTATATCTTCAATGGATGCGGGAGTATCCCAATCATATTTTAGTTCCGTATATGCAATGTCAAAAGCTTTGCAAATTTTTCCAAATCTTTCTCCAAATTTTCCGGCATTTATCGTTAAAGCGTGTGATTTGCAAAGGTTTGTAACGGTTGCCTCCATAGCGCCCGTTCCGCTTGAAGCAAGCATAACAACTTCAGGCATATTCATAATCTTTATCAACTTTTCTCTGACAACTTTAAAAATCTCTTCAAATTCAGGCGTTCTATGATGAATAGTCGGAACGCCCATAGCTACCCTTATAGTTTCAGGAGTTGGGGTAGGTCCAGGTGTAAAAAGCAGCATTTCAAAACCCTTTAAAAAAAATGAATTTAAATTTTACCTAACAATACCTTTGCAGCTTATAAGAGTTTTGTAAATTTACAAACTTTGTGTAATATTGCTCATAAAAAAATAAGGAATGTTTATGTTTAAAACAACGGCTTTTTTAGTAATTTTTACTTCTATGCTTTCTGCTGTAGATTCTAACAATATACTCTTTCATTGCGAATATTATAAATCACATGTATCAGATAAAGATTACATGAAATGTATAGTGGATGGTATTCTTAAAGATTCAAATGAAAATAAGAAAGAGATAGAAAAACTTAAAAAAGAAATAAAAGATATAGAAAGAGAAATGAAAGACATGAAAATAGGGATAGAAGATATGAAAAAAGAAATGGAAAAATTGAAAAAGAGATAAAAACAAAAATGTAGTATTTATCCAAATAATCAATGAATTTTAACTTGAGTAAAGAGGTATCTAAGACTTCACCTCTCTACCCTCCCTTCTAAAAATTCCGCTTAATCACTAAAATTTGGCTTTAAAACCATTATCGAATAAGGCACCTTGCAACGCTTTTCTTGTTTGCAATCTTTTGCTTGATTTTACAGATAGCGTGTTTTTAAGCGTTTTTTATACTCATTTTTGAGTATGAATTTTAAAATTTATAGCCAACAAAAAGTAAAAATGTATTTTTAGGCTCAATCTTACTATTAAGATTGTAACCATATAAATCTTCGTCTTTTTCTGCTCCGCCAAATATACGTTGCCTAAATTCTGTACCGAAAAATAGATTGCCAAACTCCACATTTATACCCAAATTGACAGTACCAAATAGACCGCTCTCATCAAAATTCATCTCAGATACTTCATAGTTAAAAATACCGATGCCAAATCCTAAAAACGGCTTAATAGTATTATGCAAATTTTCAAAAACATAAGCGCCGCTTGCTAAAATATAACTGGATTTGCAACCATCGCATCTAATATTGGCGTAAGAGAGTCCAAATTGTGCGTTTTGCATACGATAACCGCCGTATATATCGACTGTACCGCCTCTATCCGAACCTTTAAGCGCTGATTCCAACGGCAGATACTTCCATTTCTGCTTGCGCACTTGACGATCCCAAACCCACTCGCGCAACAAATCCATTTTCTGTAGCAGCAAGCATATTGCAAAACAACCCCGCAGCAATTGCTGCAACCAAAACTTTCACTTTAAAACGCATTTGTTCCTCCTTAAAATGAACAATTTACAATGAATAACCTCATTTAAAGACAACATTTTCCCATTCTTGCTTATATGGTCAAAATCCTAAAATTTGCTTATTTTTAAGATAACTTCACCATAGTAAATTGTGAAAGGATTACATTCTATTTAAACTTGTATTTAAATTAATCACCATAGGGAAGTAAATTTGGATAAATTTTCTATTGAACCAATTGAATTTACAAGCGATGAAATAAAAGCTTTTTATAAAAATATCGATGAGAAAGTAAAAAAGTTAAGAGCTCAAAAAGGCGTAAGTCAATTGGATCTTGCTTTAGCTATCGGATTTAAATCGGTCTCATCGGTAGCAAAACCTGAAATTCCCATAGACAACAAACATTTTAACTTAGAACACCTTTATAAAATTGCGAAGATTTTAGATGTGGAGATAAAATATTTTTTTGAGTAATCAAATAAAAAATCAAATCTTGGTTCAGAAAATTGCCGTATTTGACTAAAATATAAGTCAATTTGTTCTTCCTTTTAAAAATCCTCATAATCGTCATTTTATTAAGATGTACTTACATGTAAACAAAGTCTATTTTTGGTTAAAAAGCTTCAAATTACAAAATTTATCTCAAAATGATAATTATAAAAATTATTAAATAATTTTTAGAAATATTTTAGGGGCAAATTTCGTCAGTTATAAAAGAAACTATGAATTTGCAACATTTGCAATCTTTTAGCTAATAATAAATTATAATTTTGAGTATTTTCGGCTAGTTTGTGCCTATAAACAATCTCAACAAAAACATGTACGGACTTGATCTAATCTACAGATTTTAGATTTACCGGTATATTGTTTTAGCTCAATTTAACCAAAAAAACTTACAAAGATTACCGGTTGATTTTATCGCCATTTTAAATATCAACGTATTTTTTTTCAATTAACAAACTGCGGCTTCTGAATAATTATATGGCTATAATTCTTCAAGTAAGCCGCAAAGTGCATAATTTTTGATGATTTTTTCAGACATCTCGCAATCATTTAATACTCTAAAGTATCACACTTTTATGCTCGTCGAACTTAAAAAATACACCCTTGATAGCTTTCTCATTTCTGTTTAACGCGTCTATTGTCATCATGTCTTCTTTGCTTAATTCAAAATCAAAAATAGCAGCGTTCTCTTTTATTCGTTCTACATGTAGCGATTTTGGTATGGGAACGATACCGTTTTGCAAATGCCATCTCAAAACCACTTGAGCAGATGTTTTGCCATGTTTTTTAGCAATAGCGACAATTTGCGGTATGTTTAATATTTTAGCTCGTCCAAGCGGAGAATAAGCTTCAATCACGATATTCTCTTTTTTGCAAAACTCGTGAGTCTCTTTTTGAGACAAAATCGGATGAACTTCTATCTGATTTACCGACGGTTTGATTTTAGCTGTTTTAAAAATTTCACGCAAATGATATTCATAAAAATTGCTAACTCCGATAGCTTTGGCAAGCCCATCCTCGTAAATTTTCTCCATAGCTTTCCAAGTATCGTTTAGCTTGCCGGCTACAGGCCAATGAATGAGATATAGATCTACATAATCAAGCCCAAGCTTTTTCAAACTATTTTCGCAAGCCCTCAATGTAGTGTCATAACCTTGTTCTTCATTCCAAACCTTTGTAGTTACAAAAACTTCATCTCTATTTGCATCTTTAAAAGCTTCGCCGACACCTTTTTCGTTATCATAAATAGCAGCCGTATCTATGAGTCGATATCCTGCGTTTATAGCTTCTTTAACGGTATTAGCAACATCGCGACCATCTTTTATTTGCCAAACTCCAAAACCAAAAATAGGCATTTTCACACCGTTGTTTAAAGTAACTGTACTTTTGATATTCATATCAGCCTCCGCAATAGTTTTTGAAATTATACCATTTTAAAAATTAGGTAGTTTGATTGTTTTTTTATATACTATTGTTGGAATTGGCAGGGATTTGAGGTAAAGATACTTGAAATATAGTAAATTTTTCTTTGCTTTGATAGCTGATAAGATAAGAGCTTCTGCTTTCATATATGCGAAAAAGAGTTACATTTTCCATAAGCTTATCTACTTTGACGCGTTCTACAGCATCATAAGTTAAAGGTATATCTTCGAACTCTCTTGATTCTATTCTGTATAAAGAGTCATCTTTAACAAAATACGTTACATGTGGATTTATCATCGCATGAATAGAATTTTTGGTGCGCAAACGAAATACGTCAAATTCTTCGCTGTTTGTTATGTTTGAAACAGCGTATATATCCGTTTGTAAAAAAAGATCGTTATAAAAAAGTTTCACTATTTTTTGTTCTTTCGTATCATCTTCATAACGCAAAGAACTGATGTCATTGCTCTTTTGCATAGTATTTATGGCTTGATACATGTATATGGCTATAATAGAAAATATAGCTATCGATATAACTACTTCTATGAGCGTAAAAGCCCTTTTCACATGTTAGCCTTTATCTCGTATCCTAATGTGTTCACATCGTTTATACTTGCGCTGATTTTATTTATGACAAACTCTATTTTTGGTATGTCGTTTAAAGTCCTCTCTATTTCTTTGCTATCCGCTAAATCCATACTAAATATCTCTTCGCTTTCACATGTAAGGTTTTGTTCTTTTAGGGCAGATATGAGGTCATCGTCTCTTATTGCAAATTTGGTTTTAATAACATCGTACAGATTATCATCAACATCACTGCTACAAACATCATTTAAAAGCGCAAAAGAAAAAAGAGAGTTCGCCTCATTTTTTACTTTTGCGTAATTTATAAGTTTTGAACTATTCGAACTCACTTTCAAAAGTCCAAGACCTGCTGTAAATACTATGGCAACCGCTATTAAAACCTCTACGAGCGTAAAAGCTTTAATCATCCTTTATTCCAATCCTTATAGCTTCGTCAAGCGATATTTTGCCATCATACAATAGTTGTCTTAATCTATGCGAGAGAAATACCATACCATTTTCTCTGGAAAAAGAGCGGATTTGATAATCGTTTGTCGTAGTCTTAAGTATCGTTTTTATCTCATCGTTCATTACAAGCAATTCTCCTACCGCTTGTCTTCCTATATATCCAGTATAACCACACTTCTTGCAGCCATTAGCTTTATAAATAACGGTATCTTTTTCGATTGAAAATTGATTTGCGTAATCTTCGGCTATCTTATCTTCCGTTTTGCAATGAGGGCATAATAATCGCACCAATCTTTGAGCCAACACAGCAAGCAGTGTGGAAGAGATTAGAAACGGTTCTATTTTCATATCCACAAGTCTTGTTATAGCAGCGGTAGCGTTATTAGTATGCAGCGTAGATAAAACCAAATGTCCGGTAAGAGCGGCTTGCGTAGCTATGGAAGCGGTTTCATTATCGCGTATCTCGCCAACCATAACTATATCCGGATCTTGTCTTAATATAGAACGAAGTCCAGCTGCAAATGTAAGTCCCACTTTGCTATTCACTTGAATTTGATTTATATTGTTTGTCTTGTATTCTACCGGATCTTCTATAGTGATGATATTTTTTTCGGATGAAGCCAATCTTTGTAAAAACGAATGCAAGGTAGTTGACTTGCCGCTGCCGGTAGGTCCTGTTACCAAAATAATTCCGTGCGAGTATTGTAAAATATCGTTTAACCCGTCTATCAAATCATCGGTAAATCCAAGCTCAAGTAATGATGGGATTTGCGTAGAATCCATCAAAATACGCATAACGACTCTCTCGCCATAATATACGGGCAATATAGATACACGAATATCCAATGTTCGTCCGGCTATTTTTATCTGCGTTCTGCCGTCTTGTGGAATACGTTTTTCAGAAATATCAAGATTTGATATAACTTTTATACGGCTTATAACAAGATTTAAAATATTTTTCTCAAGTTCTATATGTTTTGTAAGCACACCGTCTATACGAAAACGTATTTCGCCTTTAAACTCATGCATCTCTATATGGATATCGCTTGAGCGTTTTTTAATGGCTTGATAAAAAAGAGAGTTTACAAATTTAATAATCGGCGCGGATTCTTCGGATGTTAAAATATCGCCGGAATTTCTTAAAAACTCCGTTAAATTCATATTTTCATCAACACTAGCTTCTTCTTCGGCATTTTTATCTATAGAACCAAGCTCTTTATCCGTTCTAAGTTCCAAAAATTTATTTAAAAGCCTATCGTAAGACTCTTCGTCTAAAAATACTACTCTATATTCCAAGCCTTGTTTGGACAGATATTCAAAAGCAACATCCATATAGTTTTCCGTAATGCATGCACATAGAATATTGTCTATTTTTGAAAAAAGCACATAGTTCTTAAGAGCTATATTAAGCTCTTCAGTCCCAATTTCAAACGGCTCTAAATTCGTATCATGAATATACTCTATATCGTCCATTACCATTAAGAACCATCTCCTTTACGTATTACCGTACTCCAGTACTCGTCGCTGCCGAATTGTACATTACTACTGCTACTTGTGCTGCTCTTTTTCTTTTTGGGCTCCAAAATATTGTCTACTTTCTTTTGAAGCTCTTCTCCTAATTGTTTACTGTAAAAATCTTGAAGTTGGTCAAGTTCTGATAATTGCGCTCTTAATTGCGATAATTCATCGCTTGAATTTACTATATATGGAGTTAAAACGATGATGATATTTAATTGGTCATTAACATCGGTTGTATGCGTAAAAAGGCGTCCTAAGAGCGGTATATCTCCCAAAAGCGGAACTTTCGCATCATTTTCGGTAGCTTTATTACGGATAAGTCCTCCCACTATAACGCTTTCTCCATGTTTTACTATAGCTCTTGTGGATACCTCTCTTTTTGTTGTGGTAGGCATACCGCTATCTCCACCGCTGCCATCCAAAACATCTTCCACCGTAGCTTCTATTTGAAGAGTAACTTTTCCATCATTTGCTATTCGCGGTTTTACTTGTAATGTTAAACCTATGTCTTCTCTTGTATATGTATTTCTAGTCAAATCAGTAGTGCTATCCGAATTGGTAGCACTTGTTATGATAGATTGGGTTTGCCCTACATATATTTTAGATTCCATATTGTTTAAACATAAAACCGAAGGCTCTGAAATAATATTCGCCGCGCCGTTTGTTTTCAAAAAATCTATAGAAGCGCCAAGAGCAAGACCTGACTTAATATCCCCTATGTTTATAGCCGAGCTTAATACCGGCGATAGAGCAAGCGCGCTTCCCCCCATATTCATAGCAAATGTATAAAGCCCGTCTGATGTAGCCCTTCCTCCTTCAAGTCCATATTTTACTCCAACCTTTTGCGAAGCAACTTCGCTAATCTCAACAATTCTCGCTTTCACAAAAACTTGCTTTTGTTCTTTGTCAAGTTCGGTCACTATATTTTTTATAATTTCATAATCTTTTTGAGTAGCAAAAACAACGATAGAATTACTAGCCTCATCTAAAGAAAATATCGGCTTATTCGCATCATTTGCTTTTAAAGTTTGCGTCGTTTGATTTGCTAAACCACTAGCAGAAGATGCTGCTGTCAATACATTTGAAGAGATAAGTTCGCTTATTACTTTATGAATATCTTTAGCTTCGGTATTGTTTAACTGTATAACTTTTGTCACCATCTGTAATGACTCTTGTCCTTTATCCAGATTGGCTACAATCTCTCTTAATTTCTTCATATTTGCCGATGAACCGACGGCGATAATTCCATTGTCTGCCTTATTTTCATATAATGTCACTCTCTCGCTCTCAACTTTCTCATTAAAAACACTTCTTGAGATTGACTGTAGTGTTGCGAAAACTTGTTCTATATTAGCATTGTACATTTTAACAAACGCTACTTCAGAAGCAACGTTTTGCTCCATAAGAGCTATAACTTTTCTTACAGTTTCTATATTTTTAGGGAAATCCGTTATAACAATCATATTGTTTTCTCTAACGGTCGTAATTTTTGCAGCTATGGAGGCAAGGTGTCTTATTTTGCTTACGACCTCATCAACATTCAACCCCTTAATGTTTATGGTTTGCGTAACCATTTGCGTATAACGTGTAGCTGATTTGCCCGTTAGCGGCAAGTTATATTGCGAAGCTATATTGCTTCTTACTACCTCCATGTATGTGCCGTGATCTACCATAGTGTAGCCTTTTGCGGCAAGAACGGATTGGAGTATATATGGTAAATCCTGTTTGTCCACAGGCGTTGTGGAAACAAATTCTACTTTACCGCCGATAGCATCTTGAAGCAATATGTTTTTGTTCAAAACATTTGACACGAGCTTTACAAAATCCGTAACCTCCAAATCTCTAAAGTTTATCTCAATAGTTGAGTTATCTGGAGCGGTATTGCCGATACTTTGGGCATTTAAGCTCATAGCCAAAATCATGCATGTAACTATCTTAATAAATTTCATATTCAAACTCCCTCTTTTCATTGTTTCTCATAACCTCCACTTTCACTCTATTATAAGATCTGGCATTATCATAAATCTCAAGAACGCTTGAGTAATTATCAAGTCTAATTCCGTTAAAACTTTGTATTATGTCTCCCGCGCGAATACCAAGTTTTGCCAAAGGCGAGTTTCTGCTAACGCTAACTACTCTAAAGCCGTCCAGCTTGCCGTCTTTCATAACTTCTTTAAAGCCCATGTTTTTAAATATCGCATCAGGATTTGTCATAATTTCATCTATTTCGATTCTTCTTATGATATTCGTATACTCTTCGCTTTGCTGCTGAGGAAGCTGTTGCTTAATGCCCGTATTTGCAAATCTATTAACCGGTTGTGTTGGCGCGGTAAGAGAGTTGAGCGTACTTTTCGCAAAACCAATCCATACTTCTCTACCGTTTTCCAAAAGAGAGACGCTATCGGACTTTATTTCGTTCACACGATACTGTTTATATGTATCACCTGTTTTTAGCACCTCTGAAAAGCTACCGTCGTTAATGACAGCAAAAGCATTTTCACCGCTGCTCTCTTTATAAATCGCTAAAAGCTTCAAACTGCCCACCTGTGTAACTTGAACATTTGAGGCAGTAAACCCTTGATTTGCATATGATGTCGGACTGTAAACATTAAAGTTTATAATATCTTTGTTACTATAACTAGTTTCTACTCCACTTTTCGGAAGAAAAATAAAAAAAACCAACGCTATACTTTTCGCCACAACTATACAAATTAAAATTTTAAAAATAAGATTCAACGTTTTGTTATCTAAGAGAAGATTCATGCACCAACTCCCCATCTATATTCTGAAAATTCGCATAAATAAGCGGATACTTTTGTCTAGAATCCTCTTGTGGTTTTAAAACCAAGCGAATTGTTTTACTATATATATTATAACTGCCGTCTATATCGCCAAAATCACCTTTTAGCTTTATCCAAATTTTTATCGGATAAAATAGAGTCGCTTTGAGACTTGCTTCGTCAATTTTTCCAGGAAACATTGTCTGAAGTTTTTTTGCAAAATGCAAATCTTTCATGCTAACTTCATTATATAAAATAAACGGCAAAACCGTTATTTTATCTATTTGCGCAATTTCATCGCCTCCATATACTGCAAGCGCGCCGTTTATTCGCAAAACACCGCCAAAATCTTTTAAGCTTTCATTATTAAGTACAATATTGTTTTCGGAAAGTTTGTGCTCCAAAAGAAAGTAAAAATTTTCTTTAGGTAAAAACACTATTATGACGTAAAAAAATAGTACGGTTGCTAATAGATACTTTAAAACTCTCATTTTGTTACCTCCAAAACAAGAGAAGCTCTGCCGTTAGAATCCGTCACGATTTCAAACTTTTCTACCTCAAAAGCCTCATTGAATGTTTTTCTGGTTATATCGTACATTTGTTCGCGCGTTAAAGATGATAATTTGATTTCGAAAACTTTCCCCTTATCGCTTAACGTTCCCGTTCCAAAAACAGTTTTCAATCTCTCTTCAAGATTTGTTTTATCCCAAATTCTTTTCAGGGATACTATTTTTTTTGCATTATTACCTAAAACAAAAACGGCTTTATCGCTCTGTCTTATCTCACTTTTAAAATAAGAAACGCTATATGTCATAATTAGCAAAACCAAAATCAGTGCCGATATTAAAATTAAAGGATTTACTTTATTCATAGCGCAACTTTATCTTGATATCATCGGTATCATCCGTAAATTCATATATGATAAAAGACTTTTGAAAATAGTCCCTAACGACAGCTGATCTACTTTTATCATTTACATGCAATACTATAGAAATTTGCATCTGATTTACCTCTATGTTTTTGAAATATTCATTTTGTAAAAGTGAGAACCCAAAAATTTTACTCATATTTTCCCTAATGACGCTTTGTTGCTTGTTCGTCTTCTCCTGCTGTTTTAAAAGTGCATTTAATTGAATTTCCGTTGATGGTAGAGAGTACTGTTTTAAGATTTCATCTTTTCTATTTTCTTGAGAACTTAACAAGTGTGAAAGATACAATAACTCTCCTAAGAAAATTGCTATTAAAATCGCCAAAACATATATAATACCTTTGAGCGCGCCTTGTTTTTCATAAAAACGGTTAAATTTTCCAAGTTTAATTATATTTTTTGAAGGTTTTAGCGTTTGCAAAACCTCATTCATGCTTACATGCTCTTTTGCCAATGAAAGCGGCATTTTTATAACTTTCTCATTATGCGTTATCAAACTGTTCTCATTGTCCACCTTAATAGCTAAAGGATAATTTGCAAACTCTGTCTGTGCAAAATATGTATTGCGTACATGTGAGGGTTTAATGCCAAGAGATTCTAACCTCTCCAGTATATCTTTAGCATCATACGCAAAAAGCAAAAATTTACCGTCTTGTTTTATGGCCTTATAAGAGTAATCGCCCTTAGGAATAAAACCATCGAATACTGAAGGAGCATACTCTTTTGCTTGAAAAGCATATTTCACAGGAAGTTCTTCCATCTTCGTCCAATAATACTTCGGAGACAAAACAATATCAAATATATCCGAATCGCTCGTCGTCACATGTTGCGTATCTACAAAGATTATTTTATAGCCATAAGCCTTGCCGAACCTCTTATAATACTGTTGCTTTAAAGCATCTATCAATAATGCTGCTTTATCGCGCAAAATATCAAAAAATCGTTTCAACATAATCCACCTTTTCTGATCTTATGTCATACAAAAAATTAAGCAACTTTGTCTGTCCTAAATAAAAAAAACTCATACTGCAAAGTATCTTGGGTGAAAAAAACCCAATACCTAAATTTGTAAGCTTCTCCCTGTCGCTTGATGAAATCATCAGTTCGTCGTAAGAGCTTACAATTTCATCTTGGTTTAATGAATGCAAATTATACTCTTTTTTTATTAAAGTAAACAAAGGTTCTTTTATATAATTAAAATCTATACTTATGCCAACAAAACCTATAACGTCTTCCCACGGAATATCATATATTCTAGCATCTCCGCCATTTGCTACAAAATAGTCCAAAAGATAGTTGAACGACTCTTTTGAGTCTATACCTCCATCACTAAATTTATAATTTTGCAAAGACGCTTCGCTGGCATATGTTCTTTCGTTTTTATCTATATCTATGGCATCAAGCAATATAGATAAAAAAAAATTTGAATTTATAACCCTGTATTCGTACAAAAGACTCTGCAAAAAATTATACAAAGGCTCGTTAATTCTGTTATCGTTTGAAATGAGATTATTAATATTTATAACGCCGCCAGCAGAAGATATATCCATCATAACATTTATATCTCCGCTATCGGTATTAAGTATTATAGGAAGTCCGATTATAGTGGAGAGACTTTGAGCATCCCTTATATTTTGCGAGCTTTTTTGCAAAATTGCCAAAACGTCAAGAAAACTCTTATCGAGCTGTACAAGCAAATTTCTTTCGTTTGCTCTTTCAAAATATTTTTGAGAAACATCCACGCTTTTTAAAATAAGCAATGAAAGCATTAAAATAAGTCCTACCGTAGTAAGTAATACGATGCCTTTTTTGCCTAACCCATACATGTAAGGTTCACGAAACATTTATAGAAAATATTGGAAGCAACATTGAAGTTACTATAAGTCCGATAATTCCGCCCACAACCAACATCAACATAGGCTCCAATAAAGACAAAAAAAGCGCTATTTTATCTTTATTTTCTTCAAAATAGAGCTCTGACATATTTTGCAAAACTATCGCAACTTCGCTCGTCTCTTCTCCTAATGTAATGGCTTGCACAAAAGAGTTATCCGACTCAAAACCGCTTTTTACAAGCGCAGCCGAAAGACGCGAACCCTCCACGACTTTGAGCGAAGCTTTTTCAAACACATCGGCAATAACGCTATTTTTCAAAATACCGGCGCCAAGCCTCACCGTTTTAACAAAAGGCACGCCAGATCTAATCAAAACAGAAGCAACATACGTAAATCGTCCAAGTTCAGAGGATTGTATGATTTTACCAAAAAACGGCATTTTTAACATCAGCAAATCAACTCTGTATTTCGTTTTCGGACTTGTTTTTAGAATAAATTTAAAGATAAAAACGAATAAGAACAATCCTACGGCAAGATAAAGCCAATTGCTCGACATCCAATTTCCTATGGATATTATTACTTGCGTAATTTTCGGTAACTCTTGATCCATTTGTTCAAATATGGAACTGATTTTGGGAACTATATAAGTTACCATAAAACCCACCATAAAACAAGAAACTATCAATATAAAAACAGGATATGCAAACGCATTTTGCACCTGCTTTTCCAATCTCTCTTGTTCTCTTAGAAAACGCGATAATTCCAGCAATATATCGGTCAATATACCGCTATCTTCCGATACTTTTATAGATTGTTTATAAAAATTTGGCAAAATTACAACATTTTGGTTTTCAAGCGCAAAATAAAAATTCTTCCCCTCGTCCAACGCCGTTTTTATGCTTCTTAAAAAAAGTAGCATTTTTTTATTTTTAGCGTATTGATTTGAAGAAAGTGCCACGGCATCCACCAAAGATATTCCGGATTTTAAATATATACTTATGTCGCGACTAAACACAGCAAGTTCGCCAGAAGACATTTTGTATCTTCTTTTTAAAGTAATTTTGCTCAAAAGCGTAAAACTATCTTCTTTAAGCTTTTTGTAAATAATATTCTGAGCTTTTAACCTGCGTTTTGCATCATCCAAATCCAAAGCTTCTATTTTTGAACTTACTTTCTTGCCCGATCCGTCTATTCCAGAATATTTAAATATCAAATTTATCGTCCCCTTGCTTCAAGCTGATACTTTTCCAAGAAATCTTGCGCACTTGCTATGCTATCAAACACCCTTCCATCTTCTATGTAATTTTCAAACAGATAAGCTTTTCTTTTATATTCCAATACCAATTCGTCGCTGCTGCCGTTCGGATAAACGTCCAGTCTGAAGCAAACCTTCTCTCTTTTATATTCATTTATGTAATAATCGTCAAATACTAATTTTTCCAGTCTTCTGCCGTCGTAATAATACGCATTTACGGCATTATCCTTTTCGAAAATATTGAGCGTCGTATTTATATCTTTGCCGTTTACTAAAAGTCTGCATTCGTTGCAATTATCGATACATCTTAAAGAGATAAGATTTTTATCTCCACCAATTTTGGCAAGATACAAATTTAATTTTTCCAACTTTACCGACTCTTCTTCAAGGGATTTTACAGAAAAATTCTGAGCAAACAAACCATATGAAATTACTATTAGCAGCAAAACCAATAGTAATTCAAAAAGCGTAAACGCACCTCTTATTCTTGGCATTTGCTAAAATATATATCCGCATCATCACCGCTTCCACCCTCTTTTTTATCTCTGGCTAAAGAAATGATGTCAAAAACCTCATTATCAATTATATATATATACTCTGTCCCCCAAGAATCTTTTGGTGCGGATTGGGCAGAAAGATATCCGCCGTTTGGATAATTTTTGTACTTTGAGGTATCCGGATTTTTTATGAGAGCATTGATCCCCTCTTCTAGTTGCGGATAGCTTCCGAAATCTGCTCTAAACATATTGAGCGATTCTCCGATGGTTTTCATTTGTATGCAAACCAAATCTCTCCTTGCCCTCTCGCTTTGACCGACAAGATTGGGCACAACAATAGCCGTAAGAAGCCCTAAAATCATAATGACTATCATGAGCTCCATAAGTGTAAACGCTTTTCTCAATTTTAAGTTCCTATTTTTATTTTTGTGGATTATACCATAAAAGATATCTTTTTGAGTTTATAATTAAAAATTATTTATTACAAATATATTTAAGCTAATAAGACTCTTTCAAAAACTTAATTTATCATTCTTTATTCTAATATTATCGTAAATAAAACAGGTACAGATAAATAAAATAATATTTGTTATTAATATTATTGCATTTTTTATTTTTTTAAAAAATATGAATGAAAACTATTTGATTTAATTACTATTAAAAAGCGCTCTTAAAGAACATAAACATTATGGTGGAAGTGAGGGGAATTGAACCCCTGTCCAAAAACAAGCTTTATCTTAACGTCTACATGTTTAGAAGGATTGATTTTAACTTTGCTTTTGTTTCGTTCAATCCGCGAAAATTACAAAAAAGCGCAAGCCTAAATTTCAATTTGGCAACGGCTACACACCAAATCAAGCTATCTGTTTTTCGAGCCTCGCGAAATCCGTTTAGATAGCATCCACGGTGCGAAGCCTCCCTTTAAGGATTAAACTTACGCTATTTTAGCGTAAGCGGGAGCGAAATTTTTATTATTTGCGTCTAAATTTAGTGAACTTTTTACGCTTTGCTCAAAGCGACATGCAATCAAGCTAAACCTGCTCCTGTCGAAGCCAAGTCACTCCCATAAACCCGTTCTATTCGTTGATTGTCTCTTTAATATTGCGGGCGAGAAAGGAAATTCTATCTATTTTTTGCGTTTTAGTCAAGCTATCGTCCAAAAGTATTTTTATAAACGCGCTTCCTACAATAACCCCGTCAACGCCTTTGGCTTTAGCTTTTGCACTCTTCTCATTCACGCCAAAACCCACGAATACAGGCGTGTTTGTATAATCTTTTATAATTTTAATGATTTCGCTCAAATCCTCTTTTGCGCCGCTTCCAGTTATGCCGGCATAAGCTACAAGATAGATAAATCCCAAAGAGTCTTTAACAATTTTTTTTATCCTCTCTTTTGGGTGCGTAGGAGCTATAAAATCAACGAGATTTAACCCCATTCCTTCTAAAAGATGTTTGTATGGCGCCGCTTCTTCAAAAGGCAAATCCGGAATTATAAATCCATTCACTCCGTACTCCCTTGCTTTTGCGGCAAAATAATCAACTCCTTTGTGATAAAAAGGATTAAAATACCCCATCCAAAATGTAGGAATTTTAGGCGCAATCTCTTTTGAAATCTCAAAAAGCTGCTCCATTTTAAAACCGTTTTGCAAAGCTCTTAAATTTGCCTCTTCTATCACTGCCCCATCAGCTGCAGGGTCTGAAAACGGGACTCCGAGCTCTATTATATCCACTCCGGCATCTTTGAGCGCTAAAGCCGTATCAATACTAAAATTCACATCAGGATATCCCGCTGTTATATATGCAACTAACTGTTTCAATTTATCTCCGTTTGCTTACATGTAGTTTTAAGGTTTCAACTCTTTTGCTGTTTTTTATGGATATAATTGTAGCATTTTAAATATGATTTTGTTAATAAATACAAAGGATAATTTTGCAATGAAAACTATAACTTCTATAAAAAATGCAAAAAATAATGAAAAGCTTGTTATGATTACCGCTTATGATGCTCTTTTTGCCTCCTTATTTGACGAAAAAGTTGACATGATATTAGTTGGAGATAGTTTAAATAACAGTTTTAACGGACAAAAAGATACGCTAAGCGCGGATATGGATATGATGGTTTATCACACAAAAGCCGTTTTGATGGGAGCAAAAAATACATTTGTCGTTACGGACATGCCGTTTGCTTCTTGCACGGATGAAAAAATGGCTTTAGAAAATGCTTCCAAAATTTACAAGCAGACAAGCGCTCACGCCGTCAAAATAGAGGGCGGAAAAGAGAGAGCGCATATCGTGAAAACTTTGACAAGCAACTCAATAGCGGTTGTAGGACACATTGGACTTATGCCGCAATTTGCCAGAAGCGAAGGCGGTTTCAAAATTAAAGGCAAAGACGGCGAAGATATTCAAAAATTAATTGACGATGCGCGCGCCATTGAAGATGCCGGGGCTTTTTGTATAGTTGTCGAAGGAGTAAAAGAAGAAGCAGGAAGAGCTATAACTGAGGCTGTAAAAATACCAACGATAGGAATAGGAGCAGGCAAACATATGGATGGACAAGTACTTGTTTGGAGCGATATGTTGGGATTTTTTGAAGAGTTTAAGCCAAAATTTGTGAAACGTTATTTAAACGGCGCTGATTTAGTCAAAAAAGCAGTTGAGCGATATGCAAAAGACGTCAAGTGCGGGGAATTTCCTGATGATAATTTTATTTATTGAGTAAAACATGGAAAGAGTCGTCGAAATAGAAAAAATAAAATTTGACAACGAGTATGAAAACTCGCTGCGTCCAAAATCTTGGAATGACTATATCGGACAAGATAAAATCAAAAAAAATCTTCAAGTGTTTATAGAAGCGTCTAAAAAAAGGGGGGAGAGTTTAGATCATGTGCTTTTTTTCGGACCCCCAGGACTTGGCAAAACTACGTTGGCATACTTAATAGCAGCTGAAATGAATACAAATATCAAAATAACAGCCGCCCCAATGATAGAAAAAAGCGGTGATTTGGCAGCAATTTTGACGAATCTTCAAGAAGGCGACATACTGTTTATTGACGAGATTCACAGATTATCATCCGCCATTGAAGAGATTTTGTATCCGGCCATGGAAGATTTCAGGCTTGATATTATCATAGGAAGCGGACCTGCTGCACAAACTATCAAGATAGACTTGCCGCGTTTTACACTCATAGGCGCCACAACCAGAGCTGGCATGATAAGCTCGCCCTTAAGAGACAGATTTGGTATGCATTTTAGACTGCAATTTTATTCGTACGGCGAACTTAGTAAAATAATCCAAAAAGCTTCTCTCAAACTTAATTCCACATGCAAAGAAGATGCCGCGCAAGAGATGGCGAAAAGATGCAGAGGAACGCCGAGAATCGCTTTGAGATTGTTGAAGCGTATACGCGATTTTGCACAAATACACAATGAAGACTTTATCTCAAAAGAGCGCGCAAAGTACGGGCTTGACGAACTCGGCGTAGATGAACAGGGTTTTGATGAAATGGATATAAAATTTTTACAGACTCTGCTTAATGCAAAAGGTCGACCGATAGGTTTAAATACTATAGCGGCGGCTCTGAGTGAAGATGAGGGAACAGTAGAAGACGTGATAGAGCCTTATCTGATAGCCACAGGATATATTGAAAGAACGGCACGCGGCAGGATAGCCACTCCAAAATGCTATGAGCTTTTTAAGCTCTCGCCTTTAAATGCCGGACTTTTTAAGGATACAAATGAACGCTAACAATAATCGTTTTTTTATTTTGGTCGTTTTTGTTTTGACGCTTTATGGAATGGTCAAACTATACTCCCCATTTTTGCTTGACATTACGATAGCTTCGCTTTTAGCTGTAGCTATGAGCAGCATCAACATTTTCATCCAAAGATTTGTAAAAATCCCAATGTTGTCGGCGATTTTAACAACTTTAGTATTGCTCTTGCTATTTTTCGCACCAATAGGATATGCAGCTAGTACTCTTACGGACTTGCTTATACATGTAAATGACGATTTGATAGAAAAAACAGTAACTTTTCTATCAAATATAAAACTCTCTTTGCCGCAATCGTTAAGTTTTTTAGAACCCGATGTAGACGGATATTTTGTAAATTTGGACAAAGCGGCAATAACAGCCAAAGCAGTATCTTACGCCGGTTTTGTCGGTAAAATGAGCGCAGGTTTTTTGAAGGATATGGCTTTAATTATCATATTCTTTTTTTTCGCGACATACTACGGCAAAAATTTAAGCACATATTTTAGAAGTATAATACCAATGAACCCCGAAGAGTCTGATAGTGTATTTTCCGAAGTGGCAAATGTTATGAGCGTTGTATTTTACTCTATCATTTTAACGGCTATCTTGGAAGGAGTCTTATTTGCTTTTATAGGTATGGCTTACGGATATAATGGACTAATGCTCGGCATACTGTATGGTTTTGCTTCTTTGATTCCAATAGTAGGTGGTATGCTTGTATGGCTTCCTTTATCATTAATAGAATTTTCAAACGGCGATACGACGTCGGCGATAGTAATCGCTCTGTACTCTTTTGTCGGCATAGGCGCGGTAGATAATTTCGTAAAACCTCTCATTATCAAGTATGTAAACAAAATGCTTTTGAAAACCCCCGTATATTTTAATACGCTTTTGATATTTTTCTCTATCATAGCAGGACTTGCGTCATTTGGTTTTTGGGGAATGATATTAGGACCTGCCATCACCACATTTTTTATATCGCTTTTGAAATTGTTTCGCGTAATCAGAGAAAAAAACTTACAAGATAAAATCTAAAATGACTGCGCAACTATTCTCATGAATAAAGAGTTTATAAAATTCATAGAAGAACATCATGTCTTACATGTAAGCTCTTGTGAAAATGAAAAAACTTGGTCTGCCAGTTGTTTTTACCTGTTTTTAGAAAATATCAATACATTTGTCTTTGCTTCCGATAAAAAAACCCGTCACATGCAAAATATCATAAAAAATCCATTTGTAAGCGGCACAATAGCGCTTGAAACAAAAGAGATAGGTTTAATACAAGGATTACAATTTGAAGGAGTAGTAAAAAAAGCCTCTTTAAAAGCTAAAAAAGCTTATTTTCTATCATATCCGTTTGCAGTTACTCTTATACCGTCTTTATGGGAATTAGAGATAAGTTATGCAAAGCTTACAGATAATCGCTTAGGATTTGGTAAAAAACTGGAGTTTAGGAGATAAAACTTTTTATTATTTTTACTTTGAAGGTTGTATTGTGAAAATAAAATCATTTTAAGTAAAACTCACTTTATCCAACTATAAGCTGTACATGTATAGTAAAAGTCAATATTGGTTTTTTGACGTAAACTTCAAAAATAAAATGCAAATACACTTCACCTTTTAGTTTTGTAGCAATATCCTTGGCAGTTTAGTCTCTTTTTGAATGGCAAAAAATAAATATGTTTTATAGTTTAGACAAAAAATTTCAAAACAAAGACTTAAAATGCAAAATTATGCTACTTTTTATACTTTTCATGTATTAGAACAAATATATTGGCAATAGCATCATATTAAATATAAAACCAAACTAATAGGATATAACAACGAATAATTAAAGCTTTATTTTAGACTTATTAATATAATATTTTGATATTAAAACACATCGTAAATTTGTAATAAATATTATTCAAATAAGTTAGGAGAAATTATAATTTTTATGAAAAGTATTTTATATTATCTTGAGCCTGCCTCAGAAATGAATGATTCGCTTTTTAGATTCGCCACTATAAAGAGTATACTTTTACCGCAAGCCAAAAACTTAAAAGAGGCAAAAAATGATCTGATAATCAAATTTATTGTCAATAAAAATATTTTTAACCGGCTTCAAAGTGCAAATATTGATGTTAGCGACTTTGAGTTTATTTTAATCAGCGATTTGGAAATTAACAATATCTATCAGGATCGTTTATCCGTATCAATTAATTGGACATTGGGCAAGGATAAAACCTTAAATGATAATATGTCGAATTTGATTCTCAAAAAAACTCAAGGCTTTATTCCTGATATCATTATTGCGTATGAATCGCCAATACCATTTTTAAAAAGTACTTTTCCCAACACATTGATTTTAAATGAAATGTTTGGAGCCTTTTCCAGAGCGCCCTTTCCAAGCTTAGCAACGATTGATCCCAGAGGTATTTTTATGAATTCTTCACAAATATTTTTTGCAGATAAGCTTAATTTGGAAACGTTGACAAACGATGAGAAAGAAGTTTTATTTAGATTTAGGAGAGTAATGATGAAAGCTATTGCTCAACATTCTCCATTTAAATCTTTTATTGACGATTTACACTCTAAATTTGATGCGATTTTATTAGTAGCATGCCAAATTGACGGTTATTTTGCACACGATGCATGTTCTTTCCATAAAACCCAATTTGATATGATTGAATATATATTGAAAAATACACCGCAAAATGTATGTGTTTTAGCAACAGAACATGGATATAAAAAGCAATTTACTAGTGAACAAATACAGCATCTGAGAAATAATTATCCTAACTTTCTACTTTTTGACAATACAAAAAATTATCCTGATGTTTCACAATTTCTTATTCCGTACGTTGACGGCGTTGCTTCGGTATCGTCTTCGGTTGCTTATCAAGCTGCATTATGGCGAAAACCGTATTTTTCATTTGGCAATTCTCATGTTTCGCCATTTGCATACTCTTCAAAAATAGATAATTTTATAGCGGGAATTTTGCAATTATATGACTCCAATAAAGATAATTTTTTATATAACTCAATGGCTTACTTTAATTTTGGGTATAAAACACATATTTTTAACGGCAACAAATATTACAACATATTATGCTTAATGCATAAAGCATATTTGGACGGTACAATACTAAATTTACCAAAAAAGAAAAATGTTGAAGAGATGCAAATAATGCTTGTAGAACATTCTAGGGTATGGCTTCTAAAACAAACAATGAAAGACTTCTCCAAAGATATCAGCATAGATCATTTGCGTATTGGCATGTCAGAAAATATAGTTATTTCTTTTGATTTATTTGACACTCTGGCCGAAAGAGATTTTTGCGAACCACATGAGCTGTTTTTATTTATAGAACCAAAGGTACAAGAGTTTTTAAAAAACAAAAATTTCAAATTTCATTATTTTAGACGGCAAGCTGAGGCTGATATAAGACGGCAAACTTATGGTGAATTTGAGGTGACTTTAGAACAAATATATGAAAAAATGGCAGAAATAACAGGTTTAAAAAATAAAGAGATAGAAGTTATAAAAAATATAGAAATTAATGCGGAATTATCACTTGTTCAACCAAAGAAAAAAATGATAAGAGAGTATAATTTTTCAAAATTTCTCTCTAAGGGACAATTTATTATTACGGATACTTATTTGTCACAAGCTACAATACATAGTATTTTAGCAAAAATAGGGGTAACAAATTATAATGAAGTTTTTGTTTCATCGGAAACAAAAATGCGCAAACACAATGGAAGTATCTTCCCCAAGTTTTTACATAAAGTAAACACTATATATAAAATTGATCCTGAAAGAGTATTGCATGTTGGAGATAACGAGTATGCCGATGGAAAAATGGCTAAGAAATATGGAATAAATGTTTATATTTTTCCAAAAGCTATAGATAATTATAAAAGATCTCTTGTGGGCGGTATTATGATGTCGGTTCATAATCAAGGTGCTATTTCATCATCGCTAATCAACGGCATTTTTGCAAATAAATTTTATTCTGCATGTTGGAATAAAATCAACAAAGATTCTTTCTTTTTTGCGGATCCTTATATTTATGGTTATCAAGTAATTGGACCGCTCATTTTAGGATTTGCCCAATGGCTACATAGAAGAGTGTGTTTTCATGGATTAACGGACCTATATTTTTTATCTCGAGACGGATGGATATTAAAAAAAGCATATGACCATTTTTATAAAAATATAGACGGCACGTCTTTACCCCCCCCCCCCCCATAAAATCACATTACCTGTATAGTTCTAGGCGCACTACGATGGTTGCTGCAATTAAAAGCAAAGAGTGCATATACGAACTTGCATCGCAAAATTTTAATGCAAGACCGTTATCGGCATTTTTAGAAAATAGATTTGGTTTGATTTGGAATCCGACAATAGAAAATATTGCCAAAAAATGTAATTTTTCCAAAAATCATATTGTTAGTCCATATCACGAACAAGCTAAATTAAAAAAACTGCTTGATAATTTGTGCGATATTATATTGCAAAATGCGAAGCAAGAAAAAAAAGGATATGTAAAATATCTTAATTCGGTCGGTTTTATTAAGGCAAGCAAGAAAAATAAAGCGGCCGTTGTTGACATTGGATATAGCGGTTCAATGCAGCTGTATTTAAAAAAAATTTTAGATATTAATAGTCTTGGTGGATTTTATTTTTTAACCCATCATCAATCCCGCGATTTTTTCAAGAATGACATTTTTGAAGGTTTTTTGGGCAACTTGGATGATCATCGCATCGGCATACGAAATCAATTAAACGATCATGTTTTTATATTTGAGTCTGCTTTGAGTTCACCGGAAGGCAGTTTACTATCCGTATCTTTAGAAAAAAACGGCTATAAAATGAATTTTATGAATGCACAAGAAGAAATTCGTCGTCGTTATCTTACCATGGCAATACATAGAGGAGCGGAGGATTTCGCACGTTTAATTACAGAAAGGTTTAACAATTATAGGTTTGATTTTGAGTTTTCACCAAAATTATCATCGGGATTGATGTTTAAATTTGCTTCCAATCCAACAAAAATTGATGCTGGTATGTTTTTGAATTTTGAAGTTGAAAATAATTTTGGAGGAGGTTCTGTTATGTTAATTGCTAGTTCTAACACTCCAATCAACGATGCTATTGCAAATAATCTTATAGAACTTTCAAAATGGAAGCAAGGTGCTAAGGCGTATTATCAGACAGTAACAAACGATAAATTGAAAATATTCTTACCCATTGCAAATATACAGGCAAAGAGTAATCAAGATAGTTTGACAGCAATAAAAGAAAATATAAAACACAAAAAACTTGCTAAATTCAGAAGAGATCCCTATAAGTTTTTTATTGATTCCAAAAAGCCAATTGTGAAAAAATGCGCTTCTTTATTTAGCCCAACACATAAATTTGGCAACATAATGGCTGCTATCATAAAGAAAGTTATTTAAAAATACGATTTGAGTAATAACTTTTAGGTTTAAAATTATGATATAAAAAAATAGGTTAATTTATTTATGAAACGCAGATAAATACGACTACAAATGATATAAAAATTGTTTTAAAAATTTCTATACCCTTACATGTATTAAATATTATAACTCTTACATATAAAGTTTTGAGAACAAAAAATTTTATATGTGGCATTGATATTAAAGTAAGGCGTAAAAGTTTTGTTTTGATATCTTTTGAAGTTTTAATTTTCTAACGGTCACGCATAATACATTTGTTAGCTTTAAAAAAGACTGCTGCTATAGACAAAACTTATTTTTAAACGTAAAAAATTTTACTTTGAGTAATTTAGCGCGTATTTATCAAAGTTTCAGCGTGATATCTTTATTTTTCATTATTCCAACGCCGTTTTCAAGCACTTGTTTCGCTATCTTTTTGGCTTGTTTTAAAGAGTGCAGCTTATATGTACCGCACTGATAAATATTAAGCTCGGGAATATCTTTTTTTCGTTTAACTCTCAAGATATCTTTCATCGCAGCTTCCCACGCTATCGCTACGTCTTTCTCTTTTGGGCTTCCTATAAGGCTCATATAAAATCCCGTTCTGCAACCCATGGGTGAAACATCTATCACTTCTACGTTATCATCATTAAGATGTTGTCTTAAAAATCCCGCAAAAAGATGTTCCAACGTATGAATGCCTTTTGGGCTTAATATCTCTTTATTGGGTTTGCAAAAACGTAAATCAAAAACAGTAATTTCATCTCCGCTTGGAGTTTTCATCGTTTTTGCTATTCTAACCGCTGGCGCCGTCATTTTTGTATGATCAACTTTAAAGCTGTCAAGAAGTGGCATATTGTCCCCTATTTTCACATTTTTTTATAAAATTTAAAAGAATTATATCAAAAAAGTTATGTTTATCTTACTTTTCGATATACTAAAATCAGAATAAAACAAGGAGTCCATATGAAACAGATTGTAGCGGCTTTGGCCATGCACGAAAGTGATCTACATGTAGTGCAAAAGAGCGAAGAGTTGCGCAAAAGAACCGGCGCAAAAGTAACGTATGTACATGCGGTAGTTTCAAGATTTTTAGGCAAAAATACGGATATAGTCAAAATCGAAGAAGAGCTTCAAAACTCCGTTAAAAAAATAACCGATATGGACAACAACGATATTGTCGTAAACATATCAAGCGGTTGGGAACTCATCTTAAAAACAGTAAAAGAGAAAAACGCCGATCTTGTCGTACTCGGAAACATGAGCAAATCACATGCCGTTTTATATCTGGGCTCAACTGTCAAAAAAGTGCTTGAAAGAATAGGAGCTCCGGTATTTATAGCAAGAGGTAAACCTCTTGATAATAAAATACTGATTCCAACAGACCTTGGCGATTATACTATGAGCGCTTCTACGGTCAAAAAATTTTTAAAATCAAACGCGCCGGTTTCATATGTTTACGCTGATACGTCGGCTTTTGGCGAAATAGCAACGCCTTATACCACGCTTGCGGCTTATTCTGTGGAATACATGCAAGAAGAGACGGAAAAGCAACTCAAAGAGTTCAGAAAAAATAGAACAGATGCACCTACTGTAGTGTTGGAAGTGGAAGAGAGCGTTTCTGAGGCCATCAAAAAATATGCGCAGGAAAACGAATATACATTGATGGTTTTAGCTTCAAGAAATATGGCCGGATTAAATCCTATAATATTCGGTAGCACGGCTTCAAAAATAGCGCAAATAGTAGACGCAAATCTATTAATAACCTTTGTGGAGGATTAGACTTTCGGAAGGAAAACCACCTTCCGAAAAATTATCTATTTAAAGTCGTTTTTTATCAAATTTGTCCACTTTGTAACGCTATCTTTTAATAAATCGCACTCGACCTCTTTGTCTATGATAAGCCCTATAAATTTACTATCTACTACTGCCCTTGAAGCCTCAAAAGCGTAATTGTCGATAGGGTTTTTGTCTCCTACTATCTTAGCGCCTTTTTTTACGCCAAGTTCATATAAAATACCTATGCCGTCATTAAATGTTTCACTATGTCTTTTTTGATTTCCGACACCAAAAAAAGCTACTCTCTTGCCATTCAGCTCAAGAGCTTCTTTATCAAACGCTTCCCAATCATCTTGCAATTGACCGTCATAATATGTGGACGTGCCTATAATAAGTCCATCATAACTATTTAATTTATCGGCAGTTGTTTTGGCGATATTTATCAAATCAGCCTCTTGAAAATTGTTTTTTATGATTTCCGCAACGCTTGCCGTTGTACCTTTTGTACTTCCATAAACTATAGCTACAGACATTTTTTCTCCTTAAAGTTTAAATTTAATAAGTTGCAATCAAACGATTTTGTTGCTTTTTCACATCCTATCTTTTATAGGATATATTTTATCCTATTTTGCTAAATATATGCCAAAAAACAACTCCTACATGTATGATTTTTACTTAAATATCAAGAGAAAATAATAAGCATGTAACTCTCAAACTAAATACGATATGAATTATTTGGATTTATTTGAAAAAGAGGAGGAGTTGAACCTCCTAATCTCTCTTTTGTACATTTTCACACTCTTTGTAACAATGTTTTTTAAGAACAAAGAAAAACTTGCGAAAATTTATCACCGGTTTCATAAATATGATTTAGCAAGCAGACAAACCTTTTAAAAATGTACAAAAGAGAGATTAGGCAGTTTTGCCTGAAAGCAAAACTAGCCTTAAAATTCATAAACCTAAAAAGCTGATTTTATGCTCTCCACCCATTTTTCAACTCTCTCCTCAGTCAAATCACTCTGATTGTCTTCGTCGATGATGAGACCGACAAATTTCCCATCTACCACAGCTTTCGAATCTTCAAAACCATATCCTTCGGTAGAATTTTTATCTCCTACTATCTTAGCGCCTTTTTCTAAACTTAGTTGATACAAAGTTCCGACGCCATTACAAAACTCTCCGCCGTAACCTTCTTGATCGCCAAGTCCAAAAAGCGCTACCGTCTTACCTTCAAATTCAAGCGCATCTTTATTAAACGAATCCCAATCATCTTGCAATTCGCCCTCATACCAAGTGGATGTGCCTAAAATCAGTTTATCGTAACCGTTTATTTTATCCGCATCAGCTTTGCTGATATCTATCAAATCAGCTTCTTTACCAAGCTTTTTTTGAATAAGTTTAGCAACACTTTCAGTATTGCCGCCGCTACTTCCGTAAACAATAGCTATTGACATTTTTATCTCCTAAAATTAAATGGTATATGGAACAAGCTTTACCAAAGAGTCGGCAAAGCATGGGTTTTTAACCTCTATATGACGCTTAAACGCGTTATTTTTAGGAAAAACGATATACAAAGACTTAATATTGCCTTTTGCAACCTTTCTCCAAGCCTCATCTATCTCATCTTTTGCGAGATAAATCTTATCTTTATCAAATCTTTTGAAGCACAGCATTACACTAAGCAAACACTCGTTATTTTTTTCGACAACAATTAAACCATCTTTGAAGTAGACATCTTTATCCGGATTTTTGCGCGCAATTTTCTCCAATACAAATTCAGCAAAGAGCATCTTCGCATCAAACATTATTCCGCAATTTTCGGATGAGAATATTCTAAAAATCAACATTGCCTGAGGAAGTTTAGGCAAAAATGCGTTTGCTCTTATTGTAGTTCTTAGCTGCTCAAAATCCCCTTTAACAAAAAGCGCAATCAAAAGAGCCGAATACGAATCAAATATCGCAAGCTTACTCTTGCAAAGTCTATTTTTTGCTTCCAATCCCGATAAAATTTTGTTTTGAAAAATCTCAAAAAGAGTAAAAAAGCAAAAATTGTTTTTAACAAAAATTCTCTCATTTTTACTTACGCAACAGTTGTATTGATTGATAAAAAACTCGCGTTGCTCTTTGATGGAAAATTGTTGAAATAACGCAGGAATTTTCTCAACCCATTTCCCATTTATCTTTTCAAAACCAAAAAGCATTTTTTAAAAACCCTTTTGACATTCGTCGCAATCATAGTCTCTGTTTAGATTAAACACTTTGCAATACTCACTATACACACAACTTACGCTTCTTTTTGCACAAACCACAGGAATATTGCGCTTTTTTGCTTGAGATTTGAATAGTTTCATAGTATTGTGATTTAAAAAACTTGTTAACATCACGATACATTCGGTGTTTTGCGGAATAATTTTCCGATTTACGCTGCTCTTTTTTCTAGCGTCCCAATGCACAACCTCATCTGCTCCAAGGTTGTTCAACACTGCTTTTATCGGATTTATTTCGTCGGCACCTATAACAAGTACAGACATGACGTTCTCCTTTTGAGTATCATTTTTTGATAATGATTATTATAAATAAAAAAGCTGAAAATCCGCTTATTATAATAGCAATTATCAAAAATTACTAAAATTTTCAATTCCCACAACCCTAAAAGTATACAAAAAAGCATTCTAACATATTTCTTTGAAAAGAACAATACTATATTTATCTGTTTACTATTATATATTTATTCGAATATATTACATGTATAAATTCATTAATATATGTAAAAATATATTTAAATTAAGCAGCATCTAATTTTAATGAGATTTTTTTGTCAGAAATTGACTCTATCATTAACACCATATTCAGTAATACATTTTGTACTGTATCAGAATTAAATTATTTTAGAAAATATTTTAAATTAGAGGATTATTATTATGAATAAATATATCACTTTTAAAGTCGCACTTTTGAAAAATATAGTGGCAACGCAAAAAAGCAGAATATTTTGGATGTTTATCACATGTATGTTGGTCTTTATGGTACTTTTTAGTTGTTTTATCTTTAACAATTATGCAAATATACTTTTAAGCGCCGATTTTACTCATTTGAGATTTGCATTTTTACTCATTTTTTTAGCAGGAATTATTTGCGCGGTAAATCCTCAAAAATTTTTGGGTATTGGATGCGGATTTGGGTTTATAGCGGCAGCTTTTGGTATCAAGCATTCTTTGATACTTTGGGTAACATATAAGTTTTCGGAAACGAAAGAGTTTTTTGTGCAAGGAAACCCTTTTTCCAATTTTATGAGTTGTTTTTTCAATATATCGGAAATAAACGGCAAATGTATATTTAGAACCAATACCTTAATAGGAGATATTTTCTCTTCTTATCCAAGCATGATATCATTGAATGATTTTACAAATATACTAAAAATACATGTGGGTATATTTATAATCATTGCAATTCTTTTTTGCTCCTTGTATCTTTGCAGAAAGATTAAAGTATAGGTTTATTTCTCAAAATATATCCGACGTTTGCGACATTTTCTATATTTACATTGCCCAGATACTTTTTGATTCTCAGTATTACGGTATGTATGGTATTTTTGTTCATACTTTTGCCTCCATACGCATAATCTTCTATCATTTCGTAGCTTACAAGATTGTTTAAGTTATAACACAAAAGCCAAAAGACTTTATTATTTACGTTTGTCAAAAATAGTGGCTTATCGTCTTTATATACTATCTCTTTATTAAAATCCAATAAAACGTTATTTGCAATTTTAACTTGCTTTTTTTTCATCTTTTTAGAGAGCGCCAGCATCAAAGAGATTTGTAAATCTTCAATATCTATTGGTTTTCTTAAAAAATTAAGTGCGCCCGTGCGTACGCTGCTTAACACATTTGTATCCGTATCGTATGAAGTTATGATAATAAAAGGTTGTTTTGGTTTTAACGACAAAACCTCTTTTATCATGTCAAAACCGTTAAGAAGCGGCATGTGAATATCGACTACAATAATATCAATTTTGTGTTTTTTGAAAACTTCTAGCCCTTCGAGTCCGTTTTTAGCCTCATAATATGCAGCGAAATACTCTTTTAATCCCTGTTTCATCATAGCTCTTGCAACACTATCGTCCTCTACTACCAAAATGGTAAAGTTGCTCAAAAGTTCAAAAGTCGATTTGCGCATTTTGTTCCCTTTTATACTTTGCATACTTTCCTAACGCTGAAACGAAAAATTGTCGGATTGAAATTGTTGACCAATGTTATATCGCTTAAAAGTTTCTTGTTTGCCAATTTTTTTGCAAAAAATAGTCCCATACCAAAACCTTGCTGTTTGTGAGACTTATAAAATACGGAAAATATATTTTTTTCAGACCCTTTTTTGACGCCATGCCCAAAGTCGATTATGTCCATATCTATAATTTTTTCATGGACTTCAAATCTTATCTCTATATTGCGCTTGCCAATCTCTTTCAAATCTTCCATAGGAGCTATAGCGTCAATAGCGTTTTGTATAAGTACCAACAATACCTGTTGTACAAAATTTTCTATAGAGACTATTTTAAGACCTTTTATATTTTTATCGTACATGCGAATCGTTATATTTTTTTGCGACGCATTTGTGTATACAACTTGCAAAACACTCTCTATGGTATCTTTTAGGCAAAATTCGCTTATCGCATTATCGGAACGATAAAAGTTTCGAAAAATATTTATCGTTTTATTCATAATAGTTATTGATTTTTGAGATAGTTTAAGATTGCTCTCAAGCGTTTTTTTATCCAAGTCATCATGAGATGACAGTTTAAGCGTGTTGCTTGTAATAAGAGCTAAAGAGTTAAGCGGCTGGCGAAGTTGATGATTGATAGCCGACACTAATTCGCCTATCTCACTCATACGCGAACTATATTCGAGCATTCTTTTATATTCTCTTTTTTTTGTATTTGTGCGAGAATGCAAAAATGTGTATGAGCCGTTCACCACAACTATAAATATAATGAAAAAAATCAGTATTAAAAACGCGTGTTTCAAAAACTCTTGCATAGCTTCGTCGTCAACCTCATTCTCATTGATACCAACAACTATATACCATCCGAAATCTTTAAGTTTGTCAATCATCATAGCACCGTTATCGGTATAAATATGTTTTGTAGAATTATCAGCAAAGTTTGCACTAAACGTCTTTTTTATCTCTTCCAAACTTAAAATACTGTTGTTAAATTCGCTTAAAATATCGCCTTTTTCATCTATTATCATATAATAGCTGCCTTTTGGCATTTCAAATAATCTTATTCTATCGAACAAAGAGTCTGCCTTTATAATTCCGCAATAAACCCCTTTAAATTCGTCATTTCTATTAATGGGCGTACATATGTTTATAGTCTTTACTTGCAAAAACCCGTGTTCTTGCATTGTTTCCATGGTGGTTTTCATCTCTTTTTTGGTGTCTGCAAACCATTTTAAATTTAAATACCAAAGCTCTTCGTCGCCATTTTTATAATAATATCTTTCGCCGTAAGAATCCGTATAGTGTTTAACATAATCGTCTATTTTTATACTGTTCACATAAAGATACAAATCCGGAATAAGCAACTGTATAGCGTCAAAATTTCTGTTTCTCTTCATGAAAGTAGCGCTGAAAGCCTTTAATTTCACCTCATCGTCATAAATCTCATCAATAAACTTAACGCTGTTTTCTATGTTTGTAACGCGCTCTAAAAGCCACGTTTTAGTTTCGTGCTCCATACCTTTTACAATCAAAGCTATCTTTTGTTCTGTAAGGTCTTTAAAATGCCCTCTGATATAGTAGAAACTGTTACCGATAATTATAATAAAAGCTATCGTAGTAACAAGGATAAAATTATAAATTTTGTGATTTTCTATATTTTGTATAAAATCTTTTACCAGTTTCAACGATGCGACCTATAGTAGACAAACATTAAAGCAACCCTTTGCCTTGAGAATATTAATTGGAATGATAGCAAAAATTTTTAATTTGTAAAAGTTTTCTTAATTAATAATTTGATATTTGCGAATTTTGACTTCAATTTTAGTGTTTTTTGCCTTAGTTGGTTGCAAAATCTATTGTATTTGTTGTTCTCTCGGCGCTTTTCTATACTTCCTAAAAGCTTTATTTTTATCCTAAAAAACTTTTAAAATTTATAAAATCAATCCCAAAAAGCATGTTTTAAAGTACTTTAGATATCGATTTTATAGTGCTTTGAAAACGCTTTAAAATCTATCCGAAAAATTTTATTTAATTTTTTTATATTTTGAGATTATTTAGCAATTTCAGCGCAGATTTTATACAAAACTTTTTATATGTTTATGAGGTAAAATTGGCGCTATATCACCATTTTACACAATATTTTGACACAACAAATAACCTTTTTATGATGGAAATACTTTGGCAAACTATCTTTTATGTTTTATTTTAAGATAACTTTTTACCGACTAAGAATATTTAAGCGGATTTTAAAATCCGCTTAAATTTGTATTTTCAGCCTAATTCGTTTGAGTAGTCGGCTTGTGCCAAACGCTTTAACTGCCTGTATCTGCGTTTTGCATCTTCTCTATTGCGGTTGAAAAGCTCCTCTGCATGTACGGGATTTAGCTTCTTCAATGAAGCGTATCTTACTTCATTATTTAAGAACTCTTCATACAAAGACCAGTCCGGCTCTTTACCTGTGATTTTGATAGGATTTTTACCCTCTTTTTTGAGTCTGGGATCGTATGTGTATAATGGCCAGTAACCGCATTTTGTAGCAAGTTCGGCTTGATTGCCGGATTTACCAAGTCCGCCTTTGATACCATGAGCAATACAAGGAGAATAAGCTATAATCAAAGATGCTCCATCATAACTTTCTGCTTCTTCAATAGCTTTGATAGTCTGTGCTGCAGACGCGTTGGAATTTATTTGCGCAACATAAATATTTTCATAAGTCATAGCTATATAGCCCAAATCTTTCTTTTGTACCGCTTTGCCGGATGCCGTAAACTGCGCTATCGAACCAGCTCTTGAAGACTTTGAACTTTGACCGCCTGTATTGGAATAAACTTCAGTATCAAGCACTAATAAATTTACATTCTCGCCGCTTGCCAACACATGATCAAGTCCGCCGTAACCTATATCGTAAGCCCAGCCATCGCCTCCGATTATCCATTGAGAACGTTTGGCGAGATGCATTTTTAGATTTAATATCTCTTTTACTTCGGCAATTTGTGTACTCTTTTCCAAAAGCGGCACAAGAGCGTTTCTAATCTTCAAACTTTCGACTCTATCATCTTTAAACTCAATCCACTCTTTAAATAACAATGACAATTCGCTCGACACTTTATCTTTTGCGCTTTGCATTAAATCTATTATGCGGTGTCTCATTGTCTCAGTGGCAACTTTCATACCAAGACCAAATTCAGCGTTGTCTTCAAAAAGCGAATTTGCCCATGAAGGTCCTCTGCCGTCGCTATTTTTACGATACGGCGTTGAAGGGGCAGACGCACCATAAATAGATGAGCAACCTGTGCCGTTAGCTATGCTCATACTCTCTCCGAATAATCTTGTTACAAGCGTTACATAAGGAGTTTCACCACATCCCGGACACGCGCCGTGAAATTCAAAAAGAGGTTGAGCAAAACCCACACCCTTTACGCTGTTTTTATTTAAAATATTATCTTTATAGGTAACTTTTTTGAAAAGATAATCCGCATTTACTTGTTCTTGCGCATCAAGCGATTCTTGAAGAGGAACCATATCTAAGGATTTCTCTTTAGTAGGACATGCCGCTACACATAAATCGCAGCCCGTACAATCAAGCGGAGATACTTGAATTTTGTATTTAAGCCCCTCAACGCCTTTGCCCTTAGCTTCTATAGAGTGATTTTTTACCTCTTCGGGCGCTGCTTTAAACTCTTCATCATCTATCAAAAACCCTCTTATAACTGCATGCGGACATGCGAACACGCATTGATTACATTGGATACAATGCTCTTCTATCCATTTTGGAACGGTAACGCCAACGCCTCTTTTTTCATATTCGCTTGAGCCGTGCTCCATCGAACCGTCTTCATAGCCTTTAAATAAAGAAACGGCAAGTAAATTGCCTCTGGCAGCATTTACAGGTTTAGCTATTTTTTCGACATATTCCGTACCCTTATAATTGTCATTTTTTAAGCCTTTTTCATCAGGAAGATTTGCCCATGCAGGATCAACGTCAACCTTTACTAACCCCTCAGCGCCTAAATCTATGGCTTTATAATTCATCTCAACTATCTGGTCGCCTTTTTTGCCATAAGCTTTATAGGCTTGCTTTTTCATATATTCTTGCGCTTTTTTATAATCAATAATATCGGCTAATTTAAAAAATGCCGATTGCATAATCGTATTGCTGCGATTTCCAAGACCGATTTCGCGCGCCAATTTGGTGGCGTTAATGATATAAAAATTTGCCTCTTGGCACGCCAAAATCTTTTTGACTTTATTTGGAATTCTCTCTATCGTCTCTTTCACGTCCCAAATAGAGTTCAGCAAAAATGTGCCTTTTTTTCTTATGCCGTCAACAACATCGTAAATATCCAAATATGCCGCGACAGAACATGCGACAAAATGCGGATTTGAAACAAGATAAGTTGAGCGGATAGGTTTTTTGCCAAATCTCAAATGCGACCTTGTAAAACCGCCTGATTTTTTAGAGTCATACGCAAAGTAAGCTTGCGAATACATGTCGGTTTCATCGCCGATAATTTTAACGGAACTTTTATTTGCTCCAACCGTTCCGTCCGCGCCAAGTCCGTAGAAAAGACACTCTTTTGTATCTTCATCGCTCAAATCAACATCGCTTACAGGCTCGAGCGATTTAAATGTAACATCGTCCGTTATGCCTATAGTAAAGTCGTTTTTAGGATTTTTCTCATCTAAATTTTTAAATACTGCCAAAATATGAGAAGGATTTACATCTTTTGAAGCAAGTCCGTATCTGCCGCCTATTATCAAAGGTGCGTTTTCTTTGCCGTAAAATGCGGCTCTAATGTCTAAAAACAGCGGTTCGCCTATGGAACCGGACTCTTTTGTTCTGTCAAGAACAGCTATTTTTTTAACGGTTTTTGGCATAACTTTAAATAGATATTTTAAACTAAAAGGTCTATAAAGATGAGGTATGATAAGTCCTGCTTTTTTGCCCTGCGAATTCAAATAGTCGATAACCTCTTTAATACACTCCGTCGCAGAACCCATAGCTATTATAATATTTTCAGCCTCTTGGTGTCCGTAAAATACAAACGGCGCATACTCTCTGCCGGTAACTTCGGAAATTTCACGCATATATTCCGCTACGATGTCAGGCAACGCTTCGTAAATCTCATTTTGTGCTTCGCGTCCTTGAAAATATATATCGTCATTTTGCGCACTTCCTCTGGTTTTAGGATTGTCCGGAGATAAAGCATCATCCCTGAACGCTTGCAGAGCAACTCTATCCAAAAGCTTATCAAATACGGCATAATCTATAACTTCAATCTTTTGTACTTCGTGCGAAGTTCTAAATCCGTCAAAAAAGTGTAAAAACGGCACTCTGCCTTTTATCGCGCTAAGATGCGCAACGCCCGCTAAGTCCATAACTTGCTGTACGGAACCTGTTGAGAGCATAGCAAAGCCCGTCTGTCTACATGCATAAACATCCTGATGGTCTCCAAAAATCGAAAGCGCGTGTGTAGCAAGCGTTCTAGCGCTCACATGTATGACTCCAGGAAGCAATTGTCCTGCAATTTTATACATGTTTGGGATTTTTAAAAGCAATCCTTGCGAAGCGGTATAAGTGGTAGTCAATGCGCCGGCTTGCAAAGAACCGTGTACAGTGCCTGCAGCGCCGCCTTCACTTTGCATCTCAACGACCTTAACCGGCATTCCGAAAAGATTTTTCTTACCTTGTGCAGCCCATATGTCAGTAAAATCAGCCATAGGAGAAGACGGGGTGATGGGATATATTCCCGCAACTTCAGTAAATGCGTAAGCGGCGTAAGCGGCAGCCTCGTTGCCGTCCATTGTTCTCATAACCTTAGCCATAAACAGTTATCCTTATAATCAATTTTTACATATAAAAGTAGATGATTTTACCTATTATTTTCTTAATTATTCAAAAAAATGAAGAGTTTAGGGTATTTTACTAAAATTGTCCCTTACAAATGTTACTGCCTGTAAACTGTTTCTTGCGATATTGTCCGTAAACTGCATCAAATCGTCTTTTTTACCATATCCGCACAATACTCCTACGCTGTTTATTTTAGCGTCTCTTGCCGCCATTAAATCCAAAATCGTATCGCCTATAATCCACGCATTTTTCGTATTGTCGTTTAACAATGAAAGAGCTCTTAATATGGGTTCCGGATGCGGCTTAGGATTTTTGACGTCTTCTCGTCCGACCACTACTTTAAAAAATTCCAAAAGCTCAAAATATTTCAGTATCTCTTTTGTATAAAGTGAAGTTTTAGTAGTAACTATACCTATATTTGCAAAAGTCGAAGCAATTTTTACAGCCTCTTTTGTTCCATCTATCAAAACGGTCTTTTTTGTAGCAACAGTTTTATAATGAGCTTTGTACGCCACCACAAACTCATCCGTTTTATCCATTTTCACGCCAAGTTTTGCGAACATTAAATCCAGCGGATAACCGATAAGGGAAGTGATTTTTTCAAAATCGGAAAATTTGACATTCATTTTTTTAAACGCTGCGTCAAAACTTTCCAAAATCGCAGGCGTTGAATCAATAAGTGTGCCATCCATATCAAAAAGTATAGTCAAGTTTTCTCCTTTATTCATTCTGTACATGTAGGGTTATTTCGGTTTTGAAAACAAGCAGAAGGTTTTCATAACGTTATTTCCCTATACATGTAAATACGCCAAACCTTTTATGCGTTTATGCGTAAAATCGGTCTGTTTATTTTAGTATATGTAGTGCACTTCATAAATTACATGTATGGTTTTTATTTTACTAATCTATCCGATTTTAAAAACGCTTACATGCAAAAGACAAAAAACATTTTTATATACAAAACGCTTTGACCTGCAAATACACCTCTATCAGCAACAATAGTGAGTATTGATTTTATACATGTAAAAGCGCTTTAATAAAAAATGATAGTTTAACACAATCTTTTTGCTGCATGTTTAAAATGAAAAATATTTGCGGTATTATTTAAATGATACGTATTGCTTCAATGTTATTTAGTTGCTTTAGCCTATCGATCTCAAATTTCATCAATCTGCTTCTCAAAAAATCTTTCTTTGTCATCGATATACAAGCAAATCTTTTATAAAACCGCCATTGCATCATGTTAAATTAGAAATTTATAACGCTTCTAATCCTCAAAAACTAATAAAGTCATTGGGCATTTTAATTTTTTATTTTTTGAATGTTTTAAAATATGTTTTTATTTTTGCGGTTTTATTGCATGTAGCATTCGTATGTCAAAAATACAACCGCCATCATTTCGTGCTGCATCTTTTGTGAAGTTTTTGCAAATATCACTTCTTTTGTGAAACTTCCAGTTGAGGATACGGTATCGTTATTCCCTCTTCGTCAAATTTAAGCTTCACGGTTTCATTTAGATAAAAATACACGTCCCAATAGTCGTCGTTTTTTACCCAAACTCTAACGGCAAAATTTACACTGCTTGGACCAAGCTCCAAAACAGCTACTAATGGAGTGGGGCTTTTTAGTATTCTTTCTTCTGCTGCGGCAATATTTTCCAAAATGCTTTTTGCTTTTCTCAAATCGTCTTCATAACCTATGCCAAATACCAAATCCACTCTGCGTACTTTTTTGCTTGAGTAGTTAATGATATTGTTCGCAACTATTTTCGAGTTCGGAATAATTATCTGCTTGTTGTCATTTGTTCTTAAAACCGTACTAAAAATGTTTATAGATTCAACTGTGCCAAGCACTCCGGTAATCTCTATCATATCTTTTACTTTAAAAGGCTTAAAAAAGACTATCAAAAGTCCGGCGCCTATGCTTGAAAATGAATCTCTTAAAGCCATGCCTATGGCAAGACCCATTGCGCCGATAAGCGCAACAAACGATGTTGTTTCGACTCCCAAGTTTGCAAGCGCGGCAAGTACGACCACAAAAAGCAACGCCATATAAACAGCGCTGCTTAAAAATGATGCGGTCGTCTCGTCCAATGATGTTTTGCCGATAACTCTAACAAACACCTTTGAAAGCCACAAAGCAATTTTTTTGCCTATAAAAAATATGAGTAAAGCTCCTATGACACGAAGTCCGTAAGAACTTATAAGTCCGATTATCTGTTCTTGTCCTAAAAATTCCATTATAAAAGCTTAATAAAAATGGCTTCGACTCTCCTGTTTTCAGCACGCCCTTCAGCATTTTCATTATTTGCTACAGGTCTTTCAGCGCCAAACCATTCTGTAGTTATACGATCTTTTTCAACGCCTAAGCGAACAAGCTCTCCCGCCACATTTTTGGCTCTTTGTTCGGAAAGTTTTGAGTTTGTATCCTCAGAACCCGTTGAATCCGTATGTCCTTCAATTATAACTTTATAAGCTGTCTCATTTTTTAATATTTTAGCTACAGATTCTATCTGTGGTTTAAAATTATCAGGAATATCGGCTTTGTTGAAAACAAAATTAATTTTTAAAGTGATTGGATATATACATCCTGTGTGATCGACTTTGAATTCCGAAGGAGTATTAGGGCATAAATCTTCACTGTCTATAACCCCGTCATTATCGCTGTCAGATTCTTTTAAAGCTTTTGCTACAACAGGTTGAGCTGATGCTTGTTTGACTGTTTTAATATCCTCTTTTTTTGGCTGTTCGACTTTCTTTGGTTGTTCAACTTTTTCTTCTTCTACCACTTTGCTTGCAACAGGCTCAAATTTAGTATTTGCAGGAAGTGTGTTTGTTTTAGCCTTTTGTCCTAAAGCATAAGAGATGCCAAAAGTTGCAAATAAATTATTATCGCCGTGCCCGCTATGTAATTTTATAGCGTGACGAAGCTCCGCTCTTAAATAAAAATCATCTGTAATCGCGTATCTAATACCAGCGCCATAGTTGCCGTATGGACTATCATTGTTTCCATATCTTGCTTTTTTCATGATATTTTCATACCCTACGCCTGCAAGCGCATAAAAATATGCATCTTTAGTAACTTCAAACTCTTTGATGGCATGTACAAAATAGCGCGTAATCAACGCTTGTCTTTTGCTTGCGCCAGAACCTTTGTCTTCGTAACGAGCGGATGTAAACTCCACGCCGCTTTCAACTTTATTGATAAATTCATTATCAAAATATTGACCTACTCTTAATCCTACGCTCAACTGTTTTTTCAGATCGGTGTTTCCTTCTGGTAAAACACCGCTAAAAGTAGGAGTAATTTCGTATCTGCCTTCTGTAGCCATTAAAGCAATCCCCAAAGCCGCAATGACAAAAACTATCTTTTTCATCACTATATCCTTAATGTTTTATTTAAGAAATGTTATTTTATCAAAATATTTTTAAAATAAAATTATTCTTTTTTCCATTCTAAAATATTGTGTGTGATTCCTATAATTGATGGGTAAATGGGAGATATATTTTTTTTAACCGCAGTAAGATTTTTTGGTATATATAAAAAAAGATAAGGGTTATCTTTGGCGATGAGTTCAAAAATTTCCCTATAAATTTTGCCAAATTCTTCCTCATCGACTATCTTTTCAGCCTCTTTTATGAGTTTATCAACTTTTTCGTTTTTGTACCCTATAAAATTAAAACCTCCTATTTTATCGGATTCGCTATGCCAAATAGAGTAAGCATCCGGTTTAATGCCAAGCGACCAAGCCATCAGAAGAGCTTCAAATTTTCTCGGAGCAATAACCGTATTTAAAAACGCTTGCCACTCCATAACTCTTATCTTCATATTAACGCCAACACTTTTGAACTGGTGTTGCAATATTTGCGCTATATAAACTCTTGGTCCGGAATTTGTTATAATCTCAAATTCAAACGGATTTTTCTCATCATATCCCGCTTTTTTTAGCAATTCAACCGCTTTTTTTATATCTTGTTTCGGAGCTTTCATCTTCGCATTAAAAGCATTAGTGCCTGGCAAAAAAGGTCCTGTACATGTAAAACCTTCGCCGAAAAGTAAAATATCTATTAACGCTTGTCTGTCGATAGCAAGACTCAAAGCTTCTCTCACATATGGATTTTGAAATTTCGGAAGTTTTAAGTTAAATCCCACATATGAGTAACTATGCGATATGCCCTCATATATATTAAACTTATCCGTAAATTCTTTGTTTACTTGTTTTTTAAGTTGTAAAGGAGAAATTTCCGCCATATCAAGTTCGCCTGATTTTAACATCAAAAAAGAGGTTGATGGGTCGGGCACAAAATGATAAATTATATTGTCAAATTTCGGAGAACCTAAAAAGTATTTTTTGTTGGCTTGCAATATAAAATCTTTTGAAATTGAAAAATCCTTCAATGTAAACATTCCCGTACCTATTGGCTTTTGATTAAATTCACTTGTCATTAGGGAATTTTCATTTTTCAGAATATGTTCGGGCAACAATCCCATCATCCATGTTTCAAGAGCTTTAAAATAGGGATATTTATAAGTTACTTTAACAATGAAATCACCCAATTTTTCCACTTTTTGCACATGTTTAAAGCTTTCTGAATACGGCGTAGAAATATTTGGGGATAAGATACTCTCGTATGTAAAAATTACGTCATTTGCGCTAAATCGTTGTCCATCAGACCAAAAAACATCGTCTCTCAAATAAAAAACAAGCGTTTTGTTATCTAAAAATTCATACGATTTTGCAAGTTCGGATTTGATAGACGCATTCTCATCGTAAGTAAGCAAACTGTTGAATATAAAAAAAGATATTTCGCCACTTACGGTATCAGTGGCTAAAATAGGATTTATCCTGCTTGGATTTGCACTCATCGCTACATGTAAAGAGGAGCAAAAAAGAAATTGGGTAATAAAAATTAAAAAAAATAACTTTTTCATCGCGATATTATAACAAAAAAGCAGGATTTACATTATAGATGAAGTCACGGCGTATTTTAAAGGATGTGAGGAAACACCGTGACTTTCTATAATGCTACAAAAAGGAGGTTTGTCATTTAGACAAGTGGAATTATACACTCTTTGTTTTAATAAAAAATAAATCCAAAAAAGAGCCAATAAATTGACTCTTTCTTATTAACGTTTTGAGAATTGAGGACTGCGGCGCGCTTTGTGTCTGCCGAATTTCTTTCTCTCAACCACGCGAGAATCTCTTGTAAGAAGTCCTTTTGGTTTTAAAATCGCACGAAAATCATCGTCTAAAGCAGCTAAAGCTTTCGCTATCCCGTGCCTTAAAGCTTCTGCTTGCGCGGAATAACCGCCGCCTTTTATATCTGCGACAACTTCCAACAACGACTCTTGTTTTGTCAAAAGAAGAGGTTGGATTACTTTTAATTTTATAGCTTCGTGTCCGCCAAGCCAACTATTTAAATCCACGCCGTTAATACTTATGGCGCCTTTGCCCGATTTTACCCATACTTTAGCAACGGCTGATTTTCTTTTGCCTGTCGCGTATACTTTTACTGCTTTTGCCATAACTATTTTCCTTTTACTTTGCTAAATTGCGCTGTATGCGGATGTTCGCCGCCTGCATAAATCTTAAGTTTTTTAATCATAGCTTTTCCTAAAATCGTTTTCGGAAGCATACCACGTACCGCTAATTTGTACAATTTAACCGGATTTTTCACCAAAAGGTCGCCGAGTTTTTCACTCTTTGTACTGCCGAAATATCCGCTATGTCTATGATAAAATTTATTTTCCGTTTTTTTGCCGCTAAATTCGGTTTTGTCAGCATTGATAATAACGACAAAATCGCCGCAATCAACATTCGGAGTAAAAGACGGTTTGTGTTTTCCGCGCAAAATTGTAGCGGCTTCAGTTAACACTCGTCCAAATCGCTTTCCTTTGGCATCTATCAAAACCCAGTCTCTGACGACTTCGCTTGATTTTAAAATTTGAGTAGCACCCATAGTATTAGACCTTTGTCTTTGAGTTTTAAAAGAAGTGATTGTAGTCAAATAATTCTTATATAACGCTTAATTTAAGTTTATATAAAGCAAAAATATTATTGTATTATCTTATAGCAAATCTTGCAAATTAGTTAGTACCGCTTCATTCTCATGTAAGTAGCAAAGATACGCTTCAACTCTTTTTTTACCGATAGTTTCAAGCGCATTTTTGTATTCGTTTACTTGCTTTACATGTGAGGATTTTGCAAGAAATGAACTTTTATAATCAATAATTATATTTTCTTCTTTCTTTTCTACCAATATGTCTATCTGTTTTCTTTTTCCATCATACATGTAAGGCTGTTCTTTGAAAAGCGTGCCGTCTTTAATGATATTTTGAAATTTTTCATTTTCTATCAAGCTTAAAATTCTATTTTTTATAGATAAAAAAGCCTTTTCGTCCAATAATTTCCCATATCTGTTTTTAGCGCAAATAAGACCGTTGTCAAGCTCGTTTTTACTAAAATTTGCCATCATCTCCAAAGTAAAATGCAATGCAAGCCCAAAATGCAAACTCTCCAAACTGCCCTCAACGCTCTCCTTTTCTGCGACAACGTTTTGTTTGCCAAATGCCAAAGCTTCGTATTCTAACGATTTTTGCACGTTTTTTTGACGCAGTGCAAGAGGAGTTACCTCGCCTGTTTGCATTTGCTGCAAATTTAATATATCAAAAGATGAATTTTTCTCCTTTTGTACGACAATGAGTCCGTTTTTAGCGCGCGTAAAAGCGACGTAGAGTTGATTTAACATATCCTCTTTGCCTAATTTTTGCTCTTTTTCTTTTGCGCGCTTATAATTTTTATCTACAAATTCTCTTTTGCTCATGGAAACAAAAATATTTTTTAACTCAATTTCGTCATAATCAAACAGTAGCAAATCGCCTCCTGATCTTTCGCGCTGAATCCTATCCGCCACGATAACATATGCAAACTCAAGTCCTTTTGATTTATGTACGGTCAAAACTTTCACGCCCTCTATATGCTCTTTTGAAGACTTTTCGCCTATTTTATCGTAAGAAAAAAGCAAGCTTTCTATATTGTCATATCTATTTGCAATTTCCAAAAAATGTATGATATCCGCATCTTTGCCGTCAAGTCCAAACCTTTTAACGCACAAAGTTACGATGTGAAGCGGAGTATCGTTTTTATCAAAACCGTCAAGATTGGGCAATTTTTCAAAATCCTCTCCAACCATTGCCATAAAATTGCGCCCAAACATATCATTTTGTAGGTTAAAACTCAATTTTTCTTCTCTTACGACAGTTACAAATCCATTCCAAAATATCTTATCTTCAAAATAGAGATATTTTAAAAACTCCATAATAGCCACAACATTCGGCGAATCTGTCAAAAGCGCCGCACTTTCTGTTCTTGTAAGAATATTCCTCTCTTCAAGGGCTTCTTGGATAGATAAAACATCGCTATTAACAGCACATAAGATTGCAATATTTTCTGCTTCCACATGTAAATCAAGTAGCATTTGCACGCTCTCATATACGCCAAAAGCAATATCGTTATTCACCACAACTTCAACAAAACCACCCTCTTTTGTCGCTTCTTGCATCTTATAATTTATAATTTTATCTTCAAAAACTTTATTCACAAACTCTACAACCGCTCTTTGACTCCTGTAGTTTTTCTTTAAAGAGTCTACATGTACGTCCAAAACTTTTACTATATAGCTAAAAAGCTCTTTTGCGCCGCCTCTAAAGCGATAGATGGATTGTTTTGTATCTCCCACGTAAAAAAAGCTTCTGAACTCTTTGACGCCTATTCCTGAAATGATTTCGCGAATAATCGGCTCTAAAATCTTGTATTGCACGATATTTGTATCTTGAAATTCATCTATCAGCAAATGCTCTATCACTCCATCAAGTCTAAAATATAAAAAATCATTATCTATATGATGGCATAAAAGTTCATAAACGGCATTTGTAACATCATCAAACGAAAGTTCGTTTGTTAGCTTTGCATTTTGAAGTCTGGTATTTTTGTAAAGAGCAAAAAGAAAAAACAACTCTCCAATCAAATAGCGCTCTTTTTTGATATAAAATTCCCTCAGCGCCTCTTTCAATCTCCTAAACATCTCGTCAAGTTCGATCGTATAAACTTTTTTATATTCCCAATAATCAAGACTTTCCCTTGTCCAAAAACTTTTTGCGACAAGTTTGGATAAACTATCAGCATCAAAAGTTTTTACTGCATTTTCACTCGCATTCAAACTTTGCAATTTTCGCTTTATCTCGTCTGCAATTTCAAGAACACTCTTATCGCTTGGCATTTTGACTCTATCAAATTTCCACCCATCTATTTCGCTATTTTTTTCATACATCAAAGATAAAAATTTGAAAAAATCTCTTAAGCTTTTCTCTCCTAATATAACAAAATACAAAAGAGAATCATATGCGTTAAAACTTTTTACTTTTTGTAAGAAAAGTTCGTAAAAACGTTGTTCGTTATAAGTAAAATTACTCGTAAAATCAGGCATAAGTCCAAGATGTAAGGCAAATTTTCGTAAAATCTGTCCAAAAAACGCATCTATAGTGGAAATTTTGATATTTGTTTCAAGAAAGTTGGGCAAAATCTTATTTTTTCTCTTTAAAATCTCCTCTTTGCTTAATTCTAAGATAATGCTAAGTTCGTCCAATTCCGCTTCGTGAGTTTCTAAATTTTGCAACGTATGATATACCCTATGCTGCATTTCGTTCGCCGCTTTTTTAGTAAATGTAAGCGCTACTATACCGGAAGCATTAGCACCTTTTAACAAAAGTGCGATATATCTTATGCTAAGCGCAAATGTTTTACCGCTCCCGGCACTTGCGTTTAAAGCCAAACTATCGGTAAATTTCATACGCAATTCCTGCAAAGTTTGCTAAATTGACACAAACGGCATATTTTTTTATCTTCCGTTTTATCAAACGCAAATATAGTATTTTGCTTTAAAAAGTGCAAATGTTCCAAAAGTCTCTCTTTCCTTTTGTCAAAATATACATTCTCTACTATTTCCGCTTTATTCAAATCATAAAATGCGGTTTTTACATCTCCAAAATTTTCACACAAAAGCGAGTAAAACTCAAGTTGAAAATCGTTCGACTCCATAGCTTTTTTTTCAGTTGCGTCTATGGCGATTTTGCCTGTTTTATAGTCTAATAACAGATACTTATCTTCTTTTTTATCTATTCTGTCTATAATGCCCTCTATCCTAAATCCTTCAAATTCACGTCTTTTGTTTTTCTCTAACGCGAAAATCTCCCACCCATTTTTAAATCTTTGCATCTCAAAAACAAAAAAACTTTCCAATCTCAAAAGCCAAATATCGCTCTCAATCTCCCAAAGTGCCTTTTTTGCCCTCTTTACCTCAATCAATTTTTTCGCCTCTTTTTTAAAATCCGTAAATATACGCGGCGGATTTTTAAAAAGGTCTCTTAATACTTCATGCATTAACGTCCCCATAGACCTAGCATCGCATATATCAGTCGGCATAAAAGCCTCTTTATAGCCTTTTATATATTTTAGATAGTACTTTCTGGGACACTCTAAATAAGTTTTGAGCCTGCTTGAAGAGAGCGGTTCGGCAAAAAAATCATGCTCGCAAATAAAACTTTTCTCTATACTGTTTTTAATATGGCTTGCTTTGAATAAAATCTCTTTATACGACTCTTCCGATATCTCTTCTGTGCTTACATGTAAGCTTTTTAAAAACCTTGAGGGTAGTTTCTCCTCATTTTCTACACAACTTATCGCAACTATTTTGGCGTTATTTATAAGTCTATCGTAAAAAAATCGCTGCAAGTTCTCTCTGTCTTCAGCAGTAGGAAGATTTGATCTTGAGCGCACCAACGAAGAGATAAACATATCTTTGTTACTTCTTCTGGGTACAATGTCGTCGTTAAAATCCACTACAATTACCCCGTCATATTTAGCTCCGCGACTTTCCAATACGCCCATAACCGTTACTTTGCCGCCTCTGTTGTCATCTATGCTTTTTTTCTCTACTCTTTTCAAAAACAGTGTCGCGGCTTGCTCAAAATTTAATTCTATTTCATTTTGCAAAAACTTTTCAAACAAGAAAAGTTCATTTTCTATTATATTTTTCTCTTCTTTAAGGTCATCTTCGCGAATAATACCTTTAAGCTGCGATATGATGGTATGTAAATCTGTTTTTTCGCGAAAATCTTGAAAACTATCTTTTTCAAGTCCAAGTCTAAAAAATCTGCAAATATGTTCTATCTCATTGTCTTTTATATATTTTAAAATGGCTTGCAATCTTTGACAATAACCGAAATATTTCATCTCAAAACCCATCGCGAAATTCAGATTATTTAAGTTATCAAGCTCTTTCAAAATAGGAGCAAAACTCTCATCAGGTAGTACAACGACTATGTTTTGAGGTAAAACACCACTTTTTACAAACTCTTCTATTTTCTCAAATACAAATGCTGCTTGCAAAACTCTCAAAGAGAAAGATTTATAAAAAATCTTTGCTTTTGAGCGATAAAGAATTTCGCTTCTTATAATCTTGTTTTCATTTAAATCACATTCTATGAGAGTACCGGACGATGTGTCGATACCCTCTTCCCTAAGCCATTGCACTGTTTTTTTATTATATATTGATATAGGCGTTACAATCTCTACTTTGCAATACTTTTGAATATTTTTCAAAAGTCTTATCTCAAAATGACTTAGATATCCCTCCAAATGAATTCTGATCTTTTTAAAAGAGGTGATATAGGACGTATTTAATTTGGCGATTTTTGGCAGAGTTATCTTATCGAATAAACCTCTTTGTTCCAGCAACATGCAATATCGTCCCAAAAGCTCTTTTAGTATCGTGATATGCTCGCTAAATTCAGCGTAAGTGTCACTTAAGTTGAGTTTGTCTATCTCAACCTCTTCATTTGCAAGCTCTTCAAAAAGACGAAAAATATAATTTGAATTTTGCAAAAAAGCCATAAATTCTTTTGGTATATGAAGTTTGTCAAAATTGGAAAATGCCGAAGCTTCACGCATTAAAAGCACTCTTGTGTCATCGTCGGCTTGCACGGCATTCGACGCAATCCACGCTTTTGATTCAAATTCGGCTATAGTAATAGCTTTTGTTAAGAGTTGATTGCTATCTAAAAACGATTCGTAAAACTCTCTAACTTGCCGCGCAGTAGAAAAAACCTCTATCATAAACTCTGCTTTTGTTTTAGTAGCGATTATTTTAACTACTTAGATTTGTTTTAGGCTTAAATAGCAATCAACATGAACATACTTATATGTAAGCGCAAGTGTGAGTTAAGTTTTAACTCTGCTTGCTGTATTCTTTTAAGAAAAAGCATTTGTTGCTATTTTTAAAATTTTAGCGCTTGATGTTATTCGTGCGTAGTATTTGCCTCATATGTAAAAAACCCAACATCTTCACCGATTGTTATTTTAGTCTGAAATTGCCATCGTCCGATTTTCTCTACATCAATGGCAGAGAAAAACCACCCGCATTTTTCAAGTTGAGACTCTGTAATATTTTGGTTATATTGATTTGTTTCAGGTTTTGTCAAAAGCAATTTAATATCGGCATTCAAACTGCACTCGTTTTGCTCTTTATCACTTATAGTAATTTTTATATTATTATTTTTTCCTACATGTAAGATGCCGTTTTGTTCACCGTTAACTTCAAAAAAGATATCGTATTTTTTTTCAAAATTCTCTTGCGAAGCTTTTATTTTATCATAATTTTTATCTACCTCTTGATAACTTTGCAGATAAAAAGTATCCATCTCGACAGGATTTTTTAAAGCCTCTACAATAGTATAAATGCAAGCCAAAACTATCAATCCTAAACTGATGAGAATTGCATGCGGCCAGTAATTTTTATTATTTCTTTTTTGCATGACGATACCTTATTTTTCTATATATATAAATAAAGAGAGCCGCTGCAAACATAGTATATACTATCGCTCTTATATAATCAAGCGTATAGCGGTTAGCATCTCCTATGGCGCTTTCAAGCTCTAAATTATCACTTTTTGCTATCTGTTCGACAACGTCGGCATAACCGTTTAATATGGCGGCTGAAAAATTATCCAAATCTTTTTTGACAGCCAAAAGCGGTTTTATTGTACCGTGATATGGAACAGGGCTTAATATTTGATCTTTGTTGAACTTTTTTTCTATATCTTCACTTGAACTAATAATATCCATTATTTTATCTTCGGAAAACATTATCAAAAGCACATATGGAGCTTCAAGTTTGCCGACAAATAAATTCATATGTTCTTTGACGGAAATATTGTTTGCGGTTTTATTTAATGATACATAGACGCTTATGCCGTCTTTTCTAAAAAGCTCTTCGCCCATCTCGTTTATCTTATCTGTAGCCCTTTGTCCTATAATATCATCCTCATTGTTGATAACATAATTTTGTGCTTGCAATAAAAACGGGATAAAAAAAAGAAAAGCAGCCGTTAAAAAACGACTGCTTTTAAAAAAATCGCCCAATTTCATCAGACGATAACTAAATGATTTGGAGTTAAGACAGAGTAAGCCATCAAAACAGCAATTGCTATAAGTACTAATACTATTAAAGCACTAACTAATTTTTCCATGCCTATTCTCCTTTAACAACTCTTAGATTCGCATTGTCAACATCAATAGCTTTGATGCTTTGCGGATCTGTAATCACATAAGGCTTATCGGCAACACTTTGTTGCGTCAATATACCAAGATATGTTAACACTGCTAAGATTGAAAGCAATAGAACCGTAGCTATTAACATACCTGTGATTCCGTGAATGTGAAAAATATGTCTGCTTGTATTTTCCATTGTTTCCCTCCTTAACGACGAAGTGAAAGCACATACGCGCCCACAGCTCTTTTTTGAATGTCAGTCAAACGATCATCATTAAATGGAGGCATATTTCCGATATAACCGCTTTTGCCTCTATTCAATACATCTACTACAAATTCCGGTTTGCCATAATTTGTCAAATCAGGAGCACCGTTTCCTTTGCCATCTTCACTATGACAAGCTGCGCATACGTTATTCCACACTTCTGCTTCAGCCTCTTTTGTATTCTCGTCATCAGCCGTTAATGGTTTAGTTTGCGCTAAATATTTAACCAAATAATTTTTAGCTAACTCAACATCGCCTTCGCCCTCAACCAAACCGTCAAGTTCGGGCAACATTTCAATAAGTTCATAACCTAAACCTTTAGAACCATGCAATACGGAACTAACGATAGAGGCTTCTGTTCCCCATTTTGTCAAATCAGCCGCCATTTTACCATCGATACCATCGCCCGTCAATCCATGACACGGAGCACATTGTACCGAGAAAATACTCTCACCCATACTTATCAAAGTAGCTTCGTCTACATTTTGCCACTTTGCTTCAAACTTGGCATTGTGTCCCGCTACCTCTTCATTGTATTCTCCGATTTGCGAATACGCATTTAACGGATAACCTGCATACATGTACCAGATAGCCCAAATACCAAGACCTAAGAAAGAGATAGCCCACCCTAAAGGAAGCGGGTTCTTATACTCTTTAATGCCGTCCCAAGCTCCATCAGATAACTCGCCGCTACTTTTACTGCCGGCAATATTTTTAAAATATACTGCAAGCACAATCAAAGTGATGACAATAGTCGCCGCAGCGCCTACTAGTGCGAGTTCATTGATATTACTAAAACCAAAAAGATCGCTCATTTTGCTCCCCTTTGCTGTTCAATTTTGCTTTTTTTGATAGGCATAGGTTCAATAGGCTTGCTATAGATTTCATCTTCCAAAGCTATCTTGCCATACTTTTCATAATTTCTTCTTCCCGTTTTCTCAGATTTGTATAGATGAAAATAGTACCAGTAAAGTACCGTCACCAAGAAAAATATTAAGAAAAAATATCCATATGCTTGATACTTGATTAACATACCCATTATGTCCATGCTCATATTACACCTACTTTAAACTGTTCAAATAAGCAATTAGAGCAACGATTTCTAAGACTTCGCCTTTTGCGAATGCATCTTTGACATCTTGTCCTCTTACGCTATCAACAATTACTTCAGCCTCTTGTATTGCTTGAGCTTGCGCTTCTTCCCAAGTACCCAACTTTGGAAAACCTTCTTTATCATAAGGAGTATTAAATACCGCTTTGACAGTATAAGCTTCAGCGTAAGCAGTTTCTAAATCAGCAACTTTATTGTATAAGTGCTTATAAGCAGGCATAATTGAACCTTTAACATAGGCGGATGGATCTTTCATATGATCGTCATGCCAATCCGAAGATCTTAAATTGCCAACTCTCATCAAATCCGGACCGGTTCTTTTTGAACCCCATAAAAAAGGTCTGTCATAAGCATATTCACCGCTTAATGAATACTTACCGTATCTGTCTGTTTCAGACTTAAACGGTCGTATCATTTGCGAATGACATCCGTTGCAGTTCTCTTTAATATAGATATTTTTACCTGCGAGTTCAAGTACCGTATATGGCTTTGTGCCTTCTACCGGACGAGCATTTTCAGCAAAACTTGGGAGTATCTCCACAATGCCCGCATACGCGATAATCACGAATACAACTACTGCGAAAAAGAAAGGATTTTTTTCTAACCAACTAAACATAACCGCCTCCTTTACGCTGCTACAGGCGTAGCATTTTGAGGTTCTTTCTCAAGTACTTTGCCTGAATAGATAGTTTTGATGATATTGTATACGAATAGTAAAAATCCTAATACATACAACGCTCCACCTATTGAACGGATTACAAAATATGGGAATAGTTTTGTAACAGTATCTATAAATGAATGCTGAAGGCTACCGAAATCATCCGTCGCTCTCCACATCATACCTTGTGAAATACCAGCTATCCACATGCTAGCAAAAAACAGAACGATACCTGTCGTTTGAATCCAAAATTGTGCTTCCATCAAACTCTTACTATAGAGTTCTCTTTTAACAAATCTTGGAACCATATGGTAAATTGACGCCATCGTCATAAATCCTACCCAACCAAGCGTACCGTCGTGAACATGTCCTGGAACCCAATCTGTGAAATGCGCCAAAGCGTTTACAGACTTGATAGACAAAATCGGACCTTCAAGAGTTGAGAACATGTAGAACGTCGAAGCTACTATCATAAATTTGATGAGTGGGCTTGATTTCAATTGATCCCATTCGCCTTTCATGGTTAAAAGAATGTTTACCGCACTACCCCAAGAAGGCAAAATCAAAACAACAGAAAAGATTGAACCCATCGTCTGCATCCAATCAGGAACAGTTTGATAGAGTAAATGGTGTCCGCCGGCCCATAAATAAACAAACATCAATCCCCAAAATGCGAACAATGAGAGTTTATATGAGTAAACAGGCTGTCCGGACTCTTTTGGTAAAAAGTAGTAAAGTTGAGCGATAATGCCAACCGTGAAAACAAACGCAACAGCGTTGTGTCCGTACCACCATTGTACCATAGCGTCATTTGCTCCCGCATACATAGAAACGGAGTGTAGCACGCTTCCGTAACCGGATACGAAATATGTAGGAATACTCATGTTATTAAACAAGAAAAGCATAGCTATACCCAAAAATGTAGCTATGTAGTACCAAACGGAAATATAGAGTGATTTTTCACGTCTAATACCTATAAGTCCGAAGATGCTAACTCCCCATAAAACCCAAAAGACAACAATTACCAAATCCAAAGGCCACTCTAATTCAGCATACTCTTTTCCTGTGGATATGCCTAAAAATAGGTTTACAACTGCAGCTAATATGAGTAGAAAATATACCCAAAAGTGCAATTTGCCAATGAACAAAAGAAACGGCGACTCGGCCAATGAGACCTTGAGCACGCGTTGTCCAACGTAGTACCATGTTGCGAAAATACCGCTTAACATAAATCCAAAGATAACTCCGGATGTATGCAAAACTCTCAACCTGCCGAATAAACCATATTCGTCAAGCAAATAGTTCAAGCTAGGAAAAGCCATTTGCAAGGCAATCACAACACCCAAGACCATACCTATAACACCAAATAATATGGCGGAAAAGGTGAATAGCTTGGCAACCGAATAGTCGTAGTTCAATGCATTCGTAGCCTGCATCAAATTCCTCCTAAGTAAAGTTTTTATGTCACAAGAATATCACATAATGCTGAGATTATAATACATTCAAGATACAACCAAGCTTAATAAGATTAGCTGACTCTTAAATAAAAAATCAACTTTTTTCTTTTAAGAGATTAAACACTAAAATAATATTTATTATCTTGTTTTTTATATTGATATTTTATATCCCAAAGCGGGTACATTTTTAATAAAATCTCTATCCGTTTTCTCTCTTATTCTTTTAACAAATGTCCTTATTGCTGCATCATTTACTTTTTTGTTTGCCCAAACGGCACGTTTAATATCTTCATGTAACGCAAATGTTCCAAAATGTCCTATCAAAAAAGAGATGAAAAAAATCTCCTTTTTAGTTAAAATTATTGGTTTGCCCTCTTTTATCAAAATCTTTTTGTTTTTATCGAATTCATATCCTCTTCCAAGTTCAACAATATTGCTTGCTGAAAATTTTTGTATGGCTACATTTGTAAGCAAAGAGAGCAAATCATCCGGATGAACGGGTTTTATGAGATATTTATCCACCCCTACGTCTATAGCCTTAAGCAACCTCTCTTTTTCACTAAACGCGCTTAATATTACTATAACCGCATCTTTTGATATGGCTTTTATATCTTTTGCCATTTCCAAACCGTCTTTTATAGGCATTAAAACATCCGTAATAACAATATCCGGTTCAAATTTTTTAAATTTTTTCAAACCTTCGCTGCCATCTGCGGCAGTTATAAATTTACCGAATTCATCTTCTATGGCATTTGCGAGAGATTTTCTAATGTCAACCTCATCCTCTACATATAAAACCGAAAGTTTTTTAAGCGGACTTTGCATTTCCATAATGTTCCCCTTTCATTTAATTGGTATTTTTATCATAAAAAATGCGCCGCCGTCTCTATTGTCAACGGTGATTTCCCCTTGCATACTGTTTTCTATTATCGTCTTAACGATATAAAGTCCAAGCCCCGTTCCCGAACTTGCATGTTTAGTCGTAAAATAAGGTTCAAAAACTTTATCGATTATTGTTTCGTCTATGCCGCCGGCATTATCTTGTATACATATATATACAAATCCCTCGCCTTTTTTTGCTGATATCACTATGGTGCGTTTTTTAATATTTTTGTCTTTAAAGGCCTCTTTTGCGTTATTTATTATATTTAAGATTGCTTGAGATAATTCATTTTTATGTCCGAAAACTTTTATTGTTTTTCTTGCTCTTATCCTTACATGTATCTTCGCTCTGGCAAGAGAGCCTGCTAAAATGGAAACTACTTCATTTATTGTATCTTTTATAAAAAATATATTTTTATGTTTTTCAAGACTAAAGAAATTTCTAAAATCCTCTATGGTTTGCGACATTCTATCTATTACTTTTTTGCCTTGCTCGTATTGTTCTTCCAGTTTGCCCAAATCCTTTTGCACAAGAAATTTTTTCATGCTAAATAAGATTATTCCAAGCTCCGACAAAGGCTGCCTCCATTGATGAGCAATATTGCCTATCATTTCGCCCATTGCCGCAAGACGCGCTTGCTGAAACACCACTTTGTCTTTTTCGCGGTTTTTCTCAACCTCTTCTTTGACCTTCTTTTCCAAATTCCTATTTAAATCAAGCAATTGTTTAGTTTGCTTTTCGACTCTGTTTTCAAGCGTAGCATTCAAGTGTTTTAACTCTTCCTCTTTTCTTTTTAACTCTTCCGTTAAAAGAATATTTTCTGTAACATCATATCTTATGGCAATAAATTCCAAAATATTTCCATTTTTATCTAAAATAGGAGAAATCGTAGTATTTACATAAAAAGTAGACCCGTCTTTTGCTCTGTTTTTAGCGGTAGCTTTGAATGTTTCTTTTTTCAAGATGGTGTTCCAAAGCAGTTCGAAATTTGATTTTGGAACGTCAGGATGTCTTACTATGTTGTGATTTTTCCCTATCAACTCATTTTTATTATAGCCGCTGATTTTGCAAAACTCTTCGTTTACAAAAGTGATGATGCCGTTTATGTCTGTCTTTGAAACTATATTGCTTTGTTCTATTGCAATTTTATATTGTCTAAGCTCTCCCATCAATCAACTCCGAGCATTGTAATATAACCGCGGTAAGATAAGTATACACCATATGCAACGACTATTGCCGCAGATATTTTAACCATCACGTCTCTTACTTTTAAAAGTTCCAAAACAAAACCAAATCCCATCATAGCAGGAAGTGTAGCAAGTCCAAAAACTATCATAACGGCAATGCCTAAAAAAATAGAACCGCTGGCAGCAGCAAATGCAGCGAAAAAGTAGACAAGTCCGCATGGAAGAAATCCGTTAAAAACTCCCAACAAATAAAAACTTGATAAACCTTTTGACACTACAAGAAAATTATAGATTTTTCTTACTGCAGGTTTTAACATGAAAGAGCCCTCAAGATATGTTAAAAATCTTGCCTTGCCCATAAGCGAAATGCCAAGCGCCATCATAAAACATCCGATTATAAACCATAAAAACCCCTGTGTTTTATAAGACAAAGAGACAACCTGCCCTAAAAACCCAAAAAATGCACCCAAAAGCGCGTATGAACTAATTCGTCCGAAATGGTATATAAAATGAAAAGATATCTGCTTGCCCAAAGAAGCGTTTTTGTTTATTTTGTGTCCGCTAAGAGCTGCGACAAAACCTCCGCACATACCTATGCAATGTGCACTTCCCATCAGCGCCGCAAGAAGAATTGTCGCAAAATTTATAATATTCATATCATCTAGTTCAGAGTCTCTTTGCAAATTCGGCAAAAACATATTTGCTTTCGTGTGGTCCTGGGCTTGCCTCCGGATGATGTTGAATTGAAAATATAGGTTCATCTATATATTCAAGCCCTTCTATAGTATTGTCAAAAAGATTTATATGTGTGATTTTGGCTATTTTACAAATTTCATCAGGCACGCTGTAATTATGATTTTGCGCTGTTATTTCAACATATTTATTTGTCTCATTGCGTACGGGGTGGTTTCCGCCATGTTGTCCGAATTTTAATTTATAAGTATTGTATCCGTGAGCAATTGAGAGTAATTGATGTCCCAAGCAAATTGCAAACATCGGTATTTTTGCCTCTATCAGTTTTTTTAACTCTTCAGCTTCTTTTTTCAATATCAGCGGATCTCCGGGGCCATTTGATAAAAACACTCCGTGTATTTCACCTTTTTCATATCTTTTGACAATCGCTTCACCTTTTGTATCATACGGTACAACCTCAACGCTGATTCCTGCCTCTGAAAGTTCATTTAAAATATTGCGCTTGATGCCAAAATCAAATGCGATAACTTTTTTATTTAAAGCATGTGAAGCTTTTTTATATTTTAACTCTTTATCATCCCACGCGCCATTTTCGTACATGTAACTCTTTTTTGTACTCACTTGCGGTATATAGTCAAACTCTTCAATTCTCGGAGAGCTTTTGAGCATATTTTTTAACACCTCTTTGTTGCTCTCTTTGGTGGAAGCTATCATCATTTTAGGACCGCTCTCTCGTATCATTTTTGTCAAAAATCTGGTGTCTATATCACAAATGCCAAATCCGTGGTATTTTTTCAAAAATTCAGGAAAATCACTCGTACTTCTAAAATTTGAAGCCTTATCGTTTAAGCTTCTGACAAACATACCGGAAGCGTGAACCGTAAAACTCTCCATGTCATCATCATTGCACCCTACTATACCGATTTCAGGCATTGTAAAAACAATAAATTGTCCCGCATAGCTTGGGTCGGTAATAATCTCTTGATAACCCGTCATTGAAGTGTTAAAAACTATTTCACCTACTCTTGTTCCTTCAGCTCCGAATGATTTGCCTTCTAAAAAAACGCCGTTTTCTATATATATCCAAACGGGCTTCAACGCTGCGTTCATTTTATCATTCCTCTTTTTCTGAGCTCTTCTTCATAGAGTCTTTCAAACACAAGGTCGTATTCTTCGGTTCCAGGAATTAATTTTCGTTTGTAATTGTCTATCTTTTCCAGTACAATATCTTGCGTTTTTTCATAAGTTTTAAGATACTCTTCTATCGCATTGTAGATAACATTTTTAACGCGGTTTTCGGAAACTTGATATTTTATGAGATTTTTATGATGCAATTGATTTAAAATTCTATGCGAAAGGTCGCTGTATCTCTCTTCAAACGACAATATAACTTTGTAATCTTTTGCGAGTCTCTTCTTGATAAGCCAAAACATATTTCTTCGGTCAATCTGCATAAACTCCATCTCTTCGCTGTTTTCATCAAGCATATCCGAAACTCTCTGCTCCAACGCCGCCTCTTTATTTATCTCCTCGACAATAAGAGTCTTAGCATCTTCAATAATCGGTTCCAACCCTTTTTGTAGCGTAATAAATCCCGAGTTTAGCAAATCTACAGCTATTTTACTTGCAATATAAGGAGCGTGCGGTAGCCTTATTTTCATTAAATTACCTTATTTTTATTTCGTGTGATTGTAACTTATAAAAGGTAAATTTATGTTGAGCTGCGTCAAAAATGTCACAAATGAAATGCGCTTTTCAATAAACTTTTACAATATATTATTCAAAATATATATAAAGTTGCAAAATAGCTTATAAAATTAACGAACCCGCTTAAATGCTTTATCCTTAAAGTATTAAAATAAAACTTTAGTTCTACATGTAAGATAAGATTTCGAACAAGTTTAGGTTTTTGCTATACATGTAGGCAAAGTTATTAAAGGCAATCTTATTTTTGTGAACTCACATACTCATAAAGGCTTTCAAACTCTTCTATAGTAAGAGAGTATTTGGGCATAACCGATTTTGGATTATTTAAAGCCGCAAAAAATTTGGCTCTGCTTGCATTATTAATAGCGGGCGCACTCAATACCTTTTGTTTGCCTTTTTGCACATATGAAGCTATAACGTCGCCTTTGCCGTTCTCTCCGTGACACTTATCGCAGCCTATGCCTCTGGGGTTTGAATAGAGCAATTTTGCGTAATCCATTTTGTTTATAAAATCATCTGCTTTGAGCGTAAAAAATATAAAAAACAGCGTTAATAGTAGCTTCACTCTTGTTGTCTTTGCCAAAATTTAATAGTTAAATGGTATCATACCCAAACAATTTTTATATCGCTTTTAAAAAAGGAAATTAATGGTGCTGCTTGACGGAAAAATGCTCTCAAATTCCATTCAAGATGAGATTAAACAAAAAACCGACAAACTCAGAAAAAAAAATATAACTGCAGGACTTGCCGTAATTTTAGTTGGCGATGACCCTGCAAGTCATTCGTATGTAAAGATGAAAGAAAGGGCTTGTGCAAAGGCGGGTATTTACTCTATTTTGCACAAAATGCCCTCATCTATCTCTGAGGAGAAGATACTTGAGACTATCTATATGATGAATCAAAACCCGAATATAGACGGTATTCTCGTACAGTTACCATTACCTCCACATATCAATCAAACCAAAATCATTGAAGCCATTGATGCCGCAAAAGATGTAGACGGTTTTCATCCGTTTAATGTAGGACGCCTTGTTGCAGGACTTGAGGGTTTTGTACCGTGTACTCCTCTTGGCGTAATGCGGCTTTTAAAACATTACGATATTGATGTCAAAGGTTTAAACGCGTGTGTAGTAGGGGCTAGCAATATAGTCGGGAAACCCATGATGAACCTTTTGCTAAATGCGTTCGCAACGGTCGATATTTGCCACATCTACACTAAAGATTTGGCGTCTCACACAAAAAAAGCAGACCTTTTGATAGTGGGCGTGGGCAAAGCGGGACTTGTAACAAAAGATATGGTAAAAGACGGCGCAATTGTCGTTGATATCGGTATCAATCATCTAAAAGACGGGAAACTTGTCGGCGACGTTGACTTTGAGGGCGTTGCGCCAAAATGTTCATTCATCACTCCGGTACCCGGAGGCGTTGGACCTATGACTATCGCGATGTTGCTTGAAAATACGATAAAAGCGGCGGAAAACAGAACATGATTGAGGTAATCTTATGAAGCAAATATTAAAAAAACTCTATCTCTTTTCAAGCAGCTGGACAGGTACTATAATCATAGTTTTTATCATTATATTTTTTATTGCGCAAGCTTTTATTATTCCAAGCGCGTCTATGCAAAATTCGCTTTTAGTGGGAGACTTTTTGTTTGCTAAAAAATTCTCTTACGGCATTCCCACTCCAAGAATACCGTTTACCAACACTCCGGTATTTCCGGATATTTTTGACAACGGCCATATAGTTGAGGGTGAAAGACCGCAAAGAGGCGATATAGTTATATTTTTGAATCCGACAACTTATGAAAATTATGTAAAAAGATGTTTTGCCGTAGGCGGCGATGAAGTCGTTTATAAAGACGATGTTTTCTATTTGCATCACAGTGAGGGCGACGAATATATAAAAAACAATTACCCCGAAGAAAAAATAGTAGAATTTTTGGGCAAACTTTGGGTAGTAAATCCTTACATGCAAACATATCCCGGCATAACATACGCCGATGTTGCATCAAATGAAAATTTGATATTCAAAAATGTACTAACTAGAGCCGACAATCCTTCGCCTTTTGTTTTAATGTCCAGAGTTTTGGCTATGACAGGAGCAAGCAGCATAGGAATGAAGCCTGTTAAAATCGGCGAATTTAACGTTACTTATGAAAACATTCCATTTAACGCATTTTATGCAAAAATTCCGCAAGACGAATTTTTTATGATAGGCGATAATCGCGATAATTCGCAAGACAGCAGATTTTTTGGAAGCATACCGTACAAACTTATCGTCGGAAAACCTTGGTTTATCTACTTCTCGTGGGATTCAAATAAAATTCCGCGATGGGAAAGAATAGGCAAATTTGTATCCTCTCTTGAAAAAAGAGAGTATGAAGAGGGCAAAATAAGATATTAATCCTCTACATGTATGCTATCGGCAGATGATTAGCTTTTGAATGCAAAAAAGGCGACTATCATAAATTTTAATTAACTCTTTGAGAATTTAAGATAAACCCCCGCAATTTTTAGACTCTATATATTTAAAAAAGCGGTTTAAAGCCGCTTTTTTGCATCAGCTTTATTTTATCTCTCTTTGCAATTTATAGTTTTGCTGCTTATAAAATCAAATGCTCATCCTAGCAAAAACCGCTTGTTCTTTTGTCTTTACTTTAAGCGTATCTTTTTCGCTAAGCTTTTTCCTACATGTACAACTGATAAAACTACCGCATTTATATATCTAAAAAACAAAGATACACACTGGTTTTTATTGAGAATAGGCGTATGTTTTTAAAGCTTACATGTAAGAGATAATATATATTGAAAAGTAAAATTATACTCATAAAACCGCAATAAATTCGCCGTTATAATTGCCACAATAACCATTGACACACTACATGTAGCGCGCATATAAATTCTTATTTCTTTGCTTCACAAATATTAACCATTGAGGGCTGAGAATAACTGTAGCTTAATTATCGGTATGATATAATTAAAAATTTTAAAAGGATTTTCGTGAAATTTTACATCGCAAACGATCATGCAGGGTTTAGCATAAAATCCGACGTTATAAAAATACTAAAAAATAAAAATTGTGAAGTTATTGATATTGGAACGACAAGCTGTGAGAGAGTAGATTATCCCGATTTTGCGCATACACTTTGTGAGGCTGTGCTTAAAGATAACGAGAGTTTTGGAATACTTATATGCGGTTCCGGTATAGGCATGAGTATGGCGGCAAACAGACACAAAGGCATACGAGCTGCGCTTTGCCACGACTCATATACGGCAAAAATGGCGCGCGCGCATAATAACGCGAATGTTTTGTGCCTTGGAGAAAGAGTTTTGGGACTTGGCGTCATAGAATTAATCATTGACGCGTGGATAGAAGAGTCGTTTGAGGGCGGCAGACATGCCGAACGTGTAAATAAAATAGAAATTCGGCAAGAGGATGGTTGTTGATGGTTGTTCTAAATGAAAAGGAAAAAGAGTATCTATTAAACACGATAAGAGATGTGCATGATTTCCCAAAACCCGGAATTATCTTCAAAGATATAACTACACTTTTAAACGACAAAAAGGCTTTCAACTTTTTAATAAACCACTTGACGCAAAGATATGAGTCGCTTGATTTTGAATTTGTAACGGGAATTGAGAGCAGAGGCTTTATATTTGGAGGGGCGCTTGCTGCAAAATTAAATAAAGCTTTTGTTCCTATAAGAAAACCAAAAAAACTGCCCTACACCACCGTAAGCGAAAAATACTCGCTCGAATACGGTATAGACGAGATAGAGATACATATAGACGCTTTTGATAAATCATCGCAAAACCCGCCAAAAGTTTTACTTATTGATGATTTGATAGCTACAGGAGGCACCGCAAAAGCTGCGATAAGACTTTTAAAAAAGATACATGTAGAGTGTGTGGAAGCCTGTTTTTTAGTAAACTTGAAATTTTTAAAAGGCGATGTTGAGATAGTTCAAAGTACGCCCATGTATTCTGTTTTAGAGATTTTCTAATGTATATTCCAAAACCATCAAAATTTGACCCGAATGATTTAGGACATTTTGGTATATATGGCGGACGTTTTGTGCCAGAAACTCTTATGCCGGTTTTGCAAGAACTGGAAATTGAGTATAGAAAAGTACGCTTCGATAAAGAGTTTTGGAGTGATGTCGATAAGTATTTTAAAGATTATATCGGGCGACCTTCGCCTCTTTACTTTGCACAAAATCTCTCAAATGAAATCGGAGCGAAAATCTATCTAAAAAGAGAAGACTTAAATCACACAGGCTCACATAAGATAAACAATACTATCGCGCAAGGACTTCTTGCAAAAAAGATGGGTAAGAAAAAGATTATCGCCGAAACAGGAGCAGGGCAGCATGGAGTTGCAAGCTCGACCGTAGCGGCTCTTTTGGGGCTTGAGTGTGAAATATTTATGGGCGAAAAAGATACTATAAGGCAAGAACTTAACGTATTTCGTATGAAACTCTTAGGTGCTAAAGTACATAGCGTAAAAAGCGGCAGCAAAACGCTCAAAGACGCTATGAACGACGCTATAAGACATTGGGTAACAAATGCCAGAGATACATTTTATGTTATAGGTACGGTTGCAGGACCTCATCCGTATCCTATGATGGTTAGAGATTTTCAAGCGGTCATCGGCGATGAAGCAAGGAAACAAATTTTGCAAATAGAGGGAAAATTGCCTGATTTTGTCGTTGCATGTATCGGCGGAGGCAGTAACGCTATGGGAATTTTCAGTCGCTTTTTAGAAGATGAGAGCGTGAAATGTATCGGCATAGAAGCGGGCGGCATGGGCATAGACACAAATAAACACGGAGCAAGTTTAGCGCGTGGAAGTGAAGGTGTTTTGCACGGACAAATGAGCTACCTTTTACAAGATGAAGACGGTCAAATACAAGAAGCTTACTCTATATCCGCAGGTCTTGACTACCCGGGAATAGGACCGGAGCACGCGTATTTAAAAAGTCTGGACAAAGTAAAATACGACAATATAACCGATGAAGAAGCGCTTGAGGCTTTTGTATGGTTATCAAAAATAGAGGGTATTATACCTGCTTTTGAAAGTGCGCACGCAATAGCATATCTAAAAAAAATGCCAAAAGAGACTATCAAAAACTCTATTATTATAGTAAATATCTCCGGACGCGGCGACAAAGATATGATTCAAGCAAAAACAATGCTTGAATTTTAAATAAGGTTTTTGATGGAAGAATTACTTAGCGAACTGATTTTAAAATATGGGTATATCATTCTTTTTTTATGGTGTATTTTAGAAGGCGAAATGGCGCTTATTATGGGCGGTATACTCGCGCACTCCGGGGATATGAATCTTTATTGGGCTATTTTTATAGCCGGACTCGGAGGATTTGCGGGAGATCAGATATACTTTTACGTAGGAAGATTTTTCAAAAAAAATATCAACAAAAAGTTAAAAAAACAGAGACGAAAATTTGCCATAGCGCACATACTCTTAAAGCGTCACGGATGGCCCATAATATTTATGCAGCGTTACATGTACGGACTTAGAACCATTATACCCATATCCATAGGTATCACCCGTTACAATGCAAAAAAATTTGCTTTGATTAACCTAATAAGCGCATGGTGTTGGGCGACGGTTACGATATTGCCGGCTTACTTGCTTGGAGAACATATATGGAATGTGCTGAATTTTGCCAAAAAACATTGGTATTTTGCTATACCTGTGGTTATAATTTTTGCCTATATAATAATTTCTGTTTTCAAGCGAATAGAAAATAACTTTTATGAAAAAAAATTGGGGAATAAAAATGAATATCAAAACAACAAATGAAACTTTAGAAAATATAGATACGCAAGCGGTTATAACTTTTATAATCAATAAAGATTTTGATCATATCTGGGTCAAACACAAAAAAGTTTTGGAAAATGCAAATTTTAAAGCTGAAAGCGAGGATGGAATACTGCTCGCCGAAAACGGATATATATATATCGGCTGCGCAAATTTACAATCTGACGAACTTCGTTTGGCAGCGGCAAAAGCCATCAAGATATTAAAACAAACATCATATAAAAGTGTGAAAATCGGCTCATATATAGAAAAAACGGCTGTCGAGTCAATAGGGGCATTAATAGAAGGATTTGTGTTGGGTAGCTATGAGTTTACAAAATACAAAAGCAAAACCGAACCGTTAAAATTAGAAGAGATAATAATATCAACAGAAAGTTACAATCAAAATACAACTTCGCTTGAGGCGTTAAATAGTATAAACAACAGCGCACAAATTATAGCAAATGCCGTAAATTACACAAAAGAGATTGTAAATACTGCTCCTTATGATTATACTCCTGTTAAAATGGCTGAAGACGCGTTGAAACTTACATCTATTGAGGGAGTAACTTGCAAGGTTTTTGATGAAAAATTTTTGGAAGAAGAAAAAATGGGAGCATTCTTGGCTGTAAATAGAGCAAGCATCCACCCTCCTCGCCTAATACACTTAACCTACATGCCAAAAGAAAAATCCAAAAAAAGAGTGGTATTTGTAGGCAAAGGATTGACTTACGATAGCGGCGGACTTAGTTTAAAACCAAGCGATTATATGATAAGCATGAAAGCTGATAAAAGCGGCGGGGCTGCCGTTATGGCAATCTTGAAAGGAGCAGCGGAGTTAAATCTGCCTTTTGAAATTCACGCTATCATAGGCGCTACGGAAAATATGATAGGCGGCAACGCTTACAAACCGGACGATGTTTTAACGGCAAAAAACGGCAAAACGATAGAAGTTAGAAATACCGATGCAGAGGGTCGTTTGGTACTTGCCGACTGCCTTGTTTACGCACAAGAGTTAAAACCGGATATTTTAATAGACATGGCAACGCTAACAGGAGCTTGCGTAGTAGCTCTTGGAGAATACACCACGGGTATTATGGGACATAACGATAAATTAAAGCATGAATTATACCGCGCAGCTATACAAAGCGGAGAGCTTGTAAATGCTCTATCATTCAACAGATATCTAAAAAAACTCCTCAAAAGCGCCGTTGCCGATATTTCAAACGTCTCTTCGTCAAGATATGGAGGAGCCATAACCGCCGCGCTGTTTTTGGATAATTTCATAGAAGAAGAGTATAAAGACAAATGGCTTCATTTGGATATAGCAGGACCGGCTTACATCGAAAAAGATTGGGGTTACAATCAAAGCGGAGCAAGCGGTGCCGGGGTGCGTATGAATCTATATTGGCTTATGCTGCAAAATCAAGAAAAGGATAAATAATGGGCTTAGGCGTTGGTATAATAGGACTTCCAAATGTAGGCAAATCAACAACATTTAATGCGCTCACAAAAGCTCAAAACGCCGAATCGGCAAATTATCCGTTTTGTACTATTGAGCCAAACAAGGCTATTGTTCCCGTCCCGGACATACGTCTTTTGGAACTTGCAAAAATAGTAGATCCCGAACGTATTCAACATTCGACTATTGATTTTGTAGATATAGCCGGACTTGTCAGAGGAGCTAGCAAAGGCGAAGGACTTGGCAATCAGTTTTTATCAAACATAAGAGAAGTTGAGGTGATACTTCACATCGTGCGTTGTTTTGAAGATGAAAATATAACACATGTAGAAGGCGGCATAGATCCTTTAAGAGATATTGAGATAATAGAAACCGAGCTTATTTTGGCGGATTTACAACAACTTGATAAAAAAATAGAAAAACTTTCCCGTCAAGCTAAATCTGACAAAGATGCAAAAACACAGCTTGATATTGCTTTAAAACTCGCAGACCATTTGGATAGTTTAAAAACGGTAAGTTCATTTGAAGATAAAGAAAATCCATCATTTACAGCGCTCAATAAAGAGCTTAGATTTTTATCCGGAAAAACAGTGATATTCGGAGCAAATGTTGATGAAAACGCACTTTTAGAAGACAATGTTCATGTAAAAAATCTAAAAGAATATGCTAAAACTACAAATGCCGACGTTATAAAATTATGCGCAAAAATAGAAGAAGAGATAGTAGCTTTAAATGACGAAGAAGCTAAAGAGTTTTTAAACGAACTTGGCATCAAAGAGAGCGGACTTGATAAAATAGTACGTTTGTCGTTTGAAAAATTGGGACTTATCAGCTACTTCACCGCAGGCGTTAAAGAGGTTAGAGCGTGGACTATAGAAAAGGGTTGGAAAGCTCCTAAAGCCGCCTCTGTTATTCACAATGATTTTGAAAAAGGTTTTATCAGAGCCGAAGTTATCTCTTATGACGATTATATAGCCAATAAAGGCGAAACAGGCGCAAAAGAGGTCGGCAAAATGCGGCTTGAGGGCAAAGACTATATCGTCAAAGATGGCGATGTGATGCACTTTAGATTTAATGTATGATTGACGATTAAAATCGCTCAAGGAATTAAATAATCTTTGGTTTTTTAAAAATTTCGGTCTATTTTCATTTTCTAATTCACATTGTTTGCCGTTGTTTTTAAAAATTTTGGCGCTTTTTGTTCATTTTTTATTTTTGCTTGTTCGATATAGACTATTTGTCTCAATCCGCTAAACAAATATTGTGAAAATTAATACATGTGAGCGCTTTATTTTATAAAATAAAGCGTGATAATCATACAAATTTTTGGTAAAAAATCGGCAATCTTTTTGCCTACTACTATAAACTCAAATCTCATTAGGCGAGGTATACAATATGCTAAAATGAGAAAAACACCCTTTTTGATAGATTGCTATGATGATGATTTGGATGATAATGGTGTAATGAATGACGGCGAAGTAGCCAAACTATGTGAGATAGCAAAATACTACGATATGCCCATTCTTTTTCAAACGCTCTCTGTCAAACGCTCGATTGAACCTTACAAAAGAGGCGAAAAAAGCAATAAAATCCTATGCCGAAGTATCTATACATCACTTGCTTAAAAATGATAAGAGTTGCGATGATTTTAACACTCATGCAAAAATTAAGCCGCCCTT
>JAIRXG010000019.1 GCA_031268335.1 Campylobacteraceae bacterium
GAAATAAGTCCTATAATATATACCGCAAACATTTGCATATAATATAATTCATTATTATAACATTCCATTGCAATATCCCAACAATCCTTTATGGAATTATTTTGTAAAATATTTTCCGCCTCTTTTGGAATTATGCTATACCTTTCTTTACCTGTTTCTTCATTGAAAAATAGTTTTTTATAATATTTTATATCAACCATGATAATCCTCCAATTAATTCTAGTATATACTTTTATTGTTTTATGTCAATAGTTTACTTTAATAATATTTCCAACAAATTTTGCGGACATTTCGCATAACTCACAAATAGACGCCATACCCCATCTTCTTTCATAAAGACCAAAACTCCTTGCAATTACGCTGTTTATCTCCGTTTTTCCATTCATGATACGCAACTCCTTTTTCATTTTTTCCATTAAAAATGCGCAATGTTTTCTATTGATTTTGCGCAGTCAAAGTTTGCAACATGTGACACACGATTGTCAGCTTGTTATCTGTTTTGTATTTAATATCACTATTGTTAAACATTGAAAATCCATAGTCGTTTTCTTGTATTTTATCATATCTTTCAACCATTTTAGCCCTTATGTCGCATAACGTTTCGTCGTTGGGTTTATTGGGAGATTCGTCATTGCGAACGAAGTGAAGCAATCCGGAAAACGCTGATAATTACCGGATTGCTTCGTCGTTCCTCCTCGCAATGACGACAGAATGCGGCTTTTGAGAGAGACAGCCCCTTGCCCATCGTTGCCCAAGAGCGGCGAAGCGTAAACAGGCGTATTATGCGAAGTTTGTCCGTACACCATTGTTTTAATCTATAAATATTCCATTCCCTTTATAACCGTATCTTCTCCAATACCTTTCATAAGAAATCTTTGGATCGTTATATAATTCATCTTTATATTGTTCCATATATTTTAAATATTTTATTACTGATTTACATTGCATGTCATTAAATGACGACATACGTTCTAAAAACCATTCCCTTTGTCCGTCAGTGCTTTTTATAAGTTCTTTCATTAATTCTTCATCATAACCTATAGAATTATTATATGATTTTAATGAATTAAATTTTTTAACAGTATCGGCTTTTTCCGGTAAAGTAAATATATTTACAACAACAGCCGATACATCGTCTGTTTCTTCAAAATATTCTATCGTTGCAATCATGAAAGCCGGTATAAAATACCGGAAAGCGTTTTTACTGAAAAAATAAATGCCATTTCTGTTTTCTAAAATAAATTTGTAATCCAATTCATACCATAATTTGCCGGAATAAACTTGCTCTATTCCTTCATCAGCGGTTAACGGATCATATACTATATCATTATCATCCGGCATTTTGTTTGACATAAAAGCGGTTTTTATTAATTCTATTAACTCCGATTTTTCCATAATATAATCATCTTCAAACGGTTCAATTTTTCTCATATTATTTCCCCTTCCCCGTCCATATATTTTATTTCAAAATATCAATACTGCTATTATTTTATATATGATGTTTTTCATTTCACAATAATTTGTTTCAGCTTTTACTTTTATCTCCCGAACACAAGATGTTCACTCATCTCCCATAATCGGTTAGCCGCGTCTATATCAACAGCATACGGCATCACGCCTGCCAAGCGAGTAGAGCTGATATCGCTTAAGTTCATTTTTTCATCAGGCTGTGCTAGCGGAGCCACATCAACGTCTTGACAATAAAGTCCGCCCATACCTTCAAGTTGTGGACTTGTCGCACACCAAACCTGAGTTGCGGCGCCCTGTTTTATGTTTTTGCGATCATTTTTGGGGTCAATAATCGGCTGACCGTGCCCATCAATCACGCCAAATGCCTTCAATTGTTCGGGTGTAAAATTGCGACCCAGATCGGTAGAAGCGATACTGCCCGGATGAAGTGAAAATGCGCGTACTCCATTGGCTTTCTCCCGTGCGTCCAGTCCTGTTGCAAATAAAATGTTAGCGGTTTTGGACTGGGCATAACCCAACATCGGTCTATACTCGCGATGCTCAAAATCAAGATCGTCAAAAAATACTCCGGACAGTTGATGCGCTCGCGCCGACACCGAGACAACTCTTGCGCCGTTTGCCTTACGTAAAGCCGGCAGCAATCGCAGTGTAAGCTGGAAATGCCCGAGATGATTCGTCGCAAAGTGGTATTCATATCCACGTTTGTCCAGAGTCAACTGCGGAAGAGCCATAATACCGGCACTGTTTACCAGAATATTCAGCGGCCGGCCAGAGTCCAAAAACTTTTCAGCAAACGAATCTATGGAAGCGGAATCAAGCAAATCCATTCTTTCAATTTCCACTTTATGTAAACCCTTAACAGCATCTGCCGCTTTGTCGTAGTCGCGAGCTGGGATAATCACTGTAGCTCCGGCGGAACAAAAAGAACGCACCGTTTCCAGACCCAATCCGGAATATCCTCCGGTAACGATAGCAGTTTTTCCGCTTAAATTTATTCCCTCAATTACTTCGTCCGTAGTTGAAGCGGCTCCAAAGCCTGAGCCGATTGGCATTTGTTTTGTTAGCATAAGGTTTCCTCCCTATATTAAAAAACCGAAAAATTTTCATCGGTTTACAAAATCATTATTTTATACTTTATCAGATATTTTACATTTGTGCAATATGCACATATATTATTTTCAACAATATTCCAATAGTTTTAGCCTATATTTCGCATAATGTTGCGGTTGTTATATGCGACAAGCCGCCTACCAGAAACGTGCAATATGGGCGTACACTATTTTTTATACTTTATAATGCACTATTCACCCGTATATTTTAATCCATTATAATTTTCTTTATACGGTTTGTTTATCACCACATTAGCATCAGTTAAATAAAAAACGGCATTGACCGTCTTAATATTCAATTTACTGCATTCTTCAAGTGCTTTATGTACTTCTTCTTCATCAACAGGTATTTCATTTTTTAAAATATTTTCAACTCCAACTGCTTCATCAAATACAGGAATTATTCCAATAAAATCTTCATCATATTCTTCATCTATGTTCAAGTCTTTATAAAAAAGACTTACTCCATTATCTTGATTAAAATACTCATTATATTCTTCCTCGGTTTTTTGAGAAAAACCCATCCAAATATGTATCTTTTTCATTCTTTCAGTGGAGCTTGTATACATAAAATTACCTTCAAATCTTTATATTATATATTCTTTCATATAATTTTTATAAAGTCAAGTATCTTTAATCGTTTTTTTTCGTAAAATTCACTTTTCCGTTTTATTTTTTGCGTTTTCTATATGGATTGCTTCACTCCGTTCGCAATGACAGGGGAGGGCTTGAGCGACTTGTCGTATCTGAAACAAATCCAAACCGATAGTAAGTTCATCCAAAATAATTATCTCCCGCTCGCTTGCTACCGCTCCGTCAAGCGCCGCTCTTTGTTTTTGACCGCATGAAAGCGACATCAGGTGTAACTCTCACAATTGCCAAATATCCAAACTTCTCACAACTCGTTCCATTTCGTTCTCGCCCCTCCTATCAAGACTTAAGAAAACTTCTTTTGTCACACTCTCGGTAAAAAGCCGGTGATTGACATATTGCATTACCATATAACAAATTTTTCAAACACTGCTTTGCCATCAGTTCAAGTGTTGTTTATTCGTCTTTTTAGCTTGAAATCCAACATGTAAGTATAAAGTTGATTTTCAGTTTTTTATTTGCAGTATTAAACTATTTTGTCAAGTTATTGTAAAATGCTAATACATGTAGATAAAAACCGAAAAACAAAACTCAAATAAATAAACGCGTTACTGTTATCAACGCCGATTATATTTAACAACCAAAAGCCGTTATACGCATATTTCTTACGTTTTAACAAACTATTTATTGCAAAACAATAGTAAAAAACTGTTGTGCCGAATGGCGGCAAAAAGATATATGAAACTTGTAAGAAATAAAGACAAAGAGTTAATATGAGGATATCATCTTTGCGAAAATATCAATTTTATTCCTATGGCTACAAATATGCAGGATGTCAGAATATTTGCAAATTTGGCAAATTTCGGATTTTGCATTAAAGATGTTGAGGCTTTGTCTGCGCATATGCCTACTATGATAAAAACTACAAGCGCGCTTAACATGAAAATAAACCCCAATTGCGCCATTTGAAACGCTACAAATCCATTTTGTTCTTTCACAAATTGAGGAAAAAGCGCTAAAAAGAAAAGTATGACTTTTGGGTTTAGCACGTTCATAAAGAAACCTCTTATAAAGAGGGGTTTGTATTTTAATGGGGTTTCGGTTTTTTTAGCGTCTATGCGAACTAGTTCATCTTTATGTATAAAAGCTTGATATGCCAAATAAAAAAGATATGCTGCACCGATAATTTTCAAAGCAAAAAACGCTATCTGTGAAGTTTTAAATACAACCGATACTCCAAGCGCAGCTAACGTCGTATGGACTATAACGCCTGATGAAAGTCCGCAAGCAAGAGATATAGCGACTTTAGCGCCTCTTGTAATTCCTTGCGTAATGACAAAAAGTATATCTGGTCCGGGAGCTAATGCCAAAGCTACCGAAGTTATAAGAAAAAGCCAAAACGTGTCAAAATCTATCATAGTTTTCTATCATTTCCACTATTTTTTTGGCGCCGTTTGGCTCTATTGCACCCTCAAGCGCGCTATTTAGAGCGACTATATCCGCATCACACAAAACAGATATAAGAATTTTTGCGCTCATATCGCTTTGTTTTATCAAAATAGCGGCATTTTTATTCTCTAAAATTTTTGCGTTAAAATATTGATGATTTTTAGCCGCGTGAGGATATGGTATAAAAAGTGTAGGGATTTTAGCTGCCGCAAGCTCCCACATGCTGCCCGCCCCAGAACGCGACAAAGCAAAGTCAACATTTTCAAGTTTTCTGCAAAGAGGCGAATAAAAATCAAAAACATCCGCGTCTATACTATTCTCTTTGTAATACCCTTTTATCTTTTCATACTCGTTTTTTCCTGTTTGGTGTACGATTTTGATACCATTTTCGTTAAGCCACAAAGCTACTTCCAATGCCAAATCATTTATGAATTTTGCGCCTTGTGAACCGCCCAAAAAAGCTACTGTTTTTAATTTATCGCGCTTTTTTTGAAGTCCAAACCATTCGTCGCTTACCGGATAATCTTTAACTTTTGAATTTTTATCATAAGAGCTAAAAATCTCTTTGGCAAAAAAAGAGATTGTTTTATTTAATCTTCCCATATAAGCGTTTTGTTCATGAATAAAAATGGGTATAAAACTTAAAATAGCTGCAAATGAAGCGGCAGCCGAAGAGTAGCCGCCTACGGAAAAAACCTTTTCAACTCCCTCTTCTTTTAGTATTTTTTTTACTTTGAAAGATAGTTTTATAATATTTGCAAGCGATTTTATTTTGCCCAAAAACCCTTGATTTACAACTCCATATGAAGATAAAAATATAGTTTTATAAAAAAGAGGGCTATTTTCAAACCAACTTTTATCTTGTCCGTTTGTAGAACCTATATAAAGCGGTTTTATGCCGATTTTGTTGTACTCTTTTGCTATCGCTTTTGCCACGCTAAGATGTCCGCCCGTACCGCCGCCCGTTATCGCTATCATTATTTTAAATCCGCCTTTTTGCTAATCATTAAAACCATTCCAACCCCAATACATGTAGCAAGCAAAGAACTTCCGCCGTAACTTAAAAATGGTACTGCTATACCTTTTATCGGCGTAATTGACGTAACTCCATACGCGTTCATCAAGAAAGAGAATACTATGAGCATCGCTATGCCTAAAGCAAACAGCGAATAGACGCGATTTTGGCATCTGCTCGCAATTTTAAAAATCCTATAGATAATCACGCAAAACACTAAAGTAATACAAATAACTCCGAGTGCTCCAAGTTCTTCGGTTAAACCTGCAAGTACAAAATCCGTATGCACATCGCTCAAATATCCAAGCTTTACAATGCCGTTTCCTATGCCCTCTCCAAAAAATCCCCCATGTTTTATAGCATTTAACGAGTGGGAAAGTTGATATGGTTCAGGTGCATTTTCCACTCTCAAAGCATTGGCGATTGTATCCGGCAAAAACGATAAAACGGCATTTTGCGCAGTTGACCACCAAATTTTTACACGCATAATTCTATTTTCCGAGTTTATAACAGCAAACGTTGCGACTATAGCCGAAAGCAATATCGCCAATGAAAAAAATCTAAAACTTGTGCCGGCAAAAAATGCCATAACAGAAAATGTCAAAGCCAAAACTATGACTTGCCCTATATCATTTTGCATGACGGCTATCAAATATATCACGAAAACGGCAAATACCACAAAATAAGGTAATAAAAGCAAAACCTCCTGCAAAAGCGGCTTTTTTTCGTGATTTATTTTTCTGGCAAAACTCCAAGCTAAAAAAAATACAAAACCTACTTTAAAAAACTCAACAGGCGCAAATGAAAATCCAGGAAGCCTTATCCATCTTTTAGCTCCACCTGCCGAAGTTACCATACTTTCAGGTAAATAGTGCATAAAACCCATGGCGAACAAACATGTAAAAAATATGGAAAAACCTATCGCAACAAGATATTTTTCGGGATTTAGCTGCGATATACTCCACATGACAAAAATACCCAAAAATCCTGCCATGCATTGACGAACAAAAAAATGATAAGGATTTGAGTAGTCATATCGTAAGATAGCATAGGCAGAGAGCGAAAAAGAGGCTACTATGCCGATAAATACACAAAAAGAACAAAGTATAAAAAGCGTTTTATCCGTTGGCATCAATTCTCTTGATATGATTTTTAAAAACAATATTTTACTGAAAATGGTTTAAAAAACACCTTTCTGTAAGTAGTTTATTGATATACTTCGCGAAAAATAGCAGGGTTTAGAGAGAAATGAGCGTACAAGGCGATAAAGTAACCGGAAATAAGTTCGCCGAATTTTTTATTTTAATTATATTCGGATTTATTATTTTTACAGCTATGTTGCTCGTGTGGTCAAATATGGACAGAGACCTTCCCAACTTCAAAGCAAGCGAAGTGCATACCGCTTTGCGTGGTGTTATTTTGAGTGAAGATAATTATACATTGGCTGCAACAAAACGTCTTTACGAAATCAGCATAGATACAAGAAATCTGGACCCTGACAAAAAAGAACTTTTTATTAAACTCTACTCTATATATAGCGGGGATAGCGAACAAAACGTTAGAGCTGCTATAAATAAAAAAAATGGGAGTGTAATCTTATCTTATAGGATAGATTCGAAACAAGCCGAACATTTAAGGTCGCTTGCCAAAACCTTATTTAGACTTGGCGTTTTTAAGAGTTACCAAAATCAGCAAAACGGCAAAGTTATATTCAATGGAATGGATGTGGTAGAAAGCGGCGAAATGCGAATATATCCATACAAAGATACATTAGAACCGCTTATAGGATATACCAATAAAATAAATATGGGACGTATTATAAAGCGGGAAGGAATAAAAGGAATAGAACGCTACTATAACGACAGGTTAGCATCCATACAAGATTCATATCTTATAGGCTCGCGCGATGTGTCAAATACGATTATATTAAATAGAAATATTCAAGCCAAAGAGAGAGTAGACGGGCAAGGCATACAAATATCCATACCGCTTAAATTTCAAAAAGCAGTGGAAAATACGCTCGATAGACACAAAAAAAAACTTGAGGCAAAAGAGATTATAGCGGTTGTAATGAAGAGCGATACTGGCGATATTTTATCACTTGCCACAAGCAATAGATACAACAGAAATAATGTGCAAGATATTGGTTTGATGAATATAAACGCCGTAGAGTACGCATATCAGCCGGGATCTGTTATGAAGCCCATCATCTATGCTATTTTACTACGTGAAAAAAAAGTAGAGCCTAACGACATAGTGAATGTATACGGCGGCAAATATAAATTGGGGCAATTTTGGATAAAAGACGAACATGAATTTGAATCAAATTGGGTCAGCGCCGAAAATGTCATAGTATATTCGTCAAATATAGGTATAGCTCAACTATCGCAAAGGCTAGACACGCTCTCCTATTATAAAGGACTTACGGATTTTGGTATTACACAAAAATCACAGATAGATTTATCATACGAAAACACAGGATATATAGGAAGTTTGAACGGTGATGTTTACAAAGGGAATGTGGGGTACGGATACGGACTACATGTAAATTTTATGCAACTCATGAAAGCGTTTAATGTATTTAACAACGACGGTTTTGTCGTAAATCCCAAAATAGCTGCTTTTATAATAGACAAATTCGGCAAAAAACATGAGATAGGATATGATCCTAAAGTATCTATTTTGCCGGAAAACATCGCAAAAACAGTTCAAAAAACACTCATTAAGGCAGTCGCTGTCGGCACAGGTACAAAAGCTCAGGTTGAAGGCATAACGGTAGGCGGCAAAACAGGCACGGCAGAAATAAGAAAAGACGGCAAAATAATAGGATACGACAGTTCTTTTATAGGTTTTGCAAATGACAACAAAGGAGACAAATATACGATAGGAGTCTTAGTCATAGAACCGTCTCGAAGTTATTTTGGTTCGCAAAGCGCCGCGCCAATCTTTAAAGATATAGCGCTTGGCATGATTGAAGAAGGATATCTAAAAAGAGATTGATTGGAAATTAAAAATACAATTGCAAATACTATCATGTTTTGCCGCTTTTTGGATATAAAATTCATGTATTCTGTTGATTTGTGGGTAAGCGCTATTGGTTAGATAAAAAGCGTAAAAAATTACTACTCTTTATTGTACATGTAGTGAGCAGCCTCTTGTTTTTATTAACTACCAACACTAACTAAAACGTTTGTCATCGCTCTACATATAAGTAAAAACAAATCCATAAAACTGCCAATTGTTTGTACTCCTCTCAACATCCATGAACAACATTTGTTGTTTTAGCTTAACTGCAGAGCTACATATACATTTGGCTCAACATCTTTTTTGTCGACAAAAAAAGAAAGTTAAAAATTTTCCGCAATGACAATTTTTCAAATTCTATCTTTTTTGATTTTCGCCCTGCTCCAACATGACTGCTGCAAATCTTTTTACACCTTTTTAACTCGAGCCGTTTTATTTCACAAGTTTTTTAAAAATCTTACCGTTAAAAACATTATTTGCCCTTATTGACAAATGCGATGCTCAAACACAATATCTAATTTGCAAAAATCAAACGGCTTTTTATACAATATACATGTAACTTGGAAAAAAATATTTTTCTAAACTTTTATGACTCTTACAGCATTTAAAACGGCAAGTATTGTCACCCCAACATCTGCAAAAACAGCTTCCCACATGCCGCTTATGCCCGCAATACCAAATATCATTAAAAGAGTTTTTACGCCAAGAGCAAAGGCAATATTTTGTTTTGCCACAGCAGATGTTTTTTTAGCGATTTTTATTGCCGTCACTACTTTTTGAAGATTGCCGTCGGTTAAAACTACGTCGGCAGATTGGGTCGTTATATCAAGAGCCCCTACGGCTATACCTATATCGGCTTTCGCAAGAGATGGGGCATCATTTATACCATCACCTATAAATACAACTTTTTTACCTTTTGTGGTCTCTTTTGATAGAAGTTCCAGTTTCTCAACTTTTTCAAGAGGTAACAGGCGACTAAAAATTTTACCTATATTAAGCTCTTTTGCAACATCTTGCGCAGCTTGTTTATCATCCCCCGTTAACATAATTATATTCTTAACTCCAACACTTCTTAAATCGTCTATAGCTTTTTTGCTCTCTTCTTTGATTTTGTCGCCAATCACAATGAAACCTGCATAAATACCATCAACCGCTACATGTACTACATTTCCAAACATATTTGGTTTTTTGCAAACTATGGAATTTAACTCCATAAGTCTCTCGCTTCCAGCCAGAACCAATTTACCCGAAACTTCAGCTTTCACTCCAAATCCCAAAAGCTCTTCATGGTTTTTAATCTCGCTTTGAATTTTATCTTTATACTCTTTTATGATAGACAAAGCTATGGGATGTGGCGAAAAACTCTCTGCATGGGCAGCAAAAAAAAGAAGTTCGTCTTTACTGAAATTATCGCTTGGCTCTATTTTGCTTACGCTAAATTCACCCTTAGTTAAAGTGCCTGTTTTATCAAACACTACAGTATCTACACAACTCAAAGCTTCAAGATAGTTACCGCCCTTTATCAGTATGCCGCGTTTTGATGCCCCGCCAAGTCCTGCAAAAAAACTAAGTGGTATAGACACGACAAGCGCGCACGGACAGGAAATAACTAAAAATATCAACGCTCTATAAAACCACTCGCTAAATTCGGCATTTTCCATCAAAAGAGGCGGTAAAAATGCTACAAACAGCGCACTAAAAACTACGATAGGGGTATAAATTTTAGCAAATTTTCTTATAAAATGTTCGGTTTTGGATTTTTTTAAACTTGCCTCTTCAACAAACTTTGTTATTTTTGAAATGGCAGAGTTTTGAAATTCGCAAGTTACCTTTACATGTAGCGTTCCATTTTGGTTCACACACCCTGAAAAAATTTCAGAACCCTCTACCGCACTTCTTGGCACAGACTCGCCGCTTATGACGGATGTATCCAGAAAAGATTTTCCGTTTATGACAACTCCGTCAAGCGGCACTTTTTCGCCCGCCTTTATGATGATAATATCTCCTACTTTTACGTTTTGCGCAGGGACTTTTACAATTTTTTTTCCTTTTTGCAAATTCGTAAACTCAGCTCTTAAATCCAAAAGCGAAGATATTGATTTTTTAGAGTTTTTAACAGCTCTTTCTTGTAAAATTTCACCGATTTTATAAAACAACATAACTGCCGCGCCCTCAGGATATTCACCAATGACAAATGCCCCTATGGTCGCGATACTCATCAAAAAATTCTCGTCAAACATCTCTAATATTTTGCCTTTTCGAATGCTTAAAATATTTTTAAACGCCAATAACAAGACATCGCCTCCAAGCAATATATAACTTGTAAGAAAAATGCCAAGCTCCAAAGGCAATGCAAAAGAAAACGCTATTCCGATTATAAAAAGCGAGATACCTAAAAACATCTTCACTTTTTCAAATCTATTCTCGTGGTGATTGCAACAACTGCTGCAACATTTACTATTTAAACCCATTTTATCTCCATTTTAAGTGAATAGTTGATTATATATTCAACTAAAAAATTCCAAAATTTTACTCATTGTTTTTCAAAACAATACCTATTTTTCGTTTACATGTACAAAAGCTTGGTCAAAAATGTTCTTTACATGTTCATCATCAAGCGAATAGTATACAACTTTGCCATCTTTCTTAAATTTCACAAGTTTTGCTTGTTTTAGAACTCGAAGTTGATGTGAAATAGATGATTTCGTCATACCAAGAAGCGATGCAATATCACATACGCACATTTCGCTTTGAAATAATGCATATAATATTTTTACTCTTGTAGAATCACCGAAAACTTTAAAAAGTTCTGCCAAATCAAACAATATCTCCTCTTTTGGCAATAACTCTTTAACTCTTTTTACAGTCTCTTCGTGTATAACGTTGCAATCACATCTATCTATAAAATTATCAAATTCTGCCATTAAGAACCTTTCTTATAAGCGATAATTGAGCAATTATTCAACTGTAATTATAATATTTTAGAGATAAAATGTCAAGAGAGTGTTACCAAAAAAGTATTGTGTGATTTGACTTTAAGAAAATGGCCGACTATAATACTACATCTTTAAGTATTATGTAATTTGTCTTTGGTGAAATGTCGCCCCTTTCTAAAAATGAGAAAAGCGACGATTATTATCAATTTTAATCGGCTACTTGTAAACCACCCTTGCCTGCTCCAAGACCACCTTCTACAGTTTGCTGTTTATATTAAATGCATCTGTCATAGCTGCAACTATAATCTTTCCTTCGGGAGTGTTTGTATATCCGACTATTACAGCTCTACCTACACTACCAGAACCTCCTCTTAATGCACCAAATAGACCGTAATCAACATTTTTAGCACTTCCTTCAGCAGCCTACCACTTGAACACCGGAACGGTTTTCTATTAATGTTAATATTGCTGATGATTCAACCTTCGTGCCTGTACCAAAATAGTTCCCAATAAACTACCTGCACCTGCCTTGCCTGTTGTTCCACTAAAACTTATCTCAGGAGTAAGTGTTAAAGTCAGCTGCAACCATTTACCCTTTTTTCACATTTGATGTTTAACGCAATTCGCCCGACTGTGCTAACGCACGTTCTTGAGGCATATTACTCATGGCTTTACCGCGCTCAACAACAAAACAATTTGATTGCTGTGCAAATAAGCGAAGTACTGGTGTAACCGGTCTAAGCTTATAGTCGTAACTTAATATAACGATACCACTCTGCTTCCATATCTTCATATATTGCCAAAGTACCAAGGCTTTTCGCACATTTCTCAAGTCCGGCATTCGCTCCTTCTGCGTTTGAACCACTAGCGCTTCCTGTAGCTGTTGTCTTCACACTTGAATCTCCCACAAAAACATCATAGCAATCACCAAAATATAGCCTTTACTCAAAAGCTTCACTATACTAAAACTCCTTAAAAAGAATAAATTTATCATTAAAATAACCACTGTAACTCAACTTAAACGATTTTTAGATACTAAAATCTTTAAATTTATATAGTCTTCGTTGTATTATATTTTCACTTTAATAAAACTAAATAATTACGAAAAAATAAGTTAAATATATAAAATCGTAATGATAAAAATAATGTAAATTTCACAAATGTATATCATTCCTAATATTTTGTGTTGATGTAAAACTTTAATATAAAACAAGCGATATAAATTTGTTTTGAGGATTTACGCAACTATTAAAAAATCCAAATTACAGATATGATATGTAAAGAATGCTGAATTATAATTTACCTTAATAAAGTTATACTTATATATAGAGTAGTGAACCATCTTTGACAGAATACCATATTGATTTAACAGTAAAATTATTCAAATACTCAAAAGCTTTAACAAATATCCAAATACATCTATCAATAATTTTATATTATATCATGAGTCAAAACCGTGCCTATAGAGAATAGTTCTTTATTTTATGAAAAATTATGCTTGATTTGAATAAAATCGCAAACAACAAAGCCGTAAAAAAATGAAAAAAGCACTGTTAGCTATATCTGATTTTTTCATTTAAACAATGGGGTAAAAATTAGTATTTCTAATGGAAAACAGGGGCAGAATATTTATGAATTAAAAATGA
>JAIRXG010000028.1 GCA_031268335.1 Campylobacteraceae bacterium
GAATCGTTCGGATAATCGCTGCTGCCGCAAGAGATAAGAAGGAGAGAGATTGCGAGGAAAACAATAAACTTAAAAAAATATATGATAAATTTCATAGGAGTAATCCTTTAGCAAAGTATTTGGTAAAACTAAAGATTAACATTTTTATATTTAATAATTTATAAAATCGTTAAATTGTTTATGAGCTTTTTTTGTTTTTATGATTAATTTTTATTGAACGGTTACAAGTAGTATTGAAATAAGATTGTTTTTGAGATTTCGAATCGTTTTTATTTGTATACAAATAAAATTTGTGCAAAATCAAAATTTAAGTCAAAAACAGCTACTATATCGTTCGCCTTTCCTTAGACCTGTGCAATATATTCAAAAACAGCGCTTCAGGGCGGGAACGCAGCAGAGCATTTTTGTTTTGTATGTGCCGCAGGTATCTTGGGAGAGGTCTTCATTTTAAATCTTACAAACTTACTCTTTTCTTGTGTCGGGGTCTAGCTGTTGGAGTTCAAAAAGTTTTTTTTGAAGGTCGGAATTCTCTTTTTTAAGCTCATTGATGCGTTTTTCAAGTCTATATTTATCATTTTTTAAACTCCACAACACTTCAAATGAGCTTTTGCCAAAAAGAATATTTCCGACGTAAATTCCGAAAATAACAACCAAAATGCCAACCAAAATCCTATTGCCATAGAAGATGAACTTTTTTTTGTCTATTTTTCGCAAAAATTTTTCAACCATTTTTTTAAAAGAGATTTTCTCCCAAATACTCTCCAAATTCGAGCTCTCTTTCAATCTCAAGCAAGCGGTTGTATTTTGCGCTTCTCTCTCCTCTTGCCATTGCTCCGGTTTTTATTTCGCCTGTATTTAGCGCGACTGCAAAATCGGCTATAAAAGCATCTTCGCTTTCGCCGCTTCTATGACTCATAACGCATTTATAATTGTTTCGTTGGGCTAAACGTACGGTTTGCATTGTTTCGCTTATCGTACCGATTTGATTTGGTTTAATCAAAATAGCGTTTGCTATGCCTTTGTCGATACCTTGTTGTAAAATGGCTTTATTTGTTACAAACAAGTCGTCGCCTACAAGTTGAATCTTGCTCAATTTTTCGCTCATCAACTTCCACCCATCCCAATCGTCTTCGCTAAGCCCGTCTTCAATGGATACTATAGGATATTTTTTGCACAAATTTACATAATAATCCACAAGCTCGCTGCTTTTTAGTACTTTGCCCTCACCCTTTAAGTTATATCCTTTTTTCTCATCGTAAAATTCGCTGCTCGCTACGTCAAGGGCTATCGCGATATCTTTGCCAGCCGTGTAACCCGCTTTTTCGACAGCTTCCAAAATGATTTTTATAGGTTCTTCGTTATCTTTTAGATTTGGCGCAAAACCTCCTTCGTCTCCAAGCGAAACGGAGTGTCCGCGTACATGTAAGATATTTTTCAAATTGTGATAAACTTCTGTCGCTGCGCGCAAAGCCTCGCCAAAATTTTTAAAATTAAGAGGCATTATCATATATTCTTGAAAATCTACGCTATTGTCAGCATGACTTCCGCCGTTTATGATATTGAACATAGGAACGGGAAGCGTTAGCGCGTTAGCTCCGCCAAGATAGCGATAAAGAGGAATATCAAAACTTTTTGCCGCTGCGCGAGCTACGGCCATAGAAACGCCAAGAGCCGCATTTGCTCCAAGATTTGAGTAATTGTTCGTACCATCTATATCTTTTATGAGTTTATCTATCAGAGCTTGATTTAACGGATTTAGACCGATAATCTCATCTGCTATTTTTGTAACGTTTTCGCACGCTTTAAGCACGCCTTTTCCCATATATCTTTCGTCTTTATCGCGAAGTTCCAGCGCCTCTTTTTTTCCGGTGCTTGCACCACTTGGAACGATTGCGCAAGCTTTTGTCTCATCGCTTAAAACAACGGTTGCTCTTACGGTCGGATTGCCTCTGCTGTCAAGCACTTCGTCGGCATATATATCATCAATAAATGGCGTCATTCTTCACTCTCCGCATCGTTATCGTCTATAGTTATCAATGAGGCGTCCACGCCTATATTTTGTTTAATGGCATCTTCTATCTGCTTGGCAATATCGTGGTTTTCTTTCAAGAAAGCTTTGGCATTTTCTCTTCCTTGTCCTATCTTTGTCTCTTTATAGCTAAACCATGCGCCGCTTTTATCCACAATGTCAAGTTTTACGCCATAATCCATAAGTTCGCCCTCTTTGCTTATGCCCTCTCCAAACATTATGTCAAATTCGGCTTGTCTAAACGGCGGGGCTACTTTGTTTTTGATAACTTTTGCTTTGACCCTGTTTCCTATTTGCTCTTCGCCTTGTTTTAAGGTTGCCATTCTTCTAACGTCTATTCTAACAGAAGCGTAGAATTTAAGCGCATTTCCGCCCGTTGTTGTTTCCGGATTTCCGTATCCCATTACGCCGATTTTCATACGAATTTGATTTATAAAGATGACAGTTGTATTCATTTTGTGCAAAATGCCAGTCAATTTTCTAAGAGCTTGACTCATGAGTCTTGCTTGAAGTCCCATGTGTTGATCTCCCATATCGCCTTCTATTTCGCTTTTTGGAGTTAATGCGGCTACAGAATCTATGACTATTACATCAACTGCGCCGCTTCTTGCAACCGTTTCTACGATATCTAACGCTTGTTCGCCAAAATCAGGTTGCGATACGAGCAGATTTTCAACATCGACTCCCAAATTTTTTGCATATTTAACATCAAGCGCATGTTCGGCGTCTATAAAAGCGCAAATCCCGCCGCTTTTTTGTGATTGAGCGATGATTTGAAGGGCAAGCGTCGTTTTGCCGGAACTTTCAGGTCCGTAGATTTCTATAACTCTGCCTTTAGGAACTCCTCCTATTCCAAGCGCAATATCAAGACCGATGGAACCCGTGCTTATCGAGTCAATGGGCTCTATCTCCTTATCTCCAAGACGCACCATCGCGCCTTTGCCAAAAGCTTTGTCTATCTGTTTGAGCGTGAGTTCAAGAGCCTTTTTTTTGTTTTCGTCTATTGTCGCCATCAAAAATCCTTATTAGAAAGTAGGCTATTTTATCATTTTGGTTTTTAAAAAGCCTTGATTGCAATATAAAAAAGTAAATATCTTTTAGAAATGAAAAATTTAAAACGCATTTGAAGTTTATTTGCCGAATAATTTGACAAATCCCTTTTTTCTTACATGTAGCGTATTAAGTTTATTTATAACAAGTTTGTCTATAATTTTATTCCATTTCATAAAATGAAAAAGTAATTTGTACGGTAAATAAAAGGATATTTTTGAAAACATTGCAAATTTCTCATTCGCCGGATGCCGACGATATTTTTATGTACTATGCCATTAAGTTTGGTTGGGTTGGGTCTGATATAAAATTTGAAAATATCGCGCTCGATATACAAACGCTAAATGACGAAGCGCTTAAAGGAACGTATGACATAAGTGCGATAAGTTTTGCGTTGTATCCGTTGATACGCAATGATTATGCGCTTTTGAGAACGGCTGTTAGTTTCGGCGAGGGTTACGGTCCTAAACTTATCAAGAAAAAAAGCTCAAAATTAAAAAGAAATTTTAAAGTCGCTTTGAGCGGCGCTCACACTACAAACGCACTCTTATTTAGAGCAGCTTATCCGGACGCAAAGATAATTTATAAAAACTTTTTGGAGATAGAAAAAGCCGTTTTAAGCGGCGAAACGGATGCGGGTGTTCTTATTCACGAGAGTATTTTAAATTATGATGACTCTTTGGAAGTTGAAAGAGAGATTTGGAATGTTTGGGAAGAGTTATCAAAAGGCGCTCTACCCTTGCCACTTGGCGGAATGGCGCTAAGACGCTCAATGCCGCTAAAACGTGCATGTGAATGCGAAGAAGTTTTGATAAAAGCCGTAAAAGTCGCGATAAATTGCAAAAGACAACTCTCATCCATGCTTTTAGAAAGAGATTTGGTACGTGTGGACGATAAGACATTGGATAAATACTTAAATCTTTACGCAAACGACAAATCCGTATGTATGGATGAAAAACAGTTAATGGCCGTAGATAAGCTATTTGAAATCGGATACAACAATGGTTTTTATGACGAAAAGATAGAAGCAAAGGATTTTTTAATACCGAAAGAATATATGGAAGATAGGCTTTCATAATGCAAAAAAAGATAGATTTTTCGCGTTATACAAGTATCAAAATAGGTCCCGTAAAAGATGTTTATTTGATAGAAGATATAGAACAGTTGCGAGAAAATATTTTTTTGGTAGGCGGCGGAAACAATCTTTTAATATCCCCAAATCCTCCGTCTTTAGCTATGCTTTCAAAAAAATTTGATTTTATAAAAGACGATGGATGCGATTTACATGTAGGGGCAGCGACAATCGGCGGCAAACTTTTATCGTATGCCAAAAAACATGATATTGGCGGTTTTGAATTGCTGCAAAAACTCCCAGGCACTTTAGGCGGCATTGTAAAAATGAATGCCGGATTGAAAGAGTTTTGCATATCGGACAATCTAAAAAGCGTGCTTACATGTAAAGGGTGGATAGAGAAAAAAGATATCAATTTTTCGTATCGAAGCAGCGGTATAGAAGGGGTGATTTATGAGATTTTATTTGAAAGACAAGCAGGATTTGACTATGAGAGATTGGAAGTTTTTAAAAATATGAGAAAAAATCAACCCTCAAATTCGAGCGCCGGAAGTTGCTTTAAAAATCCTTTGAACGATTATGCGGGCAGGCTTTTGGAACAAGCGGGGTTTAAGGGAAAAAGAATCGGCAATATGGCTTTTAGCGATATTCATGCGAATTTTTTGATAAACCTTGGAGGCGGAACTTATGACGATGCGATGAATCTCATTAAAGAGGCGCAAAAAGCGGTTTTGGAAAAATTTGGTATAAAATTGGAGCTTGAAATAAAAGTGATCTAAGTGTCAATTTGCAAAATCAAACATTTTGTATTAGATAAAGTATTAGCCGCGTTTTAAAAATAAATTTTCATCTTTGTCGCAACAAAAACTTTTTTAAAAATCAAACCATTCTATTTTTTGATATCAAACAAATCAGGATTTTTAACAATAGATTTATTAAGTTTTTTAGTGAAATATTTTTGCAGCAAAACAAACGTTGTATTTTTAATATCGACTTTCGCAACGATAAATAGTTTCTTTAATCAAAAGCGATTTAGCGCAAAAACAACACGCTGCCAAATCGTCATTATTTTAAATCCATATCTTTTATAAAGTTTTATGATAAATTTAAAATGAGTCGGAGTTATTTGGCAGAGATAAATTATTTATAATATATATCGAAAGTAAAATTTATCTTGATATCAGGGATGGCTTTTATTCGTTTTGAATAAAACGTTGAATCGCTGTGCCTATAAAACATTTCAATTAAAATTTTATGCTGTAGATGGTTGTTAAATTAACGCTTGATATTGGTTTTTAAAATAGCCCTCAAATTCTTAGATGCAATTTAGCCTTTGAAGAGAAAAATATATTTTTTATCATCGCTTTTATAAGATAAGTCAAATTTGTCCATCGCCTTTACATATATATCGTCGAAAAATATGAAAAACTGCATAATAATTTTAAAAAATTTAATAATTAAATATTATTTTTATAGATTTTTTGTTAAAATCACTTATGCTTACTTTTGCGATAACGTGAGTGTTTATAAATGCTCTTTGGCATAAATACGCGTTACTGCCAACAGTAGCTCTTTAGCGCCTCTATTAGCATTCTTTTTTTATTTGTGTTGCAGTTTTTTAAATTTTTATAAGAGGAGAATGGTAGCAAGGAGGCGTTTTGGTGCAAAATATGCGAGCCTCCTTATAAAAAGTCATTATTTTTAGATGTGTTGACGCACTATTTAAACTATACATGTACCGTATGTTTTATAGTTTTTTTAACCCTTTGCCGTCTCGTCCGTCTTTCGTTACACAAATAGCCGCGATTCCTATAATTATCGCGATAATTGCTATGACAATCCACATGAACATTGGCATCGGTACAGTATCGCCCGAAGCGTAAGAATGCATTCCAGATAGATAAAAATTGACGCCAAAATAGGTCATAATAATGGAAAAGTATGCCAACACAGACGCCGTGGCAAAAGCAAACTGATTGTTTAAGTTCGGAATAAATCTAAAATGAACAATTGCGGCGTAAACCAATATAGAGATAAGCGCCCATGTCTCTTTTGGATCCCATCCCCAATATCTTCCCCACGATTCGTTTGCCCAAATTCCGCCCAAAAAATTTCCTACAGTTAAAAGCGAAAGTCCCAATATCATCGACATTTCGTTTATTTTTGTAGCTTCGGTGATATTTTTTTCTATCTCTATTTTATGTGTGCTATCACCGCTAAGACCTTTTATAATTTGTAAAATAAGCGTGAAAAATCCCAAAAGCGCACAAAGTCCTAAAAAGCCATAGCTAGCCGTAATAACCGATACATGTATAGTAAGCCAATGCGATTTTAAAACAGGCATAAGATTTGTAATCTGAGGATCCATCCAGCTAAGGTGTGCGGTAAATAGCGTAACGCCTGCCATCACATATGCCAAAGACATTGATATGATGGATGTGCGCGCGAAAAATAGACCCGAGAGCGCTATCGCCCATGCGATATATATCATACTTTCATAGCTATTGCTCCAAGGGGCGTGTTCGGCTACATACCAACGAAGCGCCAAACCTCCCGTGTGAATCACAAAAGTAAGCAGATTTATCGCGAAAAGCGTTTTTACCGCTACATGTATGTTAAATTTCGGCGAAGACATTTTGATAAAAACAGATATGAGTAAAATAAGACCGCTCAACAGATAGACGATATATATTCTGTCAAATATTTTTGCTTCGTTGAAAAACATTTCGGCTTTGATTTTTGTTTGTGCAGGGACAATGCCGCCGCTATATTTTTGTTGATATTTTTTTATGGTTTCAGCCATTTTGTCGGCATTTGTCCAATTGCCATTTTTCACAGCTTCATCCACGTTTTCAAAATATATGCTAAATAGCATTCTGATATTTGATGCTTCATTTTCGGGAAATGTGTAAAGAGCTGAATTTAAAGAGTGCCATCGATAGTTTTCATCGTCTATCTTAGGCACAATTCTAAAGATATCCAGCGTGAATGTAGAAAATAGTATATTGATTCTCTCGTCTACTTTTAGAACGTCTTTATCAAATTGATTTCTTTCGGACTCTTTTTTGCGCTCTGCTGTTTCTATGATTTTTTGAAGTTTATATTCGTTTGTTTGCATGTCAAAAAAATCTTTGAACGCAGCGTAAGAACCATCGATATCAAGCAATTTTTTTAATTCGGGATGAGATACGCGGACGATAAGTTCGTTTTGCCAAGCTTTCGGATTATTTATGATATTAAATAAAATCTCATTCGCGCTCATTCCTTTGTAATTATCGCCTCTATGTACTTTATTTAAGATATCTCGCGAAAGCGTGTCCAACGGATATATACGCCCATCCATACTTTGAGCCAAAATAGTGGAGAAAAGTTTTGCATGTTCTTTTGCTTCTTTTGTGGCGGTATATTTGTCTATACTCTCTGCGACATCTTCGCTGTTGAAATAATCCTTCGCCTCTATCTCGCCGTCATAACTATTTGTCGCGTTATTTTGCGCTTTTAACGGAGATGATAATAAAAAAATTGTTAATGCGCACAATAAAAGCGATAGTGTTTTAATTGACTTTTTGCCGCTTTTTTTGATGGTCTCTTCATCTAAATAGGTTTTGTTGTTTTTTGCTATATTTATTTGCGATGATAGTTTTCTAAATCTGCTTTTGGGATTAAAGATATTCAACAAAAGCCCCAAAGATAGTAGAAAATATCCTATATAAGTTGGTATTTTGCCCGGGTCTTTGTTTACGGAAAGCACGCTTCCTCCTTCATCTTGGTCGTAAGAGGCTTGGAAAAATCTATAACCCTTATAATCAAGCACATTGTTCATGTAGATTTTGTAAGGCATTTGGATATTTGCGGATTTGTCTATCAAAGTAATTTCACTGGCGTATGAGGAGGGCGTGTTAGAACCGGGATATCTTTCAAGCTGAAAATCATTTAATTGTATTGAAAAAGGCAATCTAATCTCTTTGGACCCCCACATCATTACAAATGTTGTATCGTCTATGATAAAACTCTCAGGAGTTCCTCTATATCCGCGCCCTATTCCAAAAAGCGCGGCTTCTTGAGTGATGTCGTTATAGGTAACGGACACTATAAGAGCATCTTTATAGCGAACGCTCCCCTCCGCGCTTACTATTTTTTGTTTAGCCCTACTTCCAATATAATTTGCCGCGAAATTTATACCGTTTATAGTATAAAGATGTTTATTGTCAAAATTTTGTTTGACCTCTTTTTCGTACTCGCCTCTTATACCCTCGCTCATCTTAAACCAATCTATGTTTTGGTTTGACAAAACAGAAAACTCATCGTCTTGCAAGATAAATCTAACATACGTTTTGTTGCCCGTCTCATCTTTTTTGTTGAATGAAAATACAATACCCTCAAGCTCTATAAAGTCCCCTTCTTTTAAGAGTATCTCGTCGGCTTTGTCGTTATTTGAGATTACAAGCGCTATCAAAGGTTCGCCGTTTGGGTCGTCCACGATTGTGGATACGGCGTTTGGAACATACTCTTTAAATTTCACTTCTGCTTTTTTATCTTTTAAATCAAAAGAGAATTCAAAATCGTTTTTGCCTATTTTAGATATAAATTTTTTATAATCAGCGCCGTAGATAACCCCGTCTTTATAGGCTTTTATTTGAATATACGGGTCATTTGACACGACTATATCTTCGCTCTTGTTTTCTCTTACATGTAGACTTCCGTCATATCCTAAATATCTTGTAAGCCCGGCTCCTATTAATATGAACAATAAACTTATATGAAATATAAATGCCGGAAACTTCTCTTTTTTGTAGAGTTTAAAAGACAAAATATTGTAAAACAGATTAGCGCCAAGCAATACTTGAATAAATTCAAACCACCATGAAGCGTAAATAACAGCCCAGGCGCTCTGTGTGCCGAAGTCATTTTCTATGAATGTGGCAATAGCGCAGGAGAGCGCGAAAAGTATGAGTAAGGCGGCCATTATTGGCATTGAAAAGAGGCATTTCACAATCGTATTCATATAAATCCTATTCGTAAAAAAATCATAAAAAACTTGAACATTTTAACAAAATAATTCAATTTTTCATCTGATATCAGTCAATAAAAATTATCCGCCAAGATATTTTTGTCTTATAATATCATCTCCTACCATAGAAGACGCTACTCCCTCCATAACGATTTTGCCATTTTCGAGCACATAAGCGTAATCGCTGATTTTGAGTGCGGCAAAAGCATTTTGTTCAACCAAAAGGATAGTTATACCTTCATTTTTTAATCTCACTATAATATCAAACACTTCGCCTACAATCTTAGGTGCAAGTCCAAGGCTCGGTTCGTCTAACATCAAGAGTTTCGGTTCGCTCATCAAAGCGCGCGATATGGCTAACATTTGTTGCTCGCCTCCGCTCAAAGTACCGGCTAATTGCCGCCGTTTATCTTTAATACGCGGAAACAGAGCGTACATAACTTCTTTCAACTCTTCATAATTATCATCATTATTGAACGAACCTATACGCAAATTTTCTTCAACGCTCAAATTGATAAATATCTTTCTGCCCTCAGGCACCAAAGCCATTCCGTTTTTAACCAAAGTATGTGTTTTGTGCCGCCTTGTTTCGTATCCGCCGAAATTTATCTCGCCTTTTCTTTTCACATTGTTCAAAAGTGCGTTTAGAGTCGATGTTTTTCCCGCGCCGTTTGAGCCGATGAGAGAGACTATGCTGCCCCCCTCAACTTTAAAACTTATACCCTTAACCGCCTCTATGAGTCCGTAATATACATGTAGATCTTTTACTTCAATCATGATTAAAATCTCCCAAATATGCCGCTACAACCTCTTTATCGCGTATGGCGTCGCTAGGGCTTCCTTCAAAAATACTTTTGCCGTAATCTAGTACAAGCACTTTATTGCAAAGTTGATTTACAAATTTCATATCGTGCTCTATTAGAAGTATGCTCAAACCAAAATCCTTTTTAGCTTTTTTCAAAAGCAGCGCCAACTCTTTTGTCTCTGCGGGATTCATTCCCGCGGCAGGTTCGTCTAAAAGCAACAGTTTAGGAGCTGTGGCAAGCGCTCTTGCTATCTCTACTTTTCTTTGTTGTCCGTAACTCAAATCGGTTGCTTTGTCGTTGCTAAACTCTTCTAAGTCAAGATATTTGAGTATTAAAAGCGCCTTTTCTTTTATCTTTTTTTCAGCGCTGAAAAATCGCGGCAATCTAAACATACTTTCAAAAAACGTGTATTTAGCATAATGGTCAAAACCTATCAACACATTGTCTAAAACGCTCATCGATTTAAAAAGCCGTATATTTTGAAAAGTTCTGGCAATACCTTTTCTGACGATTTCGTAAGGTTTGAGTTTGGATATAATCTCTCCTTTAAACTCCACGCTTCCGTTAGTAGGTTTATAATTTCCCGTGATGATATTAAACATCGTGGTTTTACCAGCGCCGTTTGGTCCTATAAGTCCGTATATATCTCCGTCTTGGACGCTAAAAGAAGTGTCGGTTATAGCGCTTACTCCGCCAAATTTTTTGGTTACATTATTTATTTTAAGTATCACTTTTTCCTGCTTTTTAGTTTTTTAAATAGTTCGCCGATTTCTCCATCACCCATAACTCCTTTTCTGGCAAAAAGCATAACCAAAATGAGTATAACGGAAAATACAACCATGCGAAGTCCGGGCATAGCTGGGGTAGTATACGAAAATATAGTCATAGGCTCGTCTAAAAACCTCAAAACCTCGCTGCCTCCCACGACTAAAAATGTTCCCAAAATAGCGCCGGAAGTGCTTCCAAGTCCGCCTAAAACGATAATAATGAGCAGTTGAAAAGTAAGAAAAAATGTAAATTGGTCTGGTGAAACTGTTGTCAAAAGAACTGCTAAAAGCCCTCCTCCGACCCCTTCAAAAAATGCGCTTGTGCAAAAAGCCGATGTTTTTATCTTAAAAGTGTTTATTCCCATTGCTCCGGCCGCATCTTCATCGTCTCTTATGGCTTTCATAGCTCTGCCGTATTTTGATTTAACAATATTTAGAATGAGAATTATAGTTGCTATGACTAAAGCGCCCGTCCAGTAAAAGTTTGCAAATTCGGGAATATTTACCAGCCCCAAAGAGCCGTTTGTAATTTGCGGATTATTTGTAGCAAAAATTTGTATGATAAAGCCAAAGCCGAGGGTTACGATAGCAAGATAATCTCCTCTTACCCTAAAAACCGGAAATGCCAAACAAAACGCCACAATAGACGAAACTACACCCGATATAAAAAGAGCCGTGACAAAATTTGAATGTATTGCTAAAATAAAAGCAGTCGGTTCTTCAACGGCGAATTGAAATATTTTCTCTTCAGCATTTATCAAAAGCAAAGCCGTGATATATGCCCCTATCGCTACAAATCCGTTCGGTTCCAATGAAAATTGTCCCGTTACTCCATTGATGAGGTTATAACTTGCAGCCAAAATGATGAAAATTGCAATATTATTCAAAATTCTTACGGTATATGGATTGAAAAAGTTTTCGGCTATACATATAAACGCTATTGAAAGCAGTATTAAAATGATGGTTATTATTCTATCTTTAGTCATGAAAATCCTTAAAATCTACTTTTTTCAAAGTTATAGCCCAAGATTCCAGACGGCTTAAATAGCAATACCAAAATCAAAAACACAAATGCAAACGCGTCTTTATAACCGCTAAGTTCAGGGAAAAAAGCTACAACGACGACTTCCGTGAAACCTATGATAAATCCGCCGAGAACAGCGCCGGTTACGCTGCCGATACCTCCGACTACAGCCGCCGCAAAAGCTTTAAGACCTATCAGTACGCCCATTACAGGATCAATCGCAGGATAATTTAATGCCCAAAACACTCCGCCTACAGCTGCCAAAGCCGAACCCATAGCAAATACTAACATTATTATTTTATTAGCGTCTATGCCCATCAAGTTTACCGTTTGTATATCAAACGCCAAGGCTCGTATAGCCACTCCGTATTTTGTTTTAAATAGTATAAAGAGTATTATCAAAAGAAGTAAAATCGTTAATATAGGAACCATTAGCGTTGCAACCGAAAAAGTAAGTCCGAAAATACTAATGAGCGAACTCATATACTCAGGAACAGGAAAAGCTTTCGGCACGCCGCCGAACAATACGTTAAATAAATTTTCGAGAAAGTAACTAATGCCTATCGCTGTTATTAAAAGAGAGATTTTCGGAGCTTCGCGCAATGGCTTATATGCAATTTTATCGGTTAAAATACCAAGAGCCGACGCGCCCAATATAGCCAAAAGCACCGCTGCCGAAAAAGGAAGTCCGAATACCGATATTCCAAAATAACACAAAAATGCGCCAACCATCATAATATCGCCGTGCGCAAAGTTTATAAGTCTTAAAACGCCATAAACCATAGTGTATCCGACGGCGATAAGCGCATACATACTGCCAAGGCTAAAACCGTTTAACATCTGCTGCATAAATGTTGTAAAATCCAAAAAATCTCCTATGAAGCATATTAAAGCCGTATCTTGATTGTTGTTATATGTAACCAATCGGCTCGTAATTATACTGATAATTTTTGAAATTTAAATACTAATTGGTATATAAATATGATTTGAGCGCCATGTTTTTTAAACAAGGCTTTTAAAGGATGCAAATAAAAAATTTACATCCTTTTTAAAATGAAAATTAAGGATTTACGGTAGCCTTATAAACAAACTTACCGTCTTTAACCTCTTTTATAACCGCAGAACGAATAGGGTCTCCGCTGGAAGACATATTGATAACGCCTGAAACGCCTTCAAAATTTTTCGTTGCTTTTATACGATTGTTTATACACACGCTATCTTCCGGGTTTTCGCAACCATTCATCGCGTCTATTATCAAAAAGTAAGCGTCTGCCCCAAGAGCCGTGAACGAAGCCATATCTTTTTTACCGCTTGTTTTTTCATACGCTGCTATAAAATCGCGCGAACGTTGTGTAGGCGGAGCTTCATAATCAAACGTATCGGTGAACATGTAACCTTCTACCGCAGCTCCTCCAAGTTCTAAAAATGTCGGATTTGCTACGCCGTCGCCGGAAAACATTGGTTTGTTTAATCCTATCTCTTTAGCTTGTCTTGCAAACATGGAGGCTTCGGGATGATAGATAGGTAAAAAGATCATATCCGGATTAATTGATTTGATTTGTGAAACAAGCGCTTTAAAATCTTTATTGCCGGAGCTTATAGCGATTTTTTTTACAACAGTACCGCCGTTTTTAGCAAAAATCTCTTCAAATGTTTTTGATAGTCCAAGAGAATACACTTGCGCTTGATCGACCAATATGACGGCTTTTTTGAGACCAAGTGTTTGATAAGCATAGTTTGCTACTACAGCGCCTTGAAACGAATCCGTGAAACATACGCGGCTTATAAAGTTATTTCTTTGGGTAAGTTTGTCGTTTGTAGCCGCAGGAGCTACTACCGTGATTTTAGCTTTTTCGGCTATAGAGGCTACTTGTTCGGTATTTGTGCTAATAAGTTCACCTACTATCGCCGCTACTTTTTCGGCTGAGATTAGTCTTGAAGCCGCGTTGGCCGATTCGACTTTTTCACCTTTTGTATCTATCAAAACTATTTTAACGCTATCGCCGTTTTTCAACGTCGGTTCTAATTTATTAGCCAAAGACAAACCCTCGTAAGCCGTTTGTCCGTAAGCAGCTATAGAACCGCTCATCGGCATTATAGCGCCTATCTTTATCTCTTTTGCCGATACCGAACAAAGCGCGGCAATTGCCATGGGCAACAGACAATATTTTTTCATATTTGCTCCTTGATTTAAGTCGTTCATTTTTTATATTACAAAAATTTTACTTCAAATTGCTTAAATAGAAGTAACTGTAAAACCGCTTCTATTTCTTTAGAGAGTCTATGTATTCGGCTATATCTTTTATTTGACGGTCATTTGTCATAATCGCTTGAGAACGCATTATAAATCCGGTGCCTTTGCCGTATCCGGAGTCTCCTCTATAGCTTCTAACTTGCGCCGTAATTTCATCTTTTGATAGCGTTATCAAGTTTCTAGCATTTAGATACGAACTCTTTTGGGCACTCTCTCCATGACAGGAGGCGCATTTTTTGTCATATAATGCTTTACCCTCTGAAATATTTGCCTTTTCATCATTTGTGCCGAAAATAGATCCGAGTATTCCTTTATCGCTCTTTTTATCGTCGGAAAAATATTTCTCGTAAGTTTCGCGCGAAGCGTTTGCGTTGCCACTTTTTTTTATCTCTTCTTGCATGGCTTGTTCTATAGGAGAATTTTCAAGTTGCTCTTTCTCGCTTTTAGGAGTGTTATCGTCTATCATTTCAATACTTCCGTTTATGTCGCTTCCTTGATATTTTTCTATAAGTTCTTTCAACTCTTTGGCAAAATCACCTGTCGCCCTTATAGTAACTTCCTCTTCAGCGAAAGAAAAAACGCACAAAAACAAAACGACTAAGAAAACGACCCTTTTAAACATGCAAAATCCTTAAAAAATAAAACAAATTATAACAGTTTTTGATTAATATAAATTTTGGCAAAAATTCTTCACATGCAAAACTTAACTTTTATTCTTTTGCATCATAACTATGTAAATATGCAGTGCGTCAATTGCGGCTGGAGTTATGCCGCTTATCTCGCTTGCCTCAAAAAGAGTGGGCGGATTGAAGCGTTTAAGTTTTTCAGCCGCTTCGTTGCCAAGACCGCTTACTTTACTAAAATCTATATCTTTTGGTATTTTAACCTCTAACATTTTTTCCATAGCCTTTACTTGCTCTTCTTGTTTTTGTATATAATTTTTATATTTTGAAAATATCAATATCTGCTCTTTGGCATCATTCGAATAATCTTTAAATACATGTGACAATCTATCTAATTTTTCGAGAGTGAAACTTTTTCTCGCCGCTACTTTTTGATAAGATGTTTTATCATTTACCGCCTCTTCGTCCATACTTTCCAAAAATGCCGTATTTTCGCGCGACGGAGTAAAAAAGTTATTTTCCAAAAACTCCAATCCATTTTTCAATTGTTCTTTTTTCAACTCTAATTTTGCAAAAGTTTTATCGTCGATGAGTCCTATTTTACGGCCATACTCCATAAGTCGTATATCCGCGTTATCTTCCCTTAGCAACAGTCTAAATTCAGCGCGAGAGGTGAACATTCTATAAGGCTCTTTTGTACCTTTTGTAGTCAAGTCATCTATCAAAACGCCCATATACGCTTCGTCTCTTCTAAATATCAACGGCTCTTTTTCATCAATCGACAAAACGGCGTTTATACCGGCAACAATACCCAAAGCCGCCGCTTCTTCATAACCTGTGGTGCCGTTTATTTGACCGGCGCAATAAAGTCCTTCTATCTTTTTTGTCTCCAGCGTGTGAGTCAATTCGATAGGGTCTACATAATCGTACTCTATAGCGTAGCCGAAACGGACGATATTTGCATTTTCAAGTCCCAAAATTGTGCGTAAAAGAGCTATTTGAACATCCGGAGGCAATGATGTAGACAAGCCGTTTATGTAGTACTCCGTCGCATCTTTTGTTTGAGGTTCTACAAAAAGATGATGGCGCTCCTTGTCTCTGAAACGATTGATTTTATCCTCAATGCTGGGACAATATCTAGGTCCTACACCCTCTATTTGTCCCGTAAAAAGCGGTGCTCTGTGGAAATTGTCTTTTATTATTTCGTGGGTTTTCGCATTTGTATATGTTATGAAGCAGGGAAGTTGGTATGGATTGAAGCTGCTCTTGTCTGTTCTAAAACTAAGAGGGGACGGTTTTTCATCGCCTCCTTGCATTTGCATTTTGGTAAAATCTATACTTTTTGCGTCGATTCTGGGACAAGTTCCCGTTTTCAATCTGCCCAAAGTAAGTCCCAAATTTTTTAAAGAATCCGATAAAGCGTTTGAGGCAAACTCTCCGGTTCTACCAGCGTTTTGACGAAATTCCCCTACATGTATAAGCCCTTTTAAAAAAGTACCTGTTGTTATAATGATTTTTTTAGCGTAATAACGATTTTGAATGTGCGTTAAAACACCATCCGCTTTGCCGTTTTTTGTGAGTATCTCTTCTGCTATCTCTTGAGTCACATGTAAGTTTTTAGTGTTTAGTATGATATTTCGCATAAAAATACGATATCTATCCATATCGATTTGCGCTCTCGTGCCTCTTACTGCGGGACCTTTTGATTCGTTTAGGATGCGAAATTGTATGCCGGTAGCATCGGTGGTAAGTCCCATTTGACCGCCGAGCGCATCAAGTTCTTTTACAAGATGTCCTTTACCAAGTCCTCCTATGGCGGGATTACAGCTAGCGGCTCCGATTTGTTCGGCTAAGATAGTTATAAGAAGAGTTTTTTTGCCCATTCTGGCGCTCGCAAGAGACGCCTCAATGCCGGCATGTCCGCCGCCTATAACGATAATATCATATTTCATCAATGCAGACCTTTTGATTTTTTATGCAAGTAAAGATAAATTTGCGGCTATTTTACCACAAATAACACTCTCTTTGCCAATTTGTATTTTATATTGCTGTGTTATAATTTTTAATCCATTTTTCATTAAAGGGCGGATAATGTTCACAGGACTTATCAGAGAGATAGCTCAAGCGATAGAATTTAACGGCAATATATTAACTATCAAAGCAAGACACAAACCCAAAATCGGCGATAGCATTTGCGTAAACGGAGCGTGTTTGACGGTTGTATCGACAAGTAAAGATATTTTTAAAGTAGAATTATCATTTGAGAGTAGAGCCATTTTGGCATTGGAAAATCTTAAGGGCAATGTTCACATAGAACCATCTTTGCGTTTGGGCGACGGGTTAGAGGGGCATCTTGTTCAGGGTCATATAGACGGGATAGGCAAAATCACAAAGATAGAGCAACGAGAGAATAGCGTTGATTTTTATATAACCGTTCCGCAAAATATTCATATATTTATGGTACAAAAAGGCAGTGTAGCGGTTGATGGCATAAGTCTTACGATAAACGAAGTCGGCGAAGATTTTATAAGACTTACCATAATTTCACATACTATGAAAGAGACACTTTTTCATACATACAAAGTAGGGCGGCTTGTAAATATAGAATCCGATATGATGGCGCGGTATCTACACCATTTGACGACAAAAAAAAAGCTTGACGGCTGGGATAAAATAGATAGAATAATGGCCATTTATTAATGAGAGAGATTTTTTTACACGACGACATTAAAATAATAGAAAGCGATAGATTCGGCGGGATTAGCAAAGGCAAATACAGTAGCTTAAATTTGGGATTACATGTAGGTGATGAACACTCGCATGTAGATAAAAATAGAGAGATACTCGCCTCTTTTTTTGGGTTTAGAGTTGAAAAGCTTTGTTTTATGGAACAAACGCACGGCGATAACGTCGCTTTTGTTACGACGAATAATACGCCAAAAGCGGATGCCATAATAACTCAAAATAGGGATTTGGTTTTGTGCGTTATGGCGGCAGATTGCGCTCCTATCATATTGTTTGACACAAAAAATCTTGCCGCCGCCGCTATACATGCAGGGCGAAAAGGAGTTTTTTCAGATATCGTAATAAACGTCGTGAAAGCTATGCAATGCAATTTTAAAACTAAAGCCGAAGATATAAAGGCGTTCATAGGCGCTTCCATAAGAAGTTGCTGTTACGAGATAAAAGACAAAGTTGTAAGCGAAGCAAAGGGTAAATTTGATTTTGCAGTTGAGAAAAGAGATGAGAAATATTTTTTGGATTTGCAAAAAATTATCAAGCTTCAACTAAATAAAAATGGCATCACGGATATTTTGCATGAAGGTATTTGTACATGTTGCGACAAGAGGTATTTTTCGCACAGGCGAGAAGGATTGTGCGGAAGATTTGCTGTAGCGGCGAAGATAAGAAGTAGATAGCTTGCAGGTTTTAAAATGAGTATATTTGACAAAAAATCTCCAAACAGCGATGAAATTTTTGAGATTTTGCACAAACAAAAAAATATCGAAATAACCCACATCGTAAGTTCGTCGAAATTGTCAGATATTTTGTATGACCAAGACGAAGACGAGTTTGTTATCGTGCTCGAAGGCGAAGCCGTCTTAAACATAGAAGAACAAAGAGTTTGTCTTAAAAAGGGCGAATATATCTTTATCAAAGCACATGAAAAACACAGAGTTTTAAATTGCAAAGACAATACTCATTGG
>JAIRXG010000030.1 GCA_031268335.1 Campylobacteraceae bacterium
AATAAAACCCTTTAATCAACTATTTTTTGAACTTTTTCCAATCAATTATAACAATGATAAGTAAAAGAACAAATTATAGCAATAAAACGTTATAATATCGATATTTTTATAAAAATAGATTAAAGATCGGTTGGAAAAATGGGCAACCTTGTTCTTTATGAAATTTTGCAACATAAAACCAACAAAATATTTGACTTTAAACTTTAGCGGTTACAAATTGCTATATTGATCTATTATATTATTAAAATCATTTTTGAGATTCTTGTTATGATATATTGTTTTAAGCATAATGTTTTTTTGTTGCCATCTAGAACTCATATTACATGTAATGGCTTTTTGCATTTTTGTCATAAAAAAACTACTTTCAATTTGTTTGGCATATAAAATAAAATTTCACATTTTTTTGATAGAATTCCACAAACGGAATAAAAGGTACAACGTTGAAATCTTTAATCATAGTAGAATCGCCCACAAAAGCAAAAACAATATCAGGTTTTTTAGATAAAAACGAAAGCGATGTGAGTTATCAAATTATCGCCTCAAAAGGACATGTAAGAGATTTGCCGAAAAATACTTTTGGCATCAAAATAGAAAAGGGCAGCTTCGTTCCCGAATATAAAATAGCAAAAGAGCACACCAAAATAGTTAAAGAGATAAAAGAACTTGCTAAAAAAAGCGATGAAGTATTTATAGCGACCGACGAAGATAGAGAAGGTGAAGCTATCGGATTTCATATTGCAACAGCTATTGGTAAAGACCCCGAATCACTTCCGAGGATAGCTTTCCACGAAATAACAAAAACAGCTATTTTAAATTCACTCAAAAATCCGCGCAAAATAGATATCAACAGCGTAAATGCTCAACAAGCAAGAAGGCTTCTTGATAGAATAGTCGGCTACAAACTTTCACCGTTACTTGGTTTAAAAATCCAAAAAGGTTTAAGCGCTGGACGTGTACAATCGGCTGCTTTGAAAATAGTAGTGGACAGAGAGCGTGAGATAAAAGCTTTTAACAAAGAAGAGTATTGGACGATAGACGGAACATTTAAAAAAGATATAGAAGCCTTACTTATAGAGTTTAAAAGTAAAAAAATAGAGAAAATGAGCATAAAAAGCGAAACGGAAGCCATTAAAATAAAAGATGCTCTTAAAGATGAAAATTTTATTGTAGCAAGCATAGAAAAGAAAAAGAAAACTAGCGCGCCGCAACCTCCGTTTATGACCTCAACTTTGCAACAAACAGCGTCTTCTTTGCTTGGGTTTTCACCAAGAAAAACAATGAGTATAGCCCAAAAATTATACGAGGGCGTAAAAACGCATAACGGCACAAGCGGTGTCATAACATACATGAGAACGGATTCTTTAAATATAGCAAAAGAAGCCATAGAGGAGGGCCGTAAAGAGATATTTGAAACTTATGGCAAAGACTATTTGCCTGAAAAAGCAAGATTTTATGCTACAAAATCTAAAAGCGCTCAAGAGGCTCACGAAGCAATACGCCCTACTATTATAGATTTCACGCCAAATATTGCTAAAAAATACTTAGATAATGATGAGTTCAGGCTTTATGCTTTGATATACAATCGCTTCTTGGCTTCTCAAATGACAAACGCCATATTCGAGTCCCAAAATGTGATATTTGCATCCGATAGCGGTAAATTTAAAGCAAACGGGCGAAGGCTTGTATTTGACGGATTTTATAGAGTGTACGGTGAGAGTGATAAAAATACGCTTTTGCCAAATCTAAAAGAGGGTGAAAAAATAGATTTGGAAAAATTGGAAGCAAATCAACATTTTACGGAACCGCCGTCAAGATATTCGGAGGCAAGCTTAATCAGCAAATTGGAAAATCTCGGCATAGGACGCCCCTCTACCTACGCGCCTACAATTTCTATATTGACTTCGCGCGATTACATAAATATAGAAAAAAAACAGATAATTCCAACCGAAATCGCTTTTACGGTTACAAAAATGCTTGAAGATAATTTTCCAAATATAGTTGACAGCAATTTTACATCTCTTATGGAAGATACTCTTGATTTGATAGCGGAAGGGAAAAAAGATTGGCAAGCTGTACTTGCCGAATTTTATACGCCGTTTGACGAAAAAGTAGCTAAAGGTAAAAAAGAGATACAAAGCGTTAAAATAGCCACGCCTACAGGTGAAAAATGCCCTGAGTGCGGAAGCGAGCTTATATTAAGAAAAGGACGTTTTGGGGAATTTGTTGCATGTAGCGGTTACCCCAAATGCAAATATACAAAAAATGTATCCGTAGCCCCAAAAGCAGAACCGATAAAATTATCCATCAAATGCCCTGAGTGCGACGGAGACATCATAGAGCGCAAATCAAAAAGAGGCAAATTTTTTGGTTGCTCAAATTATCCAAAATGCAAATTTGCTTCAAATAACGAACCGACAAATCAAAAATGCCCGAAATGCGGCTACATATTAGTAAAAAAAGTGTTAAAAAAAGGCGAACAATTAGAGTGTTTGAAATGCAAACATAAAATAGGCGAAGAGTAATATAAATTATTTAAAAAAGCAAAATATGAGCAAAAAAAGAAAAACCATGCATGTAGCTTTATTAATCATCTGCTTTATTATTGCTTTCATCGCTTTTTATCTTAATACCGCAAAATTCGGAGCACTTCCAAGTGGCGAATATGCCGACCTTATACAAAAATCCTCCAATTACAAAAACGGTAAATTTCAAAACATATTGCCGACCCCTCAGGCGACAGAAGGAGTAGGATTTGTTGAGATGATGACAAAATATCTGTTTTATTCTCCGCCAAATTTAAGACCGTCGACTCCAATCCCGCATGTAAAAACCGACCTTTTAAATCTAAATAAAGACGAAAATATTTTGATTTGGTTCGGACACTCTTCATTTTTCATGCAAATTGAGGGTAAAAGCATATTAATTGACCCCGTGTTTAGCAAAAATGCCTCTCCCGTGCCTTTTACCACAAAAGCATTTGAAGGCACAAATAGCTACAATGCCGAAGATATTCCTAATATTGATTATCTCGTCATTACGCATGACCATTGGGATCATTTGGATTATTCTACGATTATGAATTTAAAAAATAAAATCAAAAGAGTGATATTACCGCTTGGAGTCGGTGCGCATTTTAAACATTGGGGATTTGACGAAAGTATGATAAACGAGATGGATTGGAATGAAAGCATTGTTTTGGATAATGATTTTATTATACATTGCCTTACAGCCAGACATTTTTCAGGCAGAAATTTAAAATTTAACCAATCTTTGTGGGCGTCGTTTTTGGTAAAAACTAAAAATTTTACATTTTTTGTAGACGGGGATTCCGGATATGGAGAGCATTATAAAGATATAGGCGATATTTTTGGAGAAATTGACTTAGCGATAATAGATAGTGGACAATATGATAAAAATTGGAAATATATTCACAAAAGCCCTACGGAAGTTATACGTTCAGCACTTGATTTAAAGGCAAAAAACTTGCTCCCATCTCACATAGCAAAATTTGCACTGGCAAACCACGCATGGAATGAACCGCTGGTAACTTTGAAAAATGAGAGTCAAAATCTCAATTTTTCACTTCTAACGCCTATGGTGGGTGAAAAAGTAAAACTTAACAATGAAACACAAGTTTTTAAAGATTGGTGGAACTTTTAAAATTCTTATGAAATAATACAAAAAGTAACACTAAATATTTTCTAAAGTGCAAAATCGTTACACTTTCTTTCAGGTAAAGATTTTGTAAGACATTTTGATACTCTATTTGTTTATAATAATAGGCAAACACGCAAAAGGATTAAAGAATGGAACAAAAAAACAGCGTTACGGTAATCGACAATCGCAATGGTAAAAGTTATGAATTTCCGATACTTGACGGTACTATGGGTCCATCTGTTGTTGATATTTCAAATTTTTATAAAAATACCGAAATGTTTACACTAGACAACGGTTTTACATCAACAGCCTCATGTCAATCAGCCATCACTTATATAGATGGTGAAAAAGGTAAACTGATGTATAGAGGATACGACATATCGTATCTTGCTACGCAAAAAATATTTGCCGATACGGCGCATTTGTTGTTATACAAAAAACTTCCGACCGAGGAAGAGCGCGAAGCGTTTAGATTGGAACTCAAAAGACGCTCATTTATACATGAAGGAATGATGAAGTTGTTTGACGCATTTCCGGACAACGCGCATCCCATGGCTATTTTATCAGCGTCCGTCTCCGCGCTTTCGACTTTCTATTTTGACCATTTAAGTATAGACACACCTTCAGAATATATGGAAATGGCGAAAAGAATTGTCGCTAAAATACCAACAATAGCTGCATTTTCATATAGATACAGTAGAGGACTTCCCATAATCTATCCGGACTTAGACCGCGGTTTTGTAGAAAATATACTGTACATGCTAAGAGCATTTCCTTACGACCATGTAAATTTGGAACCAATCGAAGTAAAGGCGCTTGATACTATTTTAACGCTTCACGCAGATCACGAACAAAACGCTTCTACTACCACGGTTCGCACAGTAGCGTCAACACACGCCCATCCGTACGCGGCTGTGAGCGCCGGAATAAGCGCGCTTTGGGGCAGAGCCCATGGAGGAGCAAACGAATCGGTTATCAGCCAACTTGAAATGATAGGTGATGTAAAAAATGTCGAAAAATACATTGCAAAAGCCAAAGATAAAAATGATCCGTTTAGACTAATGGGGTTTGGACACAGAGTGTACAAAAGCTTTGACCCGCGCGCAGCAATACTCAAAAACATACGCGAACAACTTATGAAAAAGAACGATATAAAAATAGACGGAAAACTTGTTGAAGTCGCAAATAGAATTGAAGAGATTGCGTTGAAAGATGAATACTTTATAAAAAGACACTTGTATCCGAATATAGATTTTTATTCGGGGCTTATTTTGCGCGCGCTTGGTATTCCAAAAGATATGTTTGCGGTAATTTTTGTTATAGGAAGAACTCCTGGTTGGATAGCTCAATGGATAGAACTCAAAGAACATAACGAAAGAATCACCAGACCGAGACAACTGTATGTCGGTCCAATGGAACAAACACCAAAATATTGACAAAAAAGATAATTTGCGAGAGTATTCTTGCAAATTATCTTTCTTTGAGGGTTTGAAATAATTACAATTGCTTACATGTAGGCAATTTTATTAAAACCATTATATCAAATGCAATTTTTACCGATAACCATAACTAAAAATACTAGTGATTTCTCAATCTGACTTTATATTTTTTTGTAAATTTACAAGCGTATTTTTAACTTCATCGCTATGTCCTTTTACGCTTACCTTTCGCCAAATTTTAGCGATTTTTCCATCCGCGTCAATCAAAAACGTAGAGCGTTCTATACCCATATACTCTTTGCCGTAATTCTTTTTTAATTTCCATACTTCATAAGCTTTCGCCGTCTCTTTTTGTTCATCGGACAAAAGAGTAAAAGCGATATTTTGTTTTTGTATGAAGTTTTGATGCGATTTTACGCTATCCGGACTTATCCCCAATATCACAGCGTCTAACTTTTTAAAATCAGGCAACGCCGCTGTAAAATCACAAGCTTCCGTTGTACAACCGGGTGTATTATCTTTTGGATAAAAATATAAAACAACCCATTTTCCTCTCAAATCTTTCAAACTTATCTCTATATCGTCTTGGTTTTTCAGCGAAAATTGCGGTGCCGCTTTTTCTATCTCTATTGACATGTGTTTTCCTTAAATTTCATTTTTTGCAATAAGCTTAAAACAGCGTCTAACCTTTTGGTGTTTTTGCTCTTATTGTTGTGATGCTTTCGCCGCCTATGCCCCAATTGTCTGTATCCACTTCATCTATCGTTACAACCGTGGTTTTCGGATTTTTATTCAACACATTTACCAGTAAATCCGTTACGCCTTTGATGAGAGCCGCTTTTTGCTCTTTTGTAGCCCCATCTTTAGTGATTTTTATATTTACATATGGCACATTTTCCCCTTACATGTATGATTTTTAGAAATATTATAACTAAGCGAAGCTAAAATAAATCGCATTTGCAAAATTGATAAATTTTATGCTAATTTGACTTTATCTTACATATAAAAACTCTTTTAAACCTACCTTTAAACTTTTTTGAGGTAATATTAAAGCTTATCAATAAATTACTCAAAGGTAAAATCATGGCTTTAGTAGAATCTAAATTTATATGGTTTGACGGCAAATTGGTTCCTTGGAATGAAGCAAAGGTTCATGTATTAACACATACGCTTCATTATGGAAATGGCGTTTTTGAGGGTACAAGAGCTTACAAAACGGATAAGGGTTTGGCGATTTTTCGTCTGCAAGAGCACACAAAAAGGCTTTTAAATTCGGCAAAAATAGTCGCAATCAACTCCGGATATACTCAAAAAGAGTTAGAAAACGCGCAAATAGAACTTTTAAAAGCTAATACTTACAATGGAAATGTTTATATAAGACCTATTATATTTTTAGGTTATGGCGTTATGGGCGTAAATCATAGGGAGGCGCCAGTGCAAACAGCCATAGCTTCGTGGGAATGGGGAGCTTATCTTGGAGACGAAGGACTTGCCAACGGTATAAAAGTTAAAATATCGTCTTTTACCAGAAATTCGGTTAAGTCTATGATGGGTAAAGCTAAAGCGGCGGCAAATTATCTGAATTCACAAATGGCAAAATACGAAGCGTTGGACGCAGGGTATGAAGAAGCGTTATTGCTCGATGACGAAGGATTTATAGCAGAAGGCAGCGGCGAGTGCTTTTTTATCGTAAGAGACGGTAAACTTATTACGCCTCCAAACGACAATTCACTTGAGAGTATCACGCAAGATTCCGTCATCCAAATCGCAACAAAACTTGGCATAACGATAGATAGAAGAAGAATATCAAGAGATGAAGTTTATATGGCAGACGAAGCGTTTTTCACAGGAACGGCAGCGGAAGTTACGCCTATAAACAATGTTGATGGAAGAGTTATAGGAGATGGCAAGCGAGGTGAGATTACCAAAAAACTACAAGATGCTTATTTTGATGTTGTGTACGGAAAAGACAAATCATTTGAGCACTTTTTAACATATATAAATTAAAAAATACAAAGGAAAAATATGCCGGCAGATTTAAACGATTATTTTAAAAAACGAAATGGGGGCGGAAGCGACAATAATAACCAAACCGGTGGAGGAGATAGGGGAAATAACTTTAACCTGAAATTACCACAATTTGACAATAAAAAGGCTATGCCGATTTATATTATTATAGCCATTATGCTGCTTCTTATTGTAGCGCGTCCTTTTACCATTATAAATTCAGGTGAACTTGGCATAAGGGTAACAACTGGTATCTACTCACCTAATACTTTGGAGCCAGGACTTCACTTTTTTATACCGTTCATTCAAGATATAATTGTAGTTGACGCTAAAGTAAGAATGATGAGCTATACCTCTACAGAGCAACTCGGCGGTATAGGGTCAAATATGCTAAAAGTAGGCGGGGATTCTATAGCGACATCATCTATCATATCAAAAGAATCCATTTCGGTCAAAGACGCTAGAAACTTGGATTTTCATATAGATTTGACCGTTCAGTATCAGTTGGATCGCACAAATGCGCCAAATACCATATCTGTTTGGGGTTTAAATTGGGAAAATAAAATTATTGATCCGGCTGTTCGTGAAGTTGTGCGAGAGGTAGCAGGAAAATATAACGCCGAAGATATTCCTCAAAAACGAAGCGCATTCGGCGATGAGATAAAAGATGGTATAAAAACGCATATTGAGGCTTTGCAAGGCGAACCTGTGGTACTTCTATCGGTACAATTGAGAGAGATTATTTTACCTGAAAATATCAAAGAGCAGATAGCAAGAATCCAACTTGCACGTCAGCAAACCGAACAAGCGAGATATGAGGTTGAGAAAGCAAAACAAGAAGCGGAAAAAAGAGTAGCGCTTGCTCAAGGTGAGGCAGACGCTGTCAAAGTAAATGCGCAAGGAAGAGCTGATGCCGTTAAGATAGAGGCTGATGCCAGCGCTTATGCAAACAATATCGTAGCTAAAAGTTTAACTTCAAGTTTGTTGCAACTTCGCCAAATTGAAACTCAGGCAAAATTCAACGAAGCTTTAAGAGAAAACAAAGACGCTCAAATATTCCTGACTCCCGGAGGCGCAGTGCCAAATATTTGGGTTGACACAAAAGACAAACAAAGACAATCAAGCATAGGACAATGAACAATATAAAAATAGATTGGGAGTGGATAAAACTGCTCCCCGTTATCGCACAAGACTTTAAAAGCAATGAAGTGCTGATGCTAGCCTATATGAATGAAGAAGCTTACGGTCTAACGCTTCAAACAAAATTTGCTCATTACTTTTCCAGAAGTAAACAGCGTATTTGGAAAAAAGGCGAAGAGAGCGGCAATATCCAAAATGTAAAAGAGATTTTTTTAGATTGCGATAATGATACGTTGCTTTTAAAAGTTGAACAAATAGGTGCAGCATGCCACACGGGAAATAAAACCTGCTTTTTTAAAAATGTTTTGTTTCCCGTATCCTTGCAAACAAAAGCGGTTACTGCTCCAAATTACAATATCATAGACAAACTATACCACACTATTCAAGAGCGAAAAGATGCGGACGCGGAAAGCTCTTATGTCGCAAAACTTTTCAAAAAAGGCGACAATGCGTTTTTGAAAAAAGTCGTTGAAGAAGCGGGCGAATTTACATTTGCTGTGAAAGACAAAGATGAAAAAGAGATAATATATGAAGGTGCGGATCTTATTTTTCACTTTCTCGTTGCATTAGCAAGCAAAAACATACACCCCGAACGCATAGAGCAAGAACTTATCAGGCGGTCAGGTATAAGCGGAATTGAAGAGAAAAAAAGCAGAAAATAAAACCTTATCACTTGGATTTGTATCTCATGCTAATGTTGATAGTATCGTCTACATGTCATTTAATGATGTGGTTTGCGACATTAAAAAATGAAATGTACTTTGATGCAATTTTTTCTAATCTTTTAAGTCTTGCAAAGCAAAAAAGCGATTTATTTTTTGCAAAATAGACTTCAATGCTAACGACATTTGGGCTCAATAAAAAGGCGAATTTATATATTGATGAAGTCTATAATATCGGTAATTTGGTAAAAATTTTACGCTTAAAGATGTGGTTTTTGAAATTTTATTTTTAACAATATGGCGATAAACTTTGTAATCGGCAAAACGGTGTAGCTCCAATTACCTTAAAAATTGACAAGTATGCAAGGCACAAAAATATGTTTTAACGATAAATTCACATATACCCTTTTAGAAATTCTCAAATATTATAATTAATGTAAATAACTAATAATCACCACCATTTAGCATGACATTTTTGATATTTTTTGAATGATGCCTCTCGTGTCATAATGGTTACATGCAAGACAAATTTAAAATGCAAGAATGTATACAACGAAATGAAATCGAACTTATGATAACAACCTTGCTTTTTGATATAAAAAAACGCAAGATAAACACTATTTGTTAGACGCAATTTTTAGCAAGATTATTTAACTTTTTATTTTCATCTTTGTTTGCTATTTTCACTTCTGGCAATTCAAAACTACCACAGATTTATACATGATAGAAAAAATTTTACTTTTTTATTTGCATGCTTTATTCTTTCTTTTATATGTAGAATCTTTTATCATAATCACTAAATTGCTCATTGGATTGATGCCCATTTTTCATAGTTAAATACATTTCATCATCTAAATACTTTTTGGGCGATTTATACTTACAACCTGTAACCTTATATTTACACAGTCGTATCTAACGGTTTGGTGCACATGTTTATTTTCTGTCGACAATTTTATTAAATATGATGCATTTTTCTTTCAAAGAAATTTTACTCACCTGATACCCAAATCGACTAACCTCTTTTTTGTAAGTTAAAAAAGCGTGGTCGATATCAAATCCGACAATATCTTTATCTCTTCAAACGTGAGCTTTAGCATGTAGCTTCCATCGGTTTGAAGATATTTCCATAGTTGTTCGTATTTGCTCATAATCTGCTACCTCCAATTTTATGATGTACTATCCTCAAATACTAAAACGCAATTCGTAATATTTTTATTTCACAAAATGATTATCATTGAAACAATTTAGCTTCTTTTGATTTGTTACTCTATTTTATCCTCCCGGATAAGCTTGTTGACACTCGTTCATTTGAGTTTTTTAAAAAGGAAAAACGTGTTTCTACCCTCTGAAAATATAATCAATAGAAGATATTTTATTTGTGATTTCACCCAAAGACACAGTTGAAATTTCTAGCTCATCGATAACTAAACCAAGCTTTTCCAACGTTTTTTATTTGCGCCGACAAAACGTTACCTTTTCGAATGGGCTTGCTGCTGACATGAAAAGAACTTTTTTGCCAAAACAAGTGTTGTTAGTAAATCCGAAAAATAGTTTGCTACTTTGGCAAAGTACGATGCCAAATTTTTTACGTACTATTTCTTGATAATTTATTTTGCATGTAAAATTTAATTAAGCCGTGATTTAACTTTCCATTTTAGAGTTTGAGATGCAAACATCGGCACTACATCGTCAAATTTTGCGGGAACTATCCACTCCTTTTTTTCTAATACTATTGGCTTGTTAATCGGAATTAGTTTATAAATATCTCTCGCATTGTCGCTAACAAAGGTTTGAAGGTTTGTTAGTTTGCCGTGTTTTTCAAAAAGTTCTGCTAATGCGCTTAGGGCAATTGGCGCGCTAAAAATACCTGCCGCACAACCGCAACACTCTTTTTTGCTAACAAGATGCGGTGCGGAATCGCTACCGAACATCACTTTTTTATGCGCATTCAATGCTGCTTCCAAAAGCGCTTCTTTATCTTCATATCTTTTTGCTATCGGTTTGCAAAACAGATGCGGATTTAAAAGTCCGCCCATGACATCGTCAAGCGTTATTAGCAAATGGTGTAAAGTTATCGTGGCATGTAGATTTTCATGTTTTTCCAAAAGTTTCACGCACTCTTTTGTAGTTATGTGTTCCATTATGATAGTAAGTTTTGGAAATGATGCGGCAAGTTGTTCGTAAATCGCGCAAAATTCTCTTTCTCTATCCATAACAAAACCGTTAGTTTCACCATGTACGCAAAGAGGAATATCAAGTTCGCTCATTGCTTCAAAAACAGGGGATAATCTTTTCGTATCAATCTGTTCGATGCCGCCCTCCGAATTAGTTGTAACGCCATTCGGGTAGAGTTTAATGGCTGCGATATAGGGCTTTGCTTTTTCTAAAAAATCAGCCGTATAGTCACTTTTAAAAAAAAGAGTCATATGTGGTGTAAAGTTTTCTTCCCTCACAGCTTCGAAAATGCGTTTTTTGTATGCTAAAAGAGATTTTATATCCGTGATAGGTGGCAGTAGATTTGGCATGATAAGCGCGCCCGCAAAATCTTTAGCGCTAAATTTTGCAACATTTTTAAGCATATCCCCATCTCGCAAGTGAAGATGCATATCAAGCGGCGAATTTAAAATCAATCGCATAATAACCTAAATCGCGTCTTCTCCGCTTTCGTTTGTGCGAATGCGTATAACTTGCTCTATCGGGGTTACAAAGATTTTTCCATCTCCTATCTTGCCCGTTTTTGCAATTTTTGTTATCGTGTCTATCACAGCTTTCACATCATCATCTTTTACGATAATTTCTATTTTAATTTTTGGCAGAAAATCTACAACATATTCAGCGCCTCTGTAAAGTTCGGAATGCCCTTGTTGTCTGCCGTAACCTTTTACTTCGCTGACTGTCATGCCGGATATTTCAATTTCATTTAAAGCGTCTTTTACATCGTCAAGTTTAAATGGTTTTATGATTGCTTCAACCTTTTTCATGCTTTGCTCCTTGCATTTATTTTACATGTACTTTTATGATTGTTTGCGGATTTATCGGTTTATTATTTGTATCAGTAGCGCTATTTTCTATCTTTTTAACTACATTCATGCCATCAATTACTTCGCCGAAAATTGTGTGGCGTCCATTTAGCCAAGGCGTCAAAACCGTTGTTATAAAAAATTGACTCTTATTTGTGTTTTTGCCGGAATTTGCCATAGCCAAAAGCCCCTCTTTTTCAAATAGCGTGTACGGCGAAACTTCATCTTCAAAAGGTTTATTCCACATGCTCGTGCCACCTAAGCCGGAACCCGTAGGATCACCGCCTTGTATCATAAAGTTTTTAATAATGCGGTGAAAAATAACACCGTCATAATAGCCGTTTTTAGCTAAAGAGATAAAATTTTCACAAGCTTTCGGCGCAACTTTCGGATACAGCTTTAATGTAATATTTCCGCTATTAGTTTCCAAAATAACAATATTTTCTTCACTGCTTGCAGCATTTACATAAAAAAATAAAATGGATAAACACAATACTATCTTGCGAAACATTTTCAACCTTAAAAATAAAATCTAATATTTATGATAGCATTATTGTGCAAAAAAACATTTTAAGAGATGTAAAACGCAAGATTTTTTAAAGTACGACAAAAAATAACCCCTCCCTTGAGCAAGAGAGGCGGGTGAGTGAGCGACTCATTTTTCTATTATGGTTTTTGAACCGTCCGAATGTTCTATGATAATTCTCTCGCTCGCATAATCTTTTTTATTAATATAATTATGATTTTTATGTTGGCGATGAGGAAAATCATATTTTTGAGGCTGAATGATATACGTAGTTTGTTGCGGTTGTATATATTGGATGGGCTGTACGTATTGAACCGGTTGTTGTACATGTCGAGTCGGTCGGACATAATGGTGGTTGCGGTTATTATTGCCAAGTTGCAACAATGGCGGAAGCAATAGAGCTGCACTCGCACCTATTAAGACGCCTTGTTCTTTTTTGCCCCAAGCATTTGCGTTTACCGCGCTAAGCATGATTGCAAGTGAAATTATCACCGTTGTTTTTATAGCTTTCATATTCTCCTCCTTACGAAGAATTGAGTATCAAATATTAAATCAAAATAGTGAATCGAATGTAAATAGTTGATACGGCGCGCTTTATGCGCGCCTAAATGGGATTTATCTGGATATATCAGAGGTTTTGGGATAAAAAAACATTATCTCTTTTTGTGTAAATATGTGTTCTTTGTCATCTATTGCATAAGCGCGTATCGCTATTTGTTGAGGGCTACCCTCATGTTCTTTCAACGACGAATCCACTTTTGTATGCAATACGACTATTTTTTTACTTTTTTCACCAGGACGCAATCTGAAAGGCTCTTTTGGCAATGTTATGCCGATATCATTATTTAATACTTCAAAGTAATATTTGTGCTCTTTTGAGTCCGTATTTTGAAACAAAAATGTATATGCATTTTCGATACCGCTGCCATTGTTTGAGAGACTAAATAGTTGCGAACCTCTATTGATATCCAACAGCATATGCTCTTTTTTTGTACTCATCAGCAAAAGTGCGCATACGGCTACTGCTAAAACCACGCTGTAAGCTATCGTTCTAAAACGTACAAATTTTACTTTGCTGTTTTCTTGTATTGCATTCGGACTCGTCCAAGAGATAAGGGAAGGCTTGTTAAGTCTATTCATAACTTTTGCACATGCATCCGCACACTCGAGACAATTTATACATTCAAGTTGCATGCCGGCTCTTATATCTATATGTGTAGGGCAGATTTTTACACAGGCATTACATCCGATACACTCTCCCATATTTTGTTCGGCTTTATCCCGTAATTTTTTGTGATTTTTGTCATAAATTTCTCCGCCAAGCTTTTCATTATAGATAGTTTGTATCGTATCTTCGTCAAACATGGCGGATTGTATTCTCACATAAGGACAGACATAAGCACAAAATTTCTCTTTCAAAAATGCGGAAGCTGCAAGTACCAATGTCGTAAATATAAATAGTATCACAAATATTAATTTATGCTCTTGAGGATCTTTTATGTATACAAAAAAATCTTCGGGCGGTATGAAATACCACAGTAAATTCGAAGCCGCTGCTACGGCAAATAGAACAAATACCAAAAAGGCTCCAATGCGACTAAACCATCTACCCTCTATTTTTTGCTGTTTGTTTTCAATGTTTTTATATAAACGAAAGATTTTTGTCTGCAAAAAGTCCCTGTAAACGTATCTGAAAATAGTTTGGGGACATCCCCAACCGCACCACACTCTACCGCCTACCGTTGTTATAAAAAATATACCTAAAAAAAAGATAATCAACAAGAACGGAATTAAATATAACTCTTGCATGTCAAATGAAGTGAACAACAAATGAAACTGTTTTTTGTCAAAACTCATCAAAAAAAGGTGTTTGCCCTCTATCGTTATCCATGGTAAAACCAAAGAAAATATGGTTATAAATATAAACAACATGTGTCGTTTTTTGCTGTACGGTGTGTATTTTGCAATTTTTTGAATCACTTTTATTCCTTTTAATTTAATTTTTGGCTATTAAAGCGCACTCTTTTGCGCTCTCTTGACTTATGTACTGTTTCATATCCGAATCCACTTTTTTATTTTGCTCCAAGAGAGTTTTTTTGACTTTGGCTAACTCTTTTAGCGCTCTTGAATTTATATAATCTTTTAAGGAGCTTCTATTTAAATTTAATATTTTGGCTATTTTGCTGACAGTTATATTTTTTTCCAGCATCTCTACGATTTGCACTCTATTGTCATCAAATTTTGATCTTGACATGCGCCCCTTCGGACGTCCTTTGCAAAATTGTTTTTGGGGATTTAGGTTTAACTCTCGCTGTTTTGCGAGCATATTTAAAATAACAAACGGCGGAGTTTGATTTGAAATAGTTATATTTTTTTTGCAAATATGAAGAGATATGTTTCGTCTAAGAAGACATTCAAAAATTTTCACAAGCTCCCCAATCTCACATGTAAGCGACCGTAAATCATATGCAAGCACGGCATCGTTTGGTTTTAAAGAACGTAAAAATCCTTTGAACCATTTTCGCTCTTCCAAAACCTCTTCGCTCGAAGAGTTGTCTATTTCGGTCGTTTGTATAGCAAAACCGTTTGCAATAGCATATTTTAAAATTTGTTTTTGCTGAATTAAAATATTTTCTTCGTAATCTCTGTTTTTCAGCAACATAATCGCCACAAACTATCCTTGTCATTTTTTTAAAGTCAATAAAATTGGTGTAGTATAACTATTCTGACGTAAAAAGTCAATATAAAAATATATATCTTCGTCAGTATTTGCATTTTGTTTTTATTTTTGATACAATTACCGCTCAAATTTTAACGAAAGGCGGTGATAAGGATGCCCGGAATCAAGGTTCATCCGAACGAGTCTTTTGAAGAAGCGTACAGAAAGTTCAAAAAGCAAGTTGATAGAAACTTAGTCGTTACTGAAGTCAGAGCCAGAAAACATTTTGAAACGAAGACCGAAAAACGCAAAAAGCAAAAAATCAGCGCTCGCAAAAAAATGCTCAAAAAGCTTTACATGTTGCGCAGATACGAATCAAGACTCTAATCACAACTTAAAAACCGAAGTTAACTCTTCGGTTTTACTCTCCATTTTTTCTAAATTTTTCTATTCTCTCAAATATCAAAGGATGCGAATCCAATATCGAATATTCTCGCGTTTTATAGTCTGTTTTATCTTGTAAGTCATTATTTTTTACTATAGCAGTAAACATATTTGTCACATACTTTGTAGATATATTATTGTGTTTCATTGATTCTATGGCGTACGAATCCGCCGCATTTTCATTTTCACGCGAGTATTTGGCGTCGATCAAAGCTGTCGAAAACGCTGTCACAAGTCCCGAGAAATCCCCCAAAAGATATCCTATAAGCGCAGATGAAACTGAAGATTTGATTAGTAATTTAAGACCATGCATATAGACTACATGGCCTTTTTCATGTGCTAAAATACCGATAATGCCTCTAAATTCCGCATCTTCTTCAAGTTCTATCAAATCATCAAAGAGAACAATGTCTCCATTTGGCAAAGCAAATGCGTTTGCGCCGAAAAACTCCGAAGCGCGAAAGTGGAGTTTAAAATCAGAATTTTCATTTAAAAATTTGTCAAATTGTTTTTGTATGGCATCTTGTCTTTTTTTATCCAATTTTGACTCAGACATGTAGTGTTCATCTAAAAATTCTAATGTTTGTTTGCTGATGTTCTCTACTATGTTTTTTGGGATTTGCGGCGATAATATATTTGCCAACATTGCACTGCCGTAAGTTAGATAAAATGCGACAAATAGAACCAGCACAATAAACGACATAAAAGCGTATTTTATTTTTGATTCTATTTTTAAGATGAACTTATCCTCTCTACTGTTCGGTAAAGAGAAAAAGTCCGAGGCTTCAAGTTCGCAGTATGAACCATCTGCGAAACTTACTGTTTGAGGAGTATTTTTTAATTTTGCTCTTATTTTGATATCTCTAAACTCATATGATAAATTAAGTTTTGTTATGTGAATAAAATTATCATGTAATTCCAAAGTAACATTTTTGGGACTTGATGATTTGCCGTCAAAATAGTGTACATTAAAACTTTGCATTAAAATCAAAAAGCCCCTAATTTATATTAAAATCCTATATCGAAATCAAAGAAATCCGCTGCTTCTTCGCCAATAGCGCTTCTATCACGTTCTGTTTGTCCTGTAAAAGCATTCAAATTTAGATTTTCAAAGCCAGTATTTTCAAGTTTATATTTTATAGTTCTAATTTTTGTCCAGGGATACAATAATCCAAATGAAAACAATATGATTATAAAGTTACTGAAATATATCCACGAAAGTTGAGATGCGCTCCATTCATTCACCATTTTGTACTCTTTAATAGACGTTTCGTTATAAACTGCCTTTCCTATCTATGCGTCAAATGATCCTTTGAACACGAACGAAAAAATAAATGCGAAAACGTAAATCACAAACATGCTGCCAAGTACTCTACCCGCATCCCCAATGCCTACTCCTGAAGTTATATTATGCAAAGGTATTGCCATTATAATAAAGAGTAAAATCGATAAAGCAAACATCTTTATATAGTAAATAAAGAAAAATTGTGAGGCTCTGCCCGTAAAGAATAGATTGCTGTTTCCATAATAAGTATTATTGATGGTAAGTTTTTTAAATTCGCTATGAGTATAAGGATATATAATACCTACCGTTATTAGATTTAGCAGGAAATGAATAATAAAAAATTTGTAAAAATCGCCGATAGAAATTCTATATCCAAAACCAAGTCCATGAAATCTGGTACATTTTGCTCTAAAAATCAAAGCTTGTCTGATAAGAAACGGTATTGCAAGCACGAATAAAACCAAGATTATTGCTGCTATCATGAAAAATCCAAATTGGGCTGCTACGAAAAATACAAAGTAGAACCCTACAACTATCAGTCTTCCTATCAAAATCTTAATCGGATCCGCGGTGTATTCAAAAGAGTGATTACCAAGAAAAGTATTGCCGTATATATAGTGGTTATTTCTTACCTTAGCCCACGGTCCGTAAATACCAAGCGTTATAATAGTAAGAATTAAATTAATAAACCAGATTTTTAAAAAATCTAAACTCAAACGATATGTTTTCAAGTGTTTGAGAGTTGTTTAGGCCTTTCAAATCCATGCGTTTTAGTCCTCTATATAAAATTTTGTATTTCATCATATTTTATTAGGGAGTAACTTAAAATATAATAGCTGCAAGCGGTTTTACTTATACTAATTTTAGAGATTTTGCGTATAATAACAAAATTCAAACTGTTAGCGCAACAACAAGAGGTTATACATGAGAAAACTAACTGTTAGTGAAACGGCGGATGAGCTTGGAATAACAAAAGAAGCTATATACAATCGCATACGAAGAGGAACCCTTAAAAGCGTCATAGAAGGGGAAGAAAAATATATTATATTGGACGAAGAGGATGCGCCTTCCGCTAACAAACAAACTTTTGCTTTAAAATTTAAAAAGAGCGTTCCGGATGAGAGATATGTAAATCTTTTAATTTCTCATATAGATGAGCTAAAAGTGACAAACTTGGAGTTAAACAAAGATAAAGATAGGTTGATTAAAGAAAAAGAGCAGCTTTTAATAGAACAAAGAGTGGCTTTGGAAACTATCTACAAAGAACGCGACGAACAATTAAAAGCGATACTAACGCTTGCTAATCGTTCATTATTGGCAAGACCTGCGGACGATGCGGAAAAAGTTACAATAGATGCTAATTTTGAGGAACATATGGAAAATCTGCGTGCCAAAGAGGAAGAGCACAGTGACGAAACAAGTGAAGAGAGTAGAGATTTTTCCGACTGGAGAGAATTGAAAAGCTATCTTAAAGCAAAAGGTTTTTCAAAAAAAAGAAAAAAGAAAATCATCTCACATGTAAAAGAAGCTGTAGGAGCGGATGTAGATATACAAGAAGATGAGGGAGTGTTGTACGTCAAAAAAGAGAAAATAGAAAAATTTACATAAATTATATTGGCGAAATTTTGAGATAAAAAAAGCGGGAGAGATTTTGGGATTTAAAAAATAGATGAGAAAATTTAGCCCGTCTATTTTACAAAAGAAAAATAAAATCTCATGTCGCAAACAGGCGGTATGCTAAGACAAGATGTATTTATTGGGATGATGCGAAACTAATTTAATATGGAAGATAAAATTACAAGATATAAGTTGGAAGTATTTTAAAATCCAGCCGATATTTACCGATTAAAAATAAAATTTGAAGGAGAAAATGTGAAGCATATAAGAAAAATTTCCGATTATGCTATAGCTGGCGGCATAGGTGCTATCGCTATTTTTGGCATTTTAGGATGCGAGAGCAGCGATAATATGACACAAGAGCAAAAACAGGGCGTTTTTGTTATCATTGAAGAAGCGGCTGATGGGAGTTATAAGATATTGGAAGAGTATCCCAGCAGTGTTACAAGGGTAGTTTTAAAAGATAAAAACGGAGCGGAGAGAATTTTGAGCGAAGAAGAGATAAACGTTTTACTCAAAACCGAAGCCGACAAGATAGATAGCGGCGATTCTTCTTTAACAAATTCTCAAATTTCAAGCGGCATGCCGTCATTGGGTTCAGTGATACTCTCAAGTGCGGCAGGAGCGATAATAGGAAGCTGGATAGGAAATAAGCTATTTGGAAATTCAAATTATCAGCAGCAAAGACAAGCATCTTATAAAACTCCGCAGACTTATTCAAGAAGCGTAGATAGTTTTAATAAAGCAAATCCTACAAATGCGAAAAGCTCCTCCTCAAAGAGCGGTGGATTTTTCGGAGGCGGAAGTAAAAGTTCAAGCGGCAGCTCTTTTGGTGGTTAAAATGGTAAAGCTTTTAAAATTACAACCATTAACCAAAGAGTATTTGGAATCAATCAACTGTCATTGGCATACTGATTTTGACGATACACCGTATATTTGCGATGAGCTTGTGGAGATTAGCAAAAGTGAGGCAGAAGCCTATTATAATGCAGCAAATGAACTGTATGACATGTATATAAATGCTGCGCAACATGTAGTTAGTAATAATCTTTTTCACGAAATCGGCATACCGTTTAATCTTGTGGAGTTGATTAAAAATTCGTGGGAAAACGACGTCCATTGGCATTTGTACGGCAGGTTTGATTTTGCAGGCGGCATAGACGGCAAGCCTATAAAACTTATAGAGTTTAATGCCGACACGCCCACATCGCTTTATGAGAGTTCCATCATACAATGGGCTATACTCAAAAAAAACAACCTTAACGAAGCTTCGCAGTTTAACGACATATATGAAGCTCTGAAAGAAAATTTTCGTCGACTGGTTGTTTTGCACGGTCTTACGGATGATTTTGCCAAATATTACGAAGGCTGGAAGATACTTTTTAGCTCCGTGGCGGGAAGTTTGGAAGATGAGGTAACGACTAAATTTTTGCAAAATGCAGCTAACGAAGCCGGATTTAATACAGATTTTGCTTACGCGGACGATGTTAATTTTTCTGAAAATGAGGGAATATTTAAAGACGATGATAATTTTGAATTTTGGTTTAAACTTATTCCTTGGGAAGATATTGCCATTAAAGAGCCCAATCTTGCCTTGATACTGAAAGACATCGTTCAAAATCAAAAGGCTATCATACTAAACCCCGCGTATACACTTTTGTTTCAAAGTAAAGCCATGATGAAAATTTTATGGGATTTGTATCCAAATCATCCGCTTTTGCTTGAAACCTCATTTAAGCCTTTACATGTAAAGCATGTAAAAAAACATAGTTTTGGCAGAGAAGGCGCTAATACGACGATTTTTGAGGCTGATGGGAGAGTTGCGGAAAAAACAGACGGAGAGTATGAAAATTTTGTACCTATTTATCAAGAATATGTAGATTTTCCAAAAGATTCTTCGAATAACTCATATCAAGCGGGAGTATTTTTTGCTTATGAGGGGTGCGGTTTAGGATTTAGACGCGGAGGAGAGATATTAAATAACTATGCCAAATTTGTGGGGCACATTATAAAATAAAATGAAAATAGTATTATTGGATGCGCAAACTTTAGGTAAAGACGCGGATTTGTCCGTTTTTTATAAACTTGGCGAATTTAGCGTATATCAAACTACACAAAATGATGAAAAGTTTGAAAGAGCCAAAGAGGCGGATATAGTTATAACAAATAAAGTTATTTTTGACCGCGAACTTTTAGAAAAATTACCAGATTTAAAACTTATAGCATTAACTGCTACAGGCATGAACAATGTTGACTTGCAGGCAGCTGAAGAGCTTGGTATAAGCGTTAAAAATGTTGAGGGTTACTCTACAAAATCAGTGGCGCAACATACATTTGCAATGGCTTTATCACTCATAGGACACCTTAATTTTTATGATAATTATGTCAAAGACGGCAAATGGTGCGAGAGTAAAGTCTTTACAAATCTTGATATGCCGTTTTTTGAGATTTGGGGTAAAAAGTGGGGTATTATAGGTCTTGGTGCGATAGGCAAAGAAGTAGCTAAAATAGCGCGTACATTTGGCGCGAAAGTTTCATACTGCTCTACTTCGGGCATAAAAAGAGACGAAAAATATCCAAGCGTTGCTCTTGACGAGCTTTTGAAAGTCTCGGATATCGTTTCTATTCATGCGCCGCTAAATGAAAAAACCAGAAACCTTATAGGCGCGCGCGAACTTTCCTTGATGAAACAAAATGCTCTTATCATAAATGTAGGTCGGGGCGGTATCATAAATGAAAGCGCACTTAAGGGTGCCATAGAAAGTGAAAAGCTTTATGCAGCGATAGATGTTTTGGAATATGAACCGATGCGAAAAAACTCGCCGCTGGCAAATCTCAAAAGGAAAGAGCGATTTATCATTACGCCGCATGTAGCGTGGGGAAGTGTTGAGGCGCGAAAAAGGCTTATGAAAATGGTTTATAAAAATATACTAACATTTATGGATAAAACCGAAAAACATAAATCAAGATAATCACTTAATTTGACTTTAAAAATAAACAATAATTTTTTATTATTTCCATAATTGTTGCTTCATTGTATCTATAGATATAGTAAAAATTTTAAAATGAAAATTTTTTGAGAATATTTCATTATCTTGTTTGGTTTTTTATTCTTGACATATTTTATATGCTTTTAAGAAAAATAATAATACAGTTATTATTAGAGATTTTTTGTTAATTTTATCACTTTGCGCAAAGAGTGGTTGTGAGATTAATTGGTGTCAATTCCTGTCATTTGAACAATGAATCATTCCATGCTTGATTTTTTGTTCATGTAAAACAAGAATAGATTTAAGATTAATAAAACACTAAGCTATATTTTTGTTTAGTATTTGTTATGAATATTAAGGAGAATCTGAATATGGTTAGCACAATGGTCACTGGCGAAATTGGTAAAGAATTGTATGCCAATTTTAGTAAAGTAGTTGAAAAATATGAGTTGCTTGAAGGACTTGATAATCTTATTTATCTGTTTTCCGGCGGCAAAGATGCAACAACAGGTCTTGACTTCCTGCAACGTTATAAGATGATAAAGGTCTTGCTGTTGCATTGGAAGTAATTATGGTTACTTATCCGCTGCATGTTTACTTTATGGAAGACGGCAGTCCCGCGAAATGTTACACGGATACTATCAATTATTGGCAAAGTAGGGGTATCAATATACAAGTTTTTACACCCGATTTTAATGATTTTACCAATGATGAGTTATACCCATGTAAAATATGCAAAAATGGAAGAAAATACTATGTTGACCCATTTATAGAAAAATACTCAAAAAGTATGGGAGGGGCGACGCGCATCGGCATAGTAACCGGGTATACCTTGTATGATGCACTCGCTTATATGGATGAAATTTTATTGGTATCCAATTTTCAATATACAAATGTTACAAAAGCCGACAATGTAAAAATTCAAAATCGTGTGAAAAATTGCTTACATAAAATGAAAGCAAAAGAAGAGCTTCCAAATGGATTGGTTATTATCAGACCTCTCATCAATATGCATGAAAATAAAGTCGTAGAATATCTTTTAGAGGAGGGCATTCCTTACATTAATCGTCCTTGTGTAGTAGCAAAAGATAAACACAAAAGGGAGATTTTAAAGCGCTTAATGTGGCAGCCTCAATTAATAACACTGATTATGACGGTTTACTTAACTTCTTAAAAATGATGAAAATAGAATTTCCTACTGCTTTTGATGATATTCAAGTGGGCAATTATTTTACTGATTGTTAAATATAAAAGAAGTTCAATGTGAAAAAAGATAAAGTAATCACAGTTATATTATTGGCAATCAGCGTTGCATTATTTGTATCAATATGGGGTACATTTCATAATATCGTAGGCGTACAGCGTGGATGGATAGCATTTATTTCAGCCGCAGTGTTTTTTGCTGCAGGGCATAAAATAGAAGAGAGCGTAAATGTTGCTTTGTCGCATTTATTGGGCATTGGCTGGGGTCTTGCTGTTCTCTACCTATTTTCTGTTTCGATAGTCAGTATTGACAGTATTTTGTATAGCGTGTTAACATTGGCAACATTTGGCTTTATGTCCGTCATTGTGACGAATATGGGGATTAAGTTTTTATCGCATACCCCATCGTTATTTAGTGGATGGGCAATAGCTTTTGCTGTGTTTGGCGGCATTTCTGTAACAAATTGAACAAGTATTGCTATAGGAGAAGCATTATTAGCTTGTATTATAGGTGTGTTTTTTATTGGTGTGGGCATTTCACAATCGCATTTACTTTTATTGAGATTAATACTTAAAAATGCACCAAATGATAAGCAAGAAAAGATACATTTAGATACAGCTAATATTATGGGGACAGACGACAAGATACAAAAATATCTCAAAAATTATTCCACTCCTGAAACAGAAGCAATGGAAGAGAAGCGAGAAATGCAGGAACTTAAAACCGAAATTACAAAACTGCGCCAATCACTTTCAGATATTCATATGGGTGCGGTAAGCGGTGGAATAGCAGGTCACACCAGAGTAAAAATTATTGGTATTTGCGGAAGTCCCCATAAAAAAGGAAGCACTATTGATTATCTGAGAACAGCCATGAATGCTGCCGAAGAAATAGAAAATGTAGAAACTGAAATTATTGAGTTAGCAGGTAAAGAGATAAAACCGTGTTTAGGCTGTAAAAGCGACAAATGCGGAGGTACTTGTATAATCTCCGACTACATGCAAGAGTTATATCCAAAGCTTAGAGGTTGTGATGGTTTGATATTGGCTTCGCCGTCTTATTTTGGTACTTTTTCAGGTCAGTTGAAACTATTTATTGACAGGCTTAGAGTAATGCGACATAGTAATTTTGAATTAGGAAATGTTGTTGTTGGAACTATTGCGGTAGCAGGTAGAAGACATGGCGGACAAGAAATTACCAATCTTGACCTCATACAATCTATGATGCGCCATAATACAATTATCGTCAATGATGGTACCGCAGTTTGTCAGTTAGGCGCAACTGGTTGGTCGCATACTTTTGATGACCCGTCTTTAAAAACTGATACGGATAATTATGGCATGGAAACTGCTGTTGGTATTGGTAAATGTGTTGCTGAAATTGCAAAAGTTGTGAAAGCAAGCGGCTTACAAAATACTGTGTATAAATACAATCAAAAAATTGGTAAAAGATAGGAGGAAAACAATGGTATTTATTACAATAGGAATTTTAGTCTTAGTGATATTTGTTATCATCATTTATCTCTTTATATTTAGATGGAGTGTCAATATCCCTGACTACATGGCAGCTCGGCACTATCGCTTTGGTAAGCCTACATCCGATAAGCCGATAAGTGGAAGGCGATGCATGGTTGTGCCATATATTGATCAGCTAGTGATGATAGACCAGCGTATTCAGCGAAGCACATTAGACAATATTATTGTTTTAACAAAAGAGCGTCAAAATATGCAAATATCCGCCATGATTGTTTGGAAAAGTGAAAATGCTTCAATGACAATTGAAAATATTAAACCTGAAGACATACAGCCAACATTTTTTAAAATTATGGAGTCTGTAATTAAAAATGAATGTGCTAAAATGACAGTTGATGAAATTTTAGAAAATCGCATGAAATTAGCGCAAAACCTTTTAGGCACACTGAAAGAAACAACAGATACTTGGGGTCTTAAAATATCTTCCGTTAATATTTCTAATCTGGCAGTATCTAATGAAAAGTTTATGCGCAATATGGCATTACCTAAAGAGATTGAAATTGAGCGCAAAGCATCATTGGCTGAAATTGAAAAAAGCTTGACTATTGAATTGAAAAATATTGAAAAAGAAACTGAAAGTCGGCTTGCCAGTTTAAAGTCCGAATGTGTCATAGGTGAAGAAAAAGAACGAGTCGCTATTATATTGGAATCTGCCGAAAAAGAGCGAATGACTCAATTGTCCAAAAAAGATACTGAAATAGAACAACTTCAGGCACACATTGAAGAAATCAAGTCCAACATTTCAACTAAGATGGAAGCTGAACACACAAGAGCTATACTGCTTGCTGAAGCTGAGGGATTAGAAAAACGCAATCAAGTGCTTGCAAAGTATGGAGAAAATGCATTACGGTATGAATTAATAAATCAGCTTCCAAAGATTTACAAAAATCTCAAAATTAATGATTTGACTTTGATTCAAGATTGTAATGGCGAACAAGGTAGTGATATTGGCAGAATAGGTTATAGGTTATTTGTTTGGTTCTCTTATAAAGGGTTTGGGCAATAAAGATAAAGCAACAAAAGAACTGTCACAAACCACGATAAATAATGAAACAGACAAATCTATTACAAAAGATGATGAAGATACAAAGAGAAACAACAACGATTCAACCTTGTGATTAACGAGGTTGAATCTTAAATTAAAGGAGAACAAGACAATGGCAAACAATGTAAAAGTAGGTGCGGAATTCGTTAAGCATCCGACACAAGAAGGAGTGTTCATGAAACACTTTTTTGCAAAAGCAGACACTGACGAAAGATTGAACAATTTGGAAGTTAATATTGTTCCAGGTTTCCAAATTGCTCCACATATTCACAAAGATGCTTCCGAGTTTTTTTATGTGGTTAGTGGGGAAGGTGAATTCCTAGATGATGCCGAGTGGGTATGCATAAAGAAGGGCGATGCTTTTAAAGCCCCAACAGGAATGACACATGCTATCAAAAATACAGGCAATGAAACATTGGTATTGCTTTCTACGTTCAGTCCACCTACAAGATAATAGCGTGTGACAATTAGACGGCAACACAAGATGCTGCCGTCTAAATTACGTGCTATGCTGTCAAATATATCTTAACACTAATAATACTCTATTTGGTACAAAATTTTGGTAATAAATTGTAGTATAATAATATCTATACTAATTAATATGAAAATAGTTAATAGTGTTGTAGGGATACTAATAGTGAGAATGCATTTAAATTTTAGAGTGTGAATATAATAGAATTTTTAAAAAATAGCAGTTTAAAAAAATATAAGATATTCAAAAGGGGCAAAAAATGGCGGCAAAAGAGCATAGTTTTGACATAAGCGCGGAATTAAACGCGCAAGAGTTTAAAAATGCATTGGAACAAACTAAAAAAGAGATAGCGAGCAGGTTTGATTTCAAAGGCGTAATGGCAGAGTTAGATTATAATGAAAAAGCAAAAACCCTTACTGTCACTGCTTCAAGCGATACAAAAGCGGATGCTATATACGACCTATTGCTTGGTAAAATTATTAAACGCGGACTTAGCGCAGGCGTGCTCAAAGAGAATAAAAAAGAGGATGCAAGCAAAGGAAATGTGCGCATAATATATGGTATTGTAGATAGTATAAGCGGCGAAGATGCAAAATTAATTGTGAAAACCATCAAAGATGAAAACTTGAAAGTACAAGCGTCCATAAGAGGCGACGTTGTTAGAGTTACGGGAAAATCTATTGACGATTTGCAAACTTGTATAAAAGTAGTGCGCGAAAAAGAGTTGTCATTACCTTTGAGTTTTATAAATTTAAAATAGTTATTTAAGCGAGCGGCGAATAAGATTAAAACTTTAATTTCAAATTGCGGTATGTAATCAAAAATATATTTTTAGACGGTATGATAGCGTTGAATTTATTGAGAAATTTTTAGCTAAGAAATGAAATCGTCGTTTTGGAACGCAAAAAAAGCGAAATCCATTTTTTATTATTTAGCAGATAACTTTTCTACATTTGATTAACACATGTAGGATAGTATTATAAAATCTTTTTGAGGATGGAGATGGTGTTGAATAGTCGCAGTTTACTTTTTTTTATTATCACCGTTATTTTTTTAGGATGTCAAAAAAGCGATGTTATCGCAGAAAATAGACCTGTCGAGGTTGGCATAGTTTTATTAAAAGAGCAAACCATCGCTTTAGAGCAAGAATTATCCGGCAGAGCCAAAGCGTCCGTAACTGCTGAGGTTAGACCGGAAGTTAGTGGTATTATTAAAAAAGTAGTGTTTGAAGAGGGGCAAAAAGTTAAAAAAGGGGATATTCTTTATGAAATTAACTCTGATGTTTACCAAAGCGCATATGATGGTGCAAATGCCTCGCTTCAAAGCGCTAAAGCTAACTTTGAAGCATTAAAACTTAAAAAATCCAGATATGATGAACTTATAAAATTCGAAGGTATTTCAAAACAAGAATATGACGATATGACAGCGGCGTATTTACAAGCCAAAGCGTTTGTCGGCGAAAAAGAAGCGGCATTAAATAAAGCGGAAATTGATTTGCAAAAAACAAAAATTTCAGCCGCAATTTCAGGAATTATAGGCATTTCAAGCGTAACGGAAGGCGCTTTAGTGACCGCTTTGCAAAGCGAACCATTGACTACAATTCGCTTTATAGATACGATATATGTAGATTTATCGCAATCAAGTAATCAATTACTTGCTCTAAGGAAACTTTTAAACGAACAACATGTATTAAAAGGTAGCGCAGAAGTGAAATTAAAGTTACTTGACGACTCTTTTTATGAACACAAAGGAGTTTTGAAACTGCAAGAAATTGCGGTAGATGAAGGCACATCAACCGTAACCTTAAGAGCTGAATTTCCAAATCCGAACGGTGTTTTGTTGCCGGGAATGTATGTAAGAGCAGTAATAGAAGAAGCCGTGAACACAAAGGCTTTCTTGATACCCCAACAAGCTGTTTTAAGAGATTCGCGCGCAAATCCCATAATAACAATCGTAACCGAAGACAATGGGACTATAACAAAGATTATTGAGACAAAAAGGGTTGTAGGCAATAAATGGCTTGTCGTGGGCGGTGTGGAAAATACCGACAAAATTATTATTGAAGGGCTTAATAAAATCAACAGCCGAAGCAAAGTAAGTTTTGTAGATGTTACCGACAAATATATCGGCGAGTAGATAAATGTTAGCAAGATTTTTTGTAAACAGACCGATTTTTGCTTGGGTCATCTCTCTTGTTATTATGATAATGGGAGCAATCTCCATATACACGCTATCCGTCGAGCAATACCCAGATATAGCGCCTCCTCGCATAAATATTTTTTCGGTGTATAACGGAGCCTCAGCCGAAGCTGTGGAAAATAGTGTAACTCAAGTTATAGAACAACAATTGGTCGGTTTAGACGGACTTTTGTATTTTTCGTCAACTTCAAGCAGTTCAGGCTCATCAAGAATAGTAGTCAGTTTTGAACAAGGTACAAACCCTGATATCGCACAAGTGCAAGTGCAAAATAAAGTCAGTCAAGTGCTTTCGCGTTTACCTGAAGATGTGAGAAGACAAGGTGTTACGGTTGTAAAAGCACAAACCGACTTTTTAATGATGGCAGGCATATACGATTCGTTAAATCGCGTTGAGGGGATAGATGTCGCCGATTATCTTGTAAGTAATTTGCAAGATGCTATCTCAAGATTAGATGGAGTTGGCGGAGTGCAAGTTTTCGGCGGACAATACGCTATGAGAATATGGCTAAACCCTTTGAAATTAGAAGCTTATGGGCTAATGCCTTCAGATATTGAATCTGCCGTAAATTTACAAAATGCGCAAGTGTCTGCCGGAAAAATCGGCGAACGCCCGTTTAGCGATGAGCAGGAATTAAATACGGTTGTTGTCGCTAGATCAAAACTTCGCACGGCTGAAGAGTTTGAGAATATTATCGTAAAAAATAACAAAGATGGTTCTATTATTCGTCTGAAAGATGTTGCTAGAGTTGAACTTGGAAGTCAAAATTACGGAACAGTTGCAAAGTTAAACGGGTATCCCGCTTCGGGTATAGCCATACAGTTGGCTTCCGGGGCAAATGCTGTGCAAACTGCTAACAACGTTAAAAAGTTGTTAGCTCAGTACGAACCCACTTTACCCGAAGGTTTCAAGATATCTTACCCCAGAGATACCACTCTTTTTATAGAATCTTCAATAAAAGAGGTTGTTAAAACGCTCTTTGAGGCTATCTTATTAGTTGTTCTTGTGATGTATCTGTTTTTAAAAAGCTGGCGCGCTACCATAATACCGGCTATAGCTGTTCCTGTGGTGCTTCTTGGAACATTTGCGATATTAAATATTTTCGGATATACGATAAACACGCTAACAATGTTTGCTATGGTGTTATCCATAGGTTTGTTAGTTGACGACGCTATTGTAGTTGTGGAAAATGTAGAGAGAAATATGAGAGAAAAAAAACTCTCTCCAAAAGAGGCTACAATCGTCTCTATGGGGGAGATAACAAGCGCGCTTATAGGTATTGCTACAGTTTTGTCGGTCGTATTTTTGCCGATGTCTTTTTTTGGCGGTTCAACCGGAGTGATATACAAACAGTTTTCCATAACGATAATATCTTCGATGCTTCTTTCCGTTGTCGTTGCTCTAACACTTACACCCGCTCTTTGCGCATCTTTATTGAAACCGTATAGCGAAAATAAGCCAAGGGGTTTTATGGCGTGGTTTCACGAAAAATTTGATAGATTTACGCAAAAATATAAAAATAGCATATTAAATGTTTTGGGTAAGCCTATTCGCTGGATATGCGGATATGCTGCAATAATAGCTGTTTTATCGGTCATTTTTATCAATCTTCCCACAAGTTTTTTACCAAAAGAAGACCAAGCAGGTATTATGGTGCAATTCACTTTACCAATAGGCGCATCAACTACAAGAACTGCCGAAGTTGCTGATATGGTGAAAGATTATTTTATGACGCAAGAGGCAAATAATACAAATGCCGTTTTTACCATATCGGGTTTTAGATTTGGCGGAAGCGGACAAAACGGCGGTACTGCTTTTATATCATTAAAAGGTTGGGATGAGCGAAAAGGAGACTTCAACAAAGCCGAAGTGATAGTCGAAAGAGCGTCGAAAACGTTTGCTGATAGTAGTTCAAAATATTTTATTAGAGATGCTAAAGTTATTGCTATGAATCCGCCTGTTATTCAGGGATTGGGGCAAACAGACGGCTTTGAAATGCAAATACAAGCGGACGCATCTGTTAGCAGAGACGAATTAAGAGTAGTTAGAGACGCTATCATACAAGAAGCTGAAACAAATAACAAAATATCGTCCATAAGAGCGGAAAATGCGGAAGAAAATCCTCAGCTAAGAATATTATATGATGAGGAGAAAGCGTTTGCCTCAGGATTGACGCTAAGCGATATAGACAAAACTTTAAATGCAGCTTGGTCAGGAGTTTATATAAATGACTTTATAGATAGAGCTAGGGTTAAAAGAGTTTACATGCAAGGAGATATGCAATTTCGTTCAAAGCCTGAAGATTTGTTTCTTTGGAGCGTTAGAAATAAAGATGGCAAAATGACGCCTTTTTCAGTATTTGCCGATACAAAATGGGAATTTGGTTCGGACAGTCTTACAAGATACAACGGACTTGCCTCATATGAGTTGCAAGGTGCTGCCGCTTTTGGAGTAAGTTCCGGTGCCGCTATGGATGAAATGGATAAAATCGCCCTTGAAAATTCAAAAGGAACTGTGCATTCATGGAGCGGTCTCTCTTTTCAAGAACGTTTAGCGGGCGGACAATCTTTTATGCTGTACACCATATCCGTTTTGATAGTTTTTTTATGTTTAGCCGCTCTTTATGAGAGTTGGTCTATACCATTTTCCGTTTTAATGGTAATTCCTCTTGGTATAATAGGCACGATAAGTGCGGCTTACTTTAGAGGGCTTAATAATGACGTATATTTTCAAGTAGCACTTCTAACAACTATAGGATTAGCTTCTAAAAATGCAATTTTGATAGTGGAGTTTGTGGAAAATGCTTACAAACAAGGAAAGCCTCTGTTTGAAGCTGCCATTGAAGGAGCGTCTTTAAGATTAAGACCGATACTCATGACTTCGTTAGCGTTTGTAGCGGGAGTTTTACCGCTTGCCGTATCAACGGGAGCCGGAGCTAACAGTAGAACATCGATAGGAACGGGCATAGTGGGCGGAACATTGAGCGCAACTGTATTGGCTATCTTTTTTGTGCCGTTATTTTATGTTATTATAAAAACACTAACCCCCAAACAGTCAAAATAAAAGCTTTTTATCTGTACAAATATCTGTGTAAAACAAAAGATAACCGCGTTTAAAACATCTGTAGTTGAACTTGAATAACTCTTTTGCTATGGTGCGCAAGAAGTTTCCCCGTATTTTTCTATAATTTATCATTCTAAACAATATCAAACCCCACATGTATTCACGCTAAAAATCTATAAATATTTATCTTTAAGTAAGAAAGTAGTATATTTTTTCAAATTTTTATTTATAAAAAGAGGTTTTAATGCAAATGTTACAAATATTTAGCAAAGTAAATGCTTTGTTTTTAGGAAAACTTAAGAAATTTTCTTCTCCCCTCTCCCCTAGTTGCCTTTTAGACTTTCTTTTCATTTTCACATTAGTAGGTTGTAACTGGGATAGTAGCAGTGGAAAAACTACTTACAGTGCTACTATCGATGCCGAAACTCCTGTTATTACTATTCAACTTTCAAATGCAACATATTCATTAAATGAACAAGCAGTTACTATTAGTGTGGAAGTAGAAGTTAGCGACAATGGAATACTCTCTTATCAATGGTATTCAAATAGTATGGACAGTAATAATGAGGGCGTAGAGATATCGGGTGAAATAAACGATACATATACGCCGCCTACCGATGTTTTCGGAACAACTTACTATTATGTAAAAGTTATCAATACAAATACTGATGCGAGTAGAAATAAAACGGTCGTAACCGTAAGCGACACAGTCAAAATAGATGTCGGATATGCTATCAACTTTTATGATAACGACTTAAATCTCAATCAAAGTACAGTCGTTTTTTCAGAAGAGATAAACTTAGCGAACTATAATCCGTTCGCAACTTTATATGAAGCTAACGGCAGTACGGATATATCTTCCAACACTGCTTACAACATGGCAGGAAATACAAATCTTTATGCTCTTTCAAACGTTCAAGAGATACGAACGGAGACGGAGTTAGATAATGTCCGCAACAACCTGTCGGGCAAATATATTTTATTAAACGATATAGTTTTAACAAGCGCAACATTGGATACAACAGAAGGTTGGCTGCCGATAGGTGATAGTGCCGATAGTTTTACAGGTGTCTTTGAAGGTAACGGATATAAAATCAGCAATCTATGGATCAACAAAATATCAACTGATCACATTGGACTTTTCGGATATATAAATAATGCTCAAATAAAAAATCTTGGGCTTGAAACAGATAATTCGAAAAGCGGAGTAAAAGGAGGTCGATTTGTTGGTGGCATCGCGGGAAGTATTTATAGCAGCAACATAACAAACAGTTACTTTATCGGAAATATTAGCATAAGCAATGCTAATGTCGGCGGCATAGCGGGATATATTCATAGCAGTAATATCATAAATAGTTACTCGTCAGGAGATATCAATGGAAATTTTCAAGTCGGCGGTATAGCAGGATATGTTATAGTCAACAGCAACATTACAAACAGTCATTCAGTGGGAAATATCAGTGGAGATGGTCAAATTGGCGGCATCGCAGGGGATACGAATGGTAACATTAAAGGCAGTTATTCAGCCAGAAATGTTAACGGAAGCAATAATATCGGCGGTATTGCCGGAGTTAACTTCGGCAATATTATGAATAGCTATTCAACCGGAGATATAAATGGAACCGACAATATTGGCGGTATCGTGGGACATGTTCAAATTGGCAATATTGCAAATAGCTATTCGATAGGAAATGTTAGTGGAAATGATAAAGTTGGCGGTATCGCAGGAGTGGTTGATTTGCATGGAATAATTCAATACAATGTCGCGATAAATCCTTCAATCAATGGTAGTCACGAAGTAAATCGCGTAGTCGGTTTTGTTGGCAATGACGGCACGGTATCCGACAATCTCGCATTAGAGGATATGCTCATAAATGGCAGTCATAGAACTGACGGCAACGATGTTGACGGTACAGGTAAACCGCTTGAAGACCTCAAAACCAAATCAACTTATGAAAATTTGGGTTGGAGTTTTGGTAATGACGATGCAAACCCTTGGAGAATAGACGACAATAATAGTTACCCGTATCTTTATTGGGAGGAGTGAAACACTTTTTTAGAGGTCAGCCTTTTTGTCATTGCGAGGAGCGTGAGCTCCGAAACAATCCAGAAACATTAGCAAAACTGGATTGCTTCACTTCGTTCGCAATGACGAAAAAGGCATACTCTTCACAATGATGGAGAGGGAAGTTTACAATGATGGATAAAAGGAGATTTTCCTTATGTAAATCTCTTGCTATATATAAGGTAAAGACAATAGCTTTTTGTGTCTTTATTGGCAAGAGTGAAATAACAGCGGAGGAAATTTTCTCCGCACAAATCTTTATTATCTGCATAAAACAAAAATAACGACCAAGAGCATTACATGTATCGATAATGCCAAATAAAAACGCTCTTTACATGCAATATAACCCACATAAATAATCAAAAAAGCAGCATATTATAGAAAACAAGAAATATTTATGCAAATTTTGAAAAATAGATAGAGCAATCACTTTGATTATGAGAAGTTTTTTAACGGCAATACATGTACACTTTTTGCTAAAAACCGCCTTGAATAGCTGCAACGTTTGTTGACAAATCAAATAACAAAAAAATAATTCGCCATACATGTAAAGAAATTTTTTCCATGCGTATTTTGTACAACACAAACAAACGGCGATTTGGTATTTGCCGAAAAATTCTTTGCATGATATAAATTTACACGGTTTGCCGACTTATCCGCAGGGCGTTTGGCTTGTAGTAATTTTCTACAGTGGCAAAGAGCGCAAACTAAAGCTTTGATAGAAACTCTCATTCGTTTTCAATTAAAGTGCCAAATACTACATGTAAAGTGGTGTTTAATTAATTTGTTTGCATGTTCGTGGCATTTAGACGGCACAAAATTGATTTTACAAACGAAGCTCATTTATAAAATACTAATGATTTATTGGTTTTGGTAGTTTTCATTAGACGCTAAATATTGATTTTTATTTTTGCCAAAAGTTTTTAAAATTTACAATTTAAAAAATATTTTGAAAAACGTTTTTTGACTTCAAATGTAAAGCGTTTGTCGTAAATATAGAAAAACTAAAAAACAACACAAGGCTTACTCTCAACTTCGAGTGTCAAGAGTAAGTTTTTATGTTATTCTGCTGTTTGGACTTCGGAAACCTCGGTAGTATCGGAAGCTTTTTGTTGAGTATCTTCCAAAGAGACGACAACCGTTGGATTTTCGGAGACTTCCGGTTTGCCTCTATAATATACAATGTCTTTGGTGCCTTCTGCGCAAACACCAACTATCTTTTTATCGGTAGGCGCACCTTTGTCTATAGCCTCCAGCACAAACTCTTTAACGCCGTTATTTTTGATTTTTTCGGCTATTGTTTGCATAACTTCTTCGCAGGGCGTTGCATAAAGAGCAGTAGATGCAAACAGTAGACAACCCAAAGTCAATAATATTTTTTTCATTGTTCACTCCGTATTAAATTTATTTTCATATTTATTATATCACAAAAACGCCGCCGTTTCGTATATTCGGCACATTTATCATCTCAATTTTCACACGTCTTTACATGTAGACTTTAAACATGTAACGATGAAAAGATTTGATATACTCGAAAGTTTAATTTTAATTACGCAAATTTAGCGCAAATAACAAGTTGCAAACAATCGGCAATGAATGGAAATCGTAAAAATGGAACTTTTGCGATAAATGGCGAAGACAAAATACAAAAATATTGTTTTTTAAAACGCGAGAGGTAAAATTTTTTGTTTCCGCCTTTTTAAAATTTGTGATATGGATAAATTACGGGAGAGATTTCCGCCACAAATGCTTTACTCTTTGCGACAAGGCAGACCGGAATAGTTGAGAGCGTTTGTCCAAATCCCCTCCGTAACATGTATGGATTTTCAAAAATAGTTCGCTTATTCTGCTCTTGCCAATAAAAGTACGGATAGCTACTATTCTCGTCTATTTTTCAGGGATGTTCGTCATCGTTGCTAAAAAGATAGTCTAAACTCTCATAAGTTGATTGTTTTTTAAAGTCTGCATTTGATTTGTTTTCGCCATTAAAATTGTTGTTGCCCGATACGATATTACCATTTATAAACATAGTATTTAAAGCGAGATTTTTAGATACCGTACCGATATTCCAACTAAACGATTTGCAAAATCAATACTATTGATTGACGGATTTATCGCTGCATTGTTCTTGATACTGCCGCCTGAAACATTATGTATTTTTAGCCGTTGTTAATGACTTTTGCAGGATAAAAACTATTGCAAGGTTAGGACGCGTTTTTGCATTACATAGTTCAAATGCTCATTTGGTGCAATTATTTTTTGCAGTAACTAGAATATATTAGCTTATCATTGCAAATAGCAATAATGAGAGTTGCTCGGTCATTTTACCAATCAAAGAAGGCAGTTTTTGCCATTAGTGTTATACAAGATAGTCTTTAGGGGTTTTGCCGCTGTTGTGAATAATTTCAAGCTTCATTGTACACAAAAGTATTTGAAATTTATTAAAATTTGTATTTTGCGTTAAAGTGAATAGCTCCATCATTACAGGATGAGCAACAGAAATTGCACATAACACAATCACCAGGATTGGCAACTTCTACAGTTCCGTTGCCATTTTCAAGTACACCCGAAATCATGCGTCTGCACAGCTTCCGCAATCCGTACACTTTGCAGATGAAAACTCTAAACTCCCATTACCATTTTCATAAATAATATAACCTGTTTCATTGCTCATAAATCATTCTTTATTGGGAGAAGAGAGTATGATAATTTTTTTATCATTGCTGCCGTGCCTCATTCTACCAGAATACATTTTAACATTTTTGAACGGTCTGATATCAAGCGGCGTACTAAAAAGAGTTTCACCATCTTCGGTTGTGATTTTATCAAGACCTTGGTCTATATCAAAGATAAGTTTTATAGGTTTCTTGCCTTTGATATGAATGACTTTGAGTTGATTTTTAGTCTTATTGTATTCAAGGGTGACATCCTCATAATCTACAATCGATATCTCGTCTTCAGAAGCCAATAAATAAGACGGAATCAACAATAAACCCGATAAAGCCAAAACCGATTTTGTGAACAAACGGCGCGAACTATTCATAATCTACCTCCACAAAAGATAAAGTTGATAATCATTATATATTATTAAATACTATAACAATCTTAAAATAGTATTTAGATTTATTTTTGCCAATAAAATACTGGATAAGAGTAACTCTCAAATACATTTCAAACTTAATAATTTGCGTTATTTTTCGCAATCATTTATTTGGATTACTATCGTAAAAGGAGTATTCGGGTGAAATATTTGAAATCGCGCAAGCTGTTAAAAGAAATGGCACAAAATTGACAAAAAGTTTATCGGGCAAGTAATTTTCTTGTTTATTGCCCGATTGCAGAAAAAACACTTGTATTAATACATGTAGCAATTAAGCTGCCGTATTAAAATGGTCTTATTTTATTTTTTTAAATACAAGCGTGTCGCCAGCTCCATAGATGCTCAAAAGGTCATCTTTGAGTTCAAAAAGATTTGTATTCACAAGAGCATTTACAAACTCCTCCTCTACTTTTGAAAGTTCTGAAGATATGGCTGCCATGCGCGTTGTTATCATATCTGAAAATACAAGTTTATTGCCGTTTGATAGTTTATAATTTGCGCTGAAATTGTTTATGCCGTTAAAACCAGCTGCCCTTTTTTGCGTAAATTGAAGTGTAGGCATTTTTTCGAGATTTAAACTTTTGTTCGAAATGCTCACAAGAACCCACGATGAATTTTCAAGCGTATCCGCATTTAATTTTTGTCCATTTTGCGATATTGCGCACCCGACAATAATTAGCCCCAAAAAAATAGTAAATATCACTTTTTTCATAAATTCACCCCTTTAAAAAAATGTATGATATCAAAGCAATATAAATAAATTGGCAAAATATCATTTGCTTTACATGTAAGGCAGAACCTTACATGTAAGTTGTTTATATCGGTAAAACTCTGATATTTGAATAGAGTTTTTCTTGCAAAACGGATTCTATCGCGAACAGCGTTCCCGTAGCGCCGCTGGCACAGCCGCTGCAAGCGCCGAGATATCTTATATAAACGTCTACATTTTCATTGTCTTGTCTTACGTCTATAACTTCCATATCCCCGCCGTCCATAACAAGCATAGGTCTTATATCGGCATCCAGTATTTTGTCAATCTCTTTGAATTTTTGTATCACGCTCATATTTGCAAAATCAGTATCGTTTGCTTGCGCGCCTTTTGCTAATTTCTCATATTCCATTTCAGTTCTCACTTCTTTTAATATATCAACCAGATGGTACTCTCTTGCTTCGTGACCGCCCTGCTTGATACAGGATTTGCAAAATGCGCCCGCTTTTGTATATCTTGTAATATCCTCAACTGTTTTAAGGTCGTTCAATCGTATAACTTCTTTTATTGTCCCAAGACTTACTCTTGCGCATTCGCAGACAATTATCTCATCTTCAAAACTATTCGCATCTACGCCTTTATATTGTGCAGCTGCAGCTTTTATAACGTCATAAGCCATAACCGAACAGTGCATTTTTTGCGGAGGAACTGCGGGAACATCGGGCGTATCGCGCATAGCAAACTCTACATCAATGTTTGTAATTTTTACCGCTTCGTTCACCGTTTTTCCTATACAAAGTTCTGCCATGGTATCCGAACTTGCTATAGCTGTTCCGCAACCAAAACTTTTGAATTTAGCGTTTTTAATGATATCGGTTTTGGGATCAACTGCCCAATACAATCTAACGGCATCACCGCAACTCTCAGCTCCAAAATCAGCGACTATAAGTTTTAAATTTTGGCTGCTCGCCTCTTCTTCGGTTATTTCGCCTCTATGTTTTGGATTGTCCATAAGTTCGGCTACTTTTTTACTGTACTCTTCCCAGATAGAACCGCCTATCAAATCCGACTTTGCCATTTCATTTATCCTTTTATAATCTATTTTTATGCCACGAAGGAGCGTAAGAAAATGAGCTTGAAATATCGCGCAGACGCTTTATAGCTTTTGTGGTAACATCTATTGCAAAATCTATCTCTTGTTCTGTCGTAAATCTGCTCAAACTAAATCTAATAGCAGTGTGAGCCAGCTCTTTATCGGCTCCTATTGCTTCTAAAACCGGATTTGATTCTAAAGTTTCGCTTGCACATGCACTTCCCGTACTTGCCGCTATTCCTTGTTTGTTCAAATCCCAAAGCATTGCTTCGCCCTCAACGCCTTTGATGCTTGCTAAAATTGTGTTTGGAACGCGGTGTTCTCGTTTGCCCACAACCAACACGTCGGGTACTAAGACAAGCGCATCTTCAAGTTTATCGCGCAATCTTCTAACTTCGCTTTTTTCAAAATCTATATATTCATTTGCAAGTTCCAACGCTTTGCCCATACCGACTATGCCGGCAACATTTAATGTTCCGCTTCTAAGTCCGCCCATATGCTCGCCGCCATGCAAAAGACTTGTTACTCTGCAATCTTTTTTGATGTAAAGACCGCCGACTCCTTTTGGTCCGTGAAATTTGTGTGCGGAAAAACTCATAAAATCAACATCAGCATCTCTAACGTTGACGGCTATTTTGCCTACCGCTTGAACCGCGTCTGTGTGAAACAGCGCGCCGTTTTCATGAGTTATCTGCGCCAACTCTTTTATAGGGAAAATCATACCGGTTTCGTTATTTGCCCACATGATTGAAACTAAAGCCGTTTTATCGGTTATAGCTTCTTTCAAACTTTCTATTTCTACTATGCCTTCGTTGTTGACAGGCAGATACGTGACTTTCACGCCAAGAGTTTCTAAAAATTTACAGGACATAATGGTAGCCGGATGTTCTACGCTGCTTGTTATAATGTGATTTTTATTTTTGTTTAGTATATGGTCAAAATAGACTCCCTTAACAACCCAATTTGTACTCTCAGTAGCACAAGAAGTTACGACTATATCGTCTTCATTGCTAGCATTAAAACCCGCATATAATTGATCTATGGCTTTACGTAAAGCAGGATGAGTTGCGCTGCCGAATGAATGTAAAGAGTTTGGATTGCCGTAATTTTCTACAAAGAACGGTTCCATTTCAGTAAAGACTTTAGGGTCAACCATAGTCGTAGCGTTGTTGTCAAGGTAAATGCGCATATATTAAATTCTCCTGAAAAAATCTCTTTTTTAATTCGGATATTTTTTGTCTTTTTAACGATAGTATAATAAATAAAGATTGATTAAAATAAAGTTAAAATTTCTCATTGCCAAAATATTTTTATTATATTTCAATCAATATAATATCTCATTAGTTACAAAATCATCGCTACATGTAGTTAGCCATACTGTTGAAATGACCATTTTTTCGTAAGCCAAAAGTTTAGTATCTCTTGCTAGCGCCAGCATTTATAAGCGAAAAAAACTCTTTTCTTGTATCCGTATTTTTGATGAAGATACCGCGCAGAGCCGAAGTTGTAGTGGTAGAATTTATCTTTTCAACGCCTCTCATCTCTACACACATGTGTCTTGCTTCAATGACTACTCCAACCCCTTTTGGTTTTATCACATCATCTATTGCGTGAGCTATTTGTTCGGTTAATTGCTCTTGTATTTGAAGGCGGCGGGCAAAAATATTGACCATTCGCGGAATTTTTGAAAGCCCTACAACTTTGCCGTTCGGTATATAAGCTACATGTGCGCGTCCGATAATTGGCAGAAGATGGTGTTCGCACATAGAGTAAAACTCAATATCGCGTATTAGAACCATTTCGTTATTAGAGCTTTGAAAAAGCGCGTCGTTTAATACTTGCTTAGGGTCAAGCTTATAGCCTTCCGTCATAAATTCAAATGCTTTCGCAACTCGCATTGGGGTTTTCAAAAGTCCTTCGCGGCTAACATCTTCGCCGACTAATTCCAGTATTTTTTTAACTGCCTGTTCAAACTCTTGTTGTTTTGTTATTTCCATTTTATCGCTTTTAAGGAATTGGTAAAGGTTAAATTCTACTAAAAATTTGTTTATATGTAAATATATCAAAGCGGTATAAATGAGTTATTAAAGAAAACTTTGATATATTCACAGGAAAATTTTTATTACGTAAGAGGAATCTATGGAAGTTAAAGTAGTTAAAGTTAATGGCGCAAATGCGTCCGCAACGGCAACAATAAGCAACAAAATTATAGAACAAAAAGAGAATAAAATCTTAAAAGAATTGGCAAAAAACGCTCAGGTTGACGGTTTTAGAAAAGGCAAAGTCCCGCCATCTGTTTTAAAAGCAAGATATGGCGACAAAGTGAAAGTAGATGCTGAGCAAGAAGCAGTGAAAGAGTTGTACGATATCGCGATAAAAGAGTTGGAGCTTGGTGAAAGCGATGTAGTCGGAGACCCGATATTTTCAAAATTTGATAAAAAAGAGAATGAGATAGACGTGGAACTTAAAGTTTCTTTTAAACCTGAAATAAAACTTGATGGATATGAAGAGTGCATTCCTAAATTTGAAAACCCAAAAGTTGACAAGAGCGAAATTGACGAAAGAGTATCAAATCTTTTAAAAACAACCGCTCCTTTGAAAACAATAGAGAGTAAGCGAGCTTTGGAAAAAGGTGATTTTGCTTTGATTGATTTTGAAGGCTTTATTGATGATGTCGCATTTGAGGGCGGCAAAGCCGAAAATCATACTCTTGAAATCGGTAGCAAAAGCTTTATAGAAGGCTTTGAAGATGGTTTGGTAGGTTTAGAGGCAGGCGAACAAAGAGATGTTAAGGTAACTTTTCCTGGAAATTATGGAAATAAAGATTTAGCGGGTAAAGAGGCGGTTTTTAAAGTAAAACTTCACGAAATAAAAGAGAAAGACATACCCGAAGAGATTGGCGAAGAGCTTTTGAAAAAGCTTTTGCCAAATGAGAAGGAGCCCACAAAAGAGTTATTGGAAGAGAAAATAAAAGGGCAGATAAAAAATGAAAAAACCTCAAAACTTTATCACGAAGAGCTAAAGCCGAAATTTGTTGAAGCGATAGTTAAAAAATTTACTTTTGATTTGCCGGATAGTATTGTAGAGCAGGAGATGGATATTCATTTTAGAAATATGTTTGTTAATATCGGCAAGGATGATTTGGAAGAGTATAAAAAAGACCCTAAAAAAGCGCGGGACAAAAGAGAGACATTTAGAAAAGATGCCGGAGATAGCGTAAGACTCACATTTATTGTGAATGAATTGGCGATTTTGAATAATATCGTCGTAACAGACCAGGAAGTTACGCAAATGTTATATTACGAGGCGTTGCAATATGGACAAGACCCTAAAGTGCACCTTGAAAATTATAAAAAACAGGGCGTTTTGCCTGCCGTTAAAATGGCTATGATTGAAGATAGACTATTTCAAACGCTATTTGACAGAACAAATAAAGGAGAGTAATGAGTTACTATATTCCCGTTGTTATTGAAAAAACCGGACGCGGCGAACGCAGTTACGATATATATTCCAGACTTTTAAAAGATAGAATAGTTATGCTAAGCGGTGAAATACATGACGATGTTGCATCGTCCATTGTTGCTCAAATGTTGTTTTTAGAAGCGGAAGATCCAGAAAAAGACATATATCTTTATATAAATTCACCAGGTGGTGTTGTTACGAGCGGACTTAGCATATATGATACTATGAATTATATTAAACCCGATATCGTTACTATTTGTATAGGGCAAGCGGCATCTATGGGAGCATTTTTGTTAAGTTGCGGCGCAAAGGGCAAAAGATTTGCTCTTCCAAACGCTAGAATCATGATACATCAACCATTGGGCGGCGCACAAGGGCAAGCTACGGATATAGAGATACAAGCAAAAGAGATTTTGAGACTCAAAGAGACGCTAAACGACATCTTAGCAAAAAACACAGGTCAAAAACTCGCTAAAATCACAAAAGATACCGATAGAGACTTTTTTATGAGTTCATATGAAGCCAAAGAGTATGGACTAATAGATAGTGTTCTTGACAAAAAACCTTAGACAAGAGATTTTTATGATTAGAGAGGTTTTGACATATCCAAATCCAAAACTTAGAACCCTTTCGCAAAATGTTATGGAGTTTGACGAAAGTTTACATACTCTGCTTGATGACATGTATGAAACTATGATGCATAAAAACGGCGTCGGTTTAGCTGCCATACAAATCGGAATCGCTCTGAATATTCTCGTGATAAACCCCGTAAACGAAGATGGAGAGCAAAAAAAAGAGGATTTGTTGGAAGTTATAAATCCGCAAATCATAGAAAGCGAAGGGGTTATTGTATTTCAAGAAGGTTGTCTTAGTGTGCCTAATGTATACGAAGACGTGGAGCGGTTTAAAAAGATAAAAGTTAAATTTTTTGACCGTTTTGGCAATGAACATGTAGAGACTTATGAAGATTTTATGGCTGTGGCTTTGCAGCACGAGATAGATCACTTAAGAGGACACCTTTTTGTAGAAAAACTTACATACTTAAAACGCAAAAAATTTGAAAAAGAGTGGAAAAAAAGAGAAAAAGAAAAATCGCGATAAAAATTTTTGCAAACTCAAACAGAATATTTTTGGGATAAAATTATTGACGTTTTATCCCAAAAAGGCAGTAGCTTTAAGTTCGCGGTAAAGGGAAGGGCGCAACAGAGAAAAATAAAAAAGATGAAAACCTTTCTCCTTTCATTGATTTTTTCAAAAAAAATGCAAAAAGAAAAACCGATGATAATTTTGCGACCGAATTATCGCATAAACATGATAAAGCAACAAAGGACATAAAATATGATTTGGAGTGTATCAGTCCAGGTACATTTAAAAAAGATTTGTCTAATTGGAGAAAAAATAAAGACTTGCCGTCTTTTGAAAAGATAGTGGTTTTATCAGAATTTTCTCAAAAACCAGAAGAGAAGTTTTTTATATTAATTCAAATGTTAATTGCAAGGGCGCTACTTCGATTAAAGTATAAATATGATATAGATAAGAGTATCGAAAAAGAGTTTTTAAAAACCAACGATACAAATGAGATTCGAAATAAATATTCGTTTGATTTTTCTAAAATTATGAAATCACCGGATATACTATCAATATTGCCGCAAGCAAGATATTTGCTTGAAAACCTCAAGCTATTTATTCAAAATAATCCCGAGATTGATAGATCGATATCAACAAAAGCGCCGCATGAAATCAACTGTATGTTCAAAGATAAAGAGTACATGCAAGTTATTAAAAATATTGATAAAACCATAAAATCTCTCAACTATATTGAAAGGTACTCTTACATGTTAGTGCAATTTATAGCATCGTTAAAGATAGGCGATGATAAGTTGATTAGAAAATATCTCAAGCTCTTTCATTTGCAAATGAGAATTATCTCTTATTTTGGATAGAACAAATAGCAGGAGATAACTCTAGTAATACAATAAAGTGTTATACAGATACATTGTTCGGAAAAAAATATTAAAGAGTTAAAAGGATTAGTTGGAGATATAGATGATTTGCAAAAGTGCCGAAAAAAAATTTCTCAACAAGTAGTAGAACCGTTTTTGACAAAATTAATACCCGATGTTGCTTTTGGGTAATTTAACTCCATTTTTTTGACATATAAATCCAAACAACGATGAGTATTGGAATTCAAAAGGTGAGGAATCTGGCGATGATTGTTATGATGAATATGGGCGAATACAATGACGATTGATGTTGTCGGGTAAATCTAATACAAGGAGGTAAAAATGGCCAAATCAACCAAAATTATGCTAAAGGATACTAGCAGAATCCAATCTGCTATGGCAAAGCAAAATGGCGGCAATATGACAAAAGGTTCGTTTGCAAGCCGCGCTCAAAAATCAGCGGCAAAAAACGTAAGTAAAAAATAACTTTAAAAAGGCGAGAATTTATTATCTCGCCATCCTCTGCATACGCTTTTGTCTTACCTCGCATGAACTTTCGTTGCCAATATAAGCAATACCAAATAATGATTTATCCTTGTTTTCTCAAATATTCTCCCAAAGTTTAGTTACAAAAAATTCCATTTTTATTAAAATCATCATTTTTGTTACCGTTATGAATTATATTTTGGTTAAAGTTCTTCAAATTTGTTTAACAAATAAATCTAATGTAAAGGATTAAGCATGTTTGCATTTAAATCAAACAAAGTTTTGACGAAGATACTTTTTGCGGCTTTTATTTCACTCCTATTTATAGGCTGTGGAGGCAATAGTAACAACGAAAAGTCTTCTCCTGTTTCTTCAATTTACCATATCGTTTCATTTTACGATAAAGATTTGGATTTGGTACGCACTCAATCGGTAACAGATGAAGCCGTTATCAATCTTGCCGTTATAGATAGCGGAGTGTGGTATAAGGCTGGCGAAAGCACGGCGTTGGAAAGTTATACGATAAATGAGAGCATCAGTTTTTACGAAACAGCAGGCGTTATAGAGATAGCTGATCAATCGGGACTGAATGGTATCAGAAGCAATCTATCCGGTCATTTTATATTGACAGATGATATTGTTTTGATAGACAGCGATGGATTTGACGCACAAGGATGGCTCTCTATCGGCGACTATAACACACCTTTTGAAGGCATATTAAATGGCAACAAGCATACTATCAGCGGTTTATGGATGAATAGAACCGCTTCAAACAACGAATATGACGGGTTATTTGGCGGAATTGCTAACGGCATGGTCAAAAATCTTGGTATTGAAACAAATGATGATGGTATTCAAGGTTATAACTATGTCGGTATTATTGCAGGCATCATAACAAATTCTACAATTATCAACAGCTATACTGACGGAAGTGTTAGCGGTAGAAACAATGTAGGCGGTATAGTCGGATTTGTTTATAACGATGCTAAAATAGTGAGCAGCTACAGTTCGGCGAATGTGTACGGGGCATTTGATGGCGTAGGAGGTATAGCCGGGACAATACAAGGCGCGCCAATGGGAATATCCGAAGGTTCGGCATCAATAACCGATAGCTACACAACAGGCGATATTACGGGAGCAGCCTCTTGGGTAGGCGGTATTGTTGGAAACGCTCAGCGATGGGCTGTCATTAATAATTGTTACGCTAAGGGAAATATCAGCGGAGTAAGCAGTGTAGGCGGTATTGCGGGACGTGTTTATCATTCATCCAATATCACTAATAACGTTGCAATCAACAATCTGGTTTTTGGCATGTCTTCTATCGGTGCTATAGTTGGCGAAAGCGGTTTTATTGGCGCCGTAAATAATAATACGATAAAAAATAATTTTGCTTTAGATACAATGGATGTTGTAGGCAGTTTAACAAGCGGTAGTATGGGTTCGCCGAAAACAGAAATTAATCTCCAAACGCAACAAACTTATTCGGACGATATAGACGGCGACGGATTGGGCGGTCTTGGCTGGAGTTTTGGCGATAATGACACTGATTTTTGGCAAATGGGCAATTACCCCAATCTTCATTGGGAGTAAAACTTCTTCAATTTTATGGCAGCAACAACAAAATAGGGGTATCTCCCCTATTTTCAATTTGTTTCAAAAATTCTTTTGCAAATAAATTGCAGTAAATGCGGTTAAAAACAAAAAAAGAATACTTTTTTACCAAATCATATGCGTAACTTCAATTTGAATCCAAAATGAAATATATACCGACGGTTTATACAAAGAAGATTTTTTAACTTTAAATATCTGTAACCGATAATGAAAAAAATTGTCGGAAAGATAATAAGAATTAACAATACTGACATAATTGCCAATGTTTCATTCGGTATAAATCTCCACATAGCATAAGCAACAAAAATAGCGATAACTTCCAAAAAGACAACCGCAATATCAAGCAACAATAACGATAATAATTCTCTTTTGAGTATTGTTTTTATATATTCTATTTTAACTTTATCCGATTTGGTAAATTCTTTGACATGTTTGAAAAGCAAGTGTTTGTTACATGTACTCTTACTTTTATTGGTCTATTCAAACACATACAATCCGTCTTTTTTAGTCGTAAATTTTAAGCCCTCTTTTGTATTTGAAAATTTATCATGACCCTCTTTCAAGTTTTGCCAAAAGGCGAGCAGTTTTTTATCATTATTGTATTTTTGACTAAATTTGGAGATATTTTTTTCGGTCATTTTGAACGGAAAGATATATATCGGAATGTTAGTCTGGTTGTTGTTCTTGGCAAAAACTGCGTACAGATAAATCTCTTTTATTTTATCATCGCTCATCGGCAGACAACCTATTGTTACAAATGAACCGTGTATAAAAATATCGCCTCCAAGATTTTTAGCGTCGCTTCTTAATTTATCGGCGGCATTTGGGTAGTTTATCCCGAGCGAGAGATAAAAATTACTAAATGGATTGAATCGGTTTATATGATAAAAACCCTCCGGCACTTGCCTGTCGCCTTGCGCTGATTTTGGTCCAAGAGTACCTGAATTAGAGACAATATCGTATCGCTTCAATAATTTGTAAGAACTATTGTCTTTATCCTTTGCATACAACTCCAGTATAGCTTCATCTTTGTAGGCTATAAACAGTATATTTAATTTTTCAATATTTAAATAGGTATCAGATAGGCTTTTCAAGATGAGTTCATTTTTCTCTTCCAATGCGTCGCGTACTCGTTTATACTTTTTTTGTTCGTCTAAAAAACTATTTTGCGCCGCCATCACAAACCCTAATAAAAGCAAAGATAAAATAATGATTTTTTTCATATAAATCCTTAGAATTCATTTTATAAGAAAATCCATACATGTAGGCTTACATGTAAAGAAAGTTTGTAACTTTTGAGCCAAAATAGATATAATCTCGGTTTAAAATATTTCACATCACAAAAAAGCAGGCGGTAACTATGAAAAGAGTTCTTTGCGCAACTTTAGAAGCAAACATTGCACACAGCGTTGAGGTTGAATCAACATTTGTGCGTGCACTTCCCGGATTTGCCATAGTAGGACTTGCACAGCAATCCATACAAGAATCTCGCGATAGAATAAAAGCAGCTCTTGGCAGTATAAATTTCAACTTTCCTTCACAAAAAATCACGATAAATCTCTCTCCGTCGGATTTGCCAAAACACGGAAGCCATTTTGATTTGGGGGTAGCGCTTTTGGTTGCTTTACAAAAAACGAACGTTAATTTTGAGGATTTTTACTGTTTCGGAGAACTTGGACTTGACGGCAGCGTTAAGGGTACGGCATCCATTTTCCCTATAATTCTTTCTCTTGCGAGCAGATTTGATAATTTGAGAGTTGTGGTGCCTAAAGAAAGCGCAGAACTTGCGGCGTCCATACCAAATATTAAAGTTTACAACGTAGGAAGTTTGCAAGAGGCGGCGGAGTTTTTTCAAAATACGGAATTTCGCGAAAGCAGACTTGTCAAAAGTAAGCACGAAATTTTTCAAAATAGCATTGCTATCGCGGATAAAACATATATTATAAATGATGATTTTGAGTTGGATTTTGCCGACATAAAAGGACAGGCGCACGCAAAAGAGGCGATGATGATAGCGGCTGCCGGGATGCATAACGTACTTTTAGAGGGAAGTCCCGGGTGCGGCAAAAGTATGAGTATAAAGAGACTTTTATATATTATGCCTCCGCTTGAAATAAATGAGATTTTGCAAAATGCGGCAAATAAATCTTTAAGCGGCGAGAATACGGTTTTCAAAAAATTACGCCCTTTCCGCGCTCCGCATCATACTTCGTCGCGTCCTTCAATTTTTGGAGGCGGAAGTAGCTTCGGCGCAAAAATCGGCGAAGTAGCGTTGGCTCACAATGGAATTTTATTTTTTGATGAATTTCCCTATTTTTCAAAACAAGTATTGGAAAGCTTAAGAGAACCGCTTGAAGATGGACAAGTTTTGATTTCGCGTGTGAATTCAAAGATTTGTTATGAGACAAAATTTCTCTTTGCTGCCGCTCAAAACCCATGCCCTTGCGGAAACTTGTTTAGCAACATTAAGCCTTGCAAATGTTCGGATACGGATATCCAAAAATACAAAGCCAAAATTTCAGCTCCGCTGCTTGACAGAATAGATATCTATGTACAAATGGACGAAAGCGGAATTGACGACGTGTCAAATATGAGTTCCAAGCAGATGCGCGCGAATGTCTTAAAGGCTTTTATCGCCCAAAAAAAACGCGGTCAAAAAGAGTTAAACGGTAAAATGGACGATAAATCTATAGAGCGATTTTGCGTTTTGAGCGATGAGGCAAAAGATATTTTAAAAAATGCCGCTGTGCGTTTTGGGTTATCGCATAGAGCTGTCGGCAAACTAAAAAAAGTAGCGCGTACCATAGCTGATTTGGATGGGATGGATTTGATAAACAAAACTCACATGTTAAAGTCACTTAAGTTTAGACATAGATAAACGCACAAGTAGCGTTGCACATGTAAAGGCTGAAATTTTTCAAAAACATTTAGCGACTAGGCATTTGCGGCAGTTACTTGTAAAGGGGTAGAGTAAAATTTTTTAAATAGATTGCAAAAAACAAGAGATTTGACTTTGCAGAACAAAATCTTTGATTACGACTCTTTTATATACGCCGTAATATATGCTAAGATTGCCGCCGTCAATACCAAAACCATCACCAATATACCCTCTTTGTTTATCTTGACATTTTTCTTTAAGTGGTTTTTCAGCACATTCCAATTTTTGACGATATGAAATATTGATAACAATACAAAAAAGATGCCGCTTATGACATGCATAGCTGTTAAAAAACTCATTATAAATAAGATATAAGGCGGGATTATCGCTTCCTCGTAGACTATGGCTTCCGCAACTTCTATGATAAGTCCTGTTGTAAAAAGGATAATGATAAACACAAACATACTTATTGATATAAACGACTTTTGGTTCATATTGTCTCACTTATGCGATTTTGATTGTCTGCCAAATATGACATATGTAATTTCCATCAGTATTTTATATGTAAAAGCAACTGCATTATAACAACGCGAACTTAAAAACCTGATAAAAGCAAACAATCTGCCAAGGTGCACGATTTCGTGCGGTTTTTCATCACGCAATGCCTAAAAATTATAACTGTCAACAAAAATATCAAAGCGGATAATAAAATTTTAGTAGAAAGTTGTATCTATATTAATACCCATGCTTAATAATACTAAATTTTATTTATAAGATTGTGCGGATTTTTGCCGTTGCTTGCGATATGAGAAATGCTTTTGAGTTTTGATTTAAAATCGGTATAATTACAATATTTTTTGAAAAAATGGATTTGGCAATGCAAAAAATTTTTCATAAAACCGATATGTTGGATAGACACGCCCAAAAAAAATTTCTTTTAAGCGAAGAGATATTGATGGAAAATGCAGCGCGCAGTATCGCAGAATTTGTCAAGATAAAAGCTAAAAAAGGCGCTGATATTATTTTTCTTTGCGGCAGCGGAAATAACGGCGCGGATGGATTTGCAGCGGCAAGAATGCTCGCAGGCAGTTTTAACGTATCGGTTTTTTGCGTTTATTTGCCAAAATCGCCTCTTGCCAAAGTCCAATTTGCACGCTTAAAATCCCTACATGTAAAGATTTTGAAAACTTTGCCAAAAAGCGCTGATATTTATATAGATTGTATATTAGGAAGCGGGCAAAAAGGCGCAATAGATAAAAGTTTGAAAGATTTGCTTTTGCATGTAAATACTCAAAGAGGGTTGAAAATAGCTTGTGATATTCCGACCGCTATATATTTGCAAATGCCTTTTAAAGCCGATTTTACGCTTACTATGGGTGCGCTAAAATCAACTCTTTTTGAAGATTTTGCGAAAGATTATGTCGGAGAGGTTATTTGTTGCGATTTAGGGATTGATAGAAGTAAGTTTGAAGATGAAACTGATATATTTTTGCTTGAAAAAGACGATTTGATTTTGCCAACAAGAGAGAGTAAAAATAGCAACAAGGGAGATTTTGGGCATCTTTTGGTTGTTAGCGGCGAAAAAGCCGGAGCCTCGGTATTATCCGGACTAACAGCGCTTAGTTTTGGCACGGGACTTGTTAGTTTGTTAGTCAATGAGAAACTTTTTGAGTTTAATCCCTCATTGATGCAAACCGAAAAATTTCCCGATAAAACTACAGCCGTAATAGTTGGAATGGGGCTTGGAGAGAGAAAAATAGATCCTCTTTGGTTTGAAAATTTGCCATCTGTTATAGATGCGGATTTGTGTTATGATAAGAGAGTTAAAGAGTGGGATAATCCAAAATGTGTTATAACGCCGCATCCGAAAGAGTTTTCAAGTTTGCTTGAGATATTTGGTTTTGGAAAGATTAACGCTGAAGAGATACAGCAAAGAAGGTTTTTTTGGGCTAAAGAGTTTTCATTCAAATTTAACGGCGTTTTAGTTTTAAAAGGCGCTAATACTATAATCGCTCAAAGAGGCGTTTTGTATGTTTGTCAGCTTGGTTCTCAAGCATTGGCAAAAGGCGGTAGCGGCGATATTTTAGCAGGTCTCATAGGCGCTTTGCTCGCTCAAAATCGCTCCCCTTTGGATGCTGCGGTTAGCGGAGTGTTAGCTCACGCGTTAGCAAGTTTGAGTTTTGAAAAAAATAATTATGCACTGACCCCGGAAGGTTTGATAGAAGAAATTAAACGGTTGTAGAAGCGAATTTTTTATCTGCAGTGCACTCAATTTATGCGGATATTTTTATGGTAAATAATATTTTTTAAATAAAATTAAGAGGATTTGATGGTTACAAAAAAAATTGCGGTTCTTTTTAGCGGTTCGGGAACAAATTTGGAGAATTTGTTTGTAAAACTTCACAATAAAATATTTAACGGCGTAAAGATAGAGATAGTTCTTACTATTTGCAATAAAGAAAACGCCGGCGGTATAGATAAGTCGCTAAAATACGGCGTAAAACCCGTGATACTAAAACACAAAGAGTTTGCAAGCAGAGATGATTTTGATAAAAAACTTGTTGAGGTTATAAAAAACGCTGATGTAGACTTGTGCGTTTTGGCGGGATTTATGCGAATTTTGACACCGCATTTTACAAAAAATGTGAAGGCTATCAATATACATCCCTCCCTATTGCCGCTTTTCAAAGGTGCTGACGCGATACGTCAAAGCTATGATGCAAATGCAAAAAAAGCTGGAGCTAGCGTACATTTTGTAAATGAGGAACTTGACGGCGGAGAGGTGATAGCGCAAAAAAGTTTTGTACGCGAAGTAAATATGAATTATGAAGAATACGAAGCAAATATTCACAAAATAGAGTATGAGATTTTGCCAAAAGCAGTGGTAGAGTTGCTGGTAAATAATAATTTTATATCGCGTTAAAGCTAAGAGCTGTTGTTACATGTGAAGAGTAAACTTCACGCATAAACCTTATATAGTCGGTAAAAATCGTTATGTGAAAATATCATTCTTGCTATTGTTTTGTGTTTTTTACAAAACTTTTTTATAAGTATATAACCCCATTTTTGCTCCATCGGGTTACAAAAGCTGCTCTCATTTTTGGCACACATAGTTAAAAACGCAAACTCATACTTTGTAAATCTTTTTGCCATCAACTCGCTCACATTTTCCCTGTATGAATTTTCAAGATTTGCATTGTAACCAATAAGTGTTGCTACATGTAGTCTTTTTAAAATAAAAACTCCTATTTTTGTTGCCGAAGACATCAAAGCTAGTGAACATTTACTGATTTTGCTGTATTTTGCTATTGAATTTTATCATCTTGCTTGAATAGCAAAGCCATATATTTTTGATTTAAAATTTCCGTTTTTCATCCTACATGTAGGGTGAATTAAAAAACTTGCTTTCATTTTTAGTTTTTCGCAATTTAGAGTTTACGCAAAAATATGATACATAATAAAACAAAGTTTTTGTCTCCAAAGCGATTGGATTTTGTTGCCCTTTAGCATAGATATTTTATAATGACAAATGTTTAAATTATTTGGCAAAAAACAGATTAAAAATAGCGCCGTTGCTTTTGGCAAAAAAGCTGAAAATAAGGCGGTTAAATTTTTAAAAAAAAGCGGACTTGAAGTATTGGAGCAAAATTATCATTCGCGTTTCGGTGAGATTGATATTATTGCAGAAAGCAAGGATACTTTGCATTTTATAGAAGTAAAAGCTACGAACAATGAGTATGACCCTTTGTATAGAATTACTGCTGCAAAGATGGAAAAAATAACCAAAACGGTTGAATTTTATTTATTGAAAAACGATGTGCAAAAAGAGTATCAAATAGACGCCATCATAATATACAAAGATAATATAGAATGGATAAAAAATATTTGCTACTAAAATATATTAATTTGTATTGCTATGGTTTTTTTAAACTTTTATTAGGTACAATTTAGTCTTATTTTAATATTTTAGGAGAAACACAATGAGTAAATATATTGAATTAAACAGTTCAAATTTTGATAGCGTAGTAAAAAGCGAAGGCGTTGCTTTGGTGGATTTTTGGGCGTCTTGGTGCGGACCTTGCAGAATGATAGCTCCTGTGATTGAGGAGTTGGCAGGCGAGTTTGAAGGCAAGGCTAAAATTTGCAAAGTAAACACAGACGAGGAACAAGATATTGCTGCAAATTACGGCATACGTTCTATTCCGACCATACTATTTTTTAAAAATGGCGAATTAGTTGACCAAAACATCGGCGCTTCTTCAAAACAAGTTTTGTCAAATAAGTTAACGGCACTTTTGTAATACCATAAAAGAGATTAAAATGAGTGAAGTATTGGATTTGGCAATTATCGGCGGAGGACCTGCCGGATTAACTGCCGGTATGTATGCAACGCGCGGGGGACTCAAGAATGTTGTCATGTATGAAAAAGGCGTTGTCGGCGGACAGATAACAAAAAGCAGCGAAATAGAAAATTATCCCGGAATTACGCAGGTAGTTAGCGGACTTGAGTTGATGGAAAAGTGGCCTGAGCAAGTTATGAGATTCGGCTTGAAATATGAGATGGCGGAAGTTGTGCGAGTAAGCAAAGGAAGCGACAATCTTTTTGATATTTTGATAGAAGGCGAAAAAAACGTCAAAGCTAAAAGCGTCATAGTTTGTACAGGCAGCAATCCTAAAAAATCGGGCGTTGAGGGCGAAGATGAGTTTTATGGAAAAGGCGTTAGTTTTTGCGCTACATGTGACGGATTTTTTTATAGAAACAAAGAAGTAGCTGTTCTAGGCGGTGGGGACGCTGCGCTTGAAGAGGCTCTATTTTTGACAAATATCTGTTCAAAAGTTTATCTCATTCATAGGCGAAACGAATTTAGAGCAAGCCCCGCGACTGTACAAAGAGTCAAAAAAAACAGCAAAATAGAACTCGTATTGAACTCCACAGTTGAAAAGATTTACGGAGATATAAGCGGAGTTAATGGGCTTATTGTAGCAGATAAAGACGGCGGTAAGAGAGATTTGAAAGTTCCGGGTGTGTTTGTATTTGTCGGTATGAAGGTAAATAACGAAGTTTTAGCACAAAAGAATGACAGCTTTTTATGTGAGATGAGCAAAAATGGCGAAGCGGTTGTTGATTTGGATATGAAAACTTCGCTAAAGGGACTTTTTGCGGCAGGAGATATTCGTATAAATGCTGCAAAACAAGTTGTTTGTGCGGCAGGAGACGGTGCGACGGCGGCGATTAACGCTATAAATTATTTAGAGAATTTACATGAATAAAAATCTATCTCTTAATGTAGGTATTTATGGTTCTACGGGCAGAGTAGGCAGGGTTTTGATAGAAAATCTACAAAACGACAAAGAGGTAAACATATCCTGCTTGTACGCTATAGATGAGTTTAAATTTACAGTACCGGAAGATATCAAAAAGACGGATTCGCTTGAGACGCTTTTTGATTTGAGCGACGTTGTTATTGATTTTACTGCGCCAAGCGGTACGGAAGCTTTGCTGCGATATGCACTTACAAAACCAAAACCATTGATTGTAGGAACTACGGGGCTAAATAGCGAGCAGCTTGCTCTATTGAAACAAGCTGCGCAAAGTATGCCCATTTTATACTCTACAAATATGTCCTTAGGCATCGCTGTTTTAAATAAGTTGGTTGAACTTGCCTCAGAAAAATTAAGAGATTTTGACATTGAAATAGTAGAACAACATCATCGTTTTAAAAAAGACGCTCCAAGCGGTACGGCTTTGACTTTAGGCGAGCATGCCGCAAAAGCAAGAGAACTTGAGTTTAGCAAGGTTAGGGTGAGCGGCAGAGACGGGATAATTGGGCAAAGAGATAAAGACGAAATAGCCGTTATGTCTTTGCGCGGCGGAGACATCGTAGGGCGGCATACGGTAGGATTTTATAACGACGGAGAATTTATAGAGTTGCACCATACGGCAACAAGCAGAGATACATTTGCCAAAGGGGCGATTCACGCGGCAAAATGGATAGTAAATCAACCCAATAAACAATATGCTATTAGCGATTGTCTTGGGCTTCAAGGATAAAATATGTGTGCTATAGTCGGCGTTATTAATTCTAATGAAGCTGCGAAGATATCTTATTACGCTCTTTTTGCTATGCAGCATAGAGGACAAGAGGCGACGGGAATAAGCGCATGTGATAATGATAAAATCAAAACCATCAAAGATAGAGGCTTGGTTACAAAAGTATTTGACGACAACTCTTTTGAGGTTTTGAAGGGAAGTTTAGCGGTAGGTCACAATAGATATTCTACTGCAGGGAATGACTCTATATTGGACGCGCAGCCAATTTATGCCAGATATAGCCTTGGAGAGATTTCTATAGTCCATAACGGCAATTTGATAAATAAAAATGAGGTTCGCGCCAAACTCATAGAAGACGGAGCGATATTTCAATCGTCTATGGATACGGAAAATGTTGTTCATCTTATAGCGCGCAGCAAAAAAGAACATTTGAAAGACAGAATAATAGAAGCCTTGCAAGTTATTAAAGGCGCTTACTGTTTTATTATTTTAAGTCGTCATAAAATGTTTGTCATCAGGGATAGATACGGCGTGCGCCCGCTATCTATCGGAAGATTGAAAGACGGCGGATATATCGCGGCAAGCGAAACGTGTGCTTTTGATTTGGTCGGAGCAGAATTTATAAGAGATGTAAATCCGGGAGAAATGGTAATATTTGAAAGAGGAAAAGATGAGTATATAAGTGAGCAATTGTTTGATACTGATCCTCGTATTTGCGCTTTTGAATATATCTATTTTGCTCGTCCTGATAGTGTTATAGAGGGCAAAAACGTATATGAGATGCGAAAAAAAATGGGCAAATTTTTGGCTCTTGAAGCGCCTGTAAGCGATGCGGATTATGTTATTCCGGTTCCGGATAGCGGTGTGGCAGCAGCTTTAGGATATGCGGCACAAAGCGGCATTCCTTTTGAAAACGGCATCGTTAGAAATCACTATGTCGGTCGCACATTTATAGAACCTACTCAAGAGATGAGAAACCAAAAAGTAAAACTAAAACTCTCCCCAATCGCCGCTCTTTTAGATGGCAAAAAAATAGTTGTGATAGACGATAGTATTGTTAGAGGCACTACTTCAAAACAGATAGTCTCTATCCTAAAGCATGCGGGAGCAAAAGAGGTTCACATGAGGATAGCTTCTCCTGCCATAAAACATCCTTGCCGCTATGGAATCGATACGCCAAGTTACCAAGAATTGATAAGCGCGAACCTTAATGAAGATGAGGTTAGAGACTATATCGGCGCAGATTCGCTCAAGTTTTTATCTATAGACTCTTTGATAAAAAGCATCGGCGATGAACGTAAATATTCGTTGGTAAGCTTTGACGGCAACTACTTTATCCAATAACAAGATAAAAACCGTTTTTACTATAGGACGCTATTTTAGAGCTAAATTTGGTGTAAAAGTGTATAAAACGCCCATATCCATCATGGGCTTTACATGTCCGAATATTGACGGTACTGTGGCAAAAGGCGGTTGTATATATTGTGAAAACGAGTCGTTTAGCCCAAATCTTTCAAAAGAACACAAAATTTTCAAATTAAATCCGAATTTAACAGAAAATCCGCATCTTGATAAACAACTTTTGCAACTTGAAAGCCAATACAACAGATACAAAAAACGGCTTGCTAAAAAATTCGGCGCAAAAAAGTTTATAGTCTATTTTCAATCCTTTACCAACACTTACGCGCCCTTTTCAACCCTCAAAGCCTTGTATGAAAAAGCGCTTGAACTTCCCGAGGCTATCGGTCTTAGCATAGGTACAAGAAGTGATTGCATGAGTGATGAAGTATTGGAATTTTTACGTGAAAAAAAAGATAAAGAGATATGGATAGAATACGGCGTGCAATCCGCATTTAATGAAACGCTGCATGCTATCAATCGCGGACACGATTTTGAGAATGCTGCTTTATGGATAAGAAAGACGAAAGAGGCAAGATTGAACGTGTGTGTACATCTTATTTTCGGACTTCCGAATGAGACGCAAGAGATGATGCTCCAAAGCGTACAAAACGTTATAGACTTACATGTAGACGCTATAAAGTTTCATTCGCTTTATGTCACAAAACATACGAAACTTGCGAGCGATTTTAAAAATGGACTTTTTACTCCTATAAGCGAAGAACTCTATCTTGATACGCTCGTAAAAGCTATAAAAATGTTGCCGCCAAATATCGTTTTGCAGCGCATAACGGCAGGCGTACAAGACGATACGCTTTTAGCGCCCATGTGGTGTTATGATTCTCACATGCAAAAAAACAGAGCCAAAGAGGCGTTAAAAAGAGCTGGGTTTTGGTATTGAGGTTAATTTATGTATATAAATGACCATATGAAAACTCTTTGGTCGGTAAGATTTGAATTTATACAATTGAATTGATTTGGATTTTAATTATTTTGTAAATTATATATTTATTGTCATTGTTGTGGATATTTTTTTATTGCGAGATAACCTAGAGCTGTTTATAAAATCATAAAATTGTAAGGTTAAGATATACTGATTAACTACTTGAAGCAAAGAGTGCAAAAAATGTTAGCAAATACCCATTTTATCGGAATACTTATGTTTTATTTTAAATTCATAAAAGAGTTAAAATAACAAAATAAAAGAAGCCGCGGAGTAAAAAGCGGCTTTTTAAATTTAATTACAAACCATTTCGGGAACAAGACCATATTCTTGAAATTTATCTTTTTTCGCAATGTTGTAACTTATTCCATTAGAATTATAACTATAGGCATATAATATATTTCCATCAGGCTTATAATAAAAACCGTCATATGTGTTAAGACTAAAACCATTATTTACAGCCATTTGGCTTTCGGCGTCTAATATAAGCAAGTTTTGATTACCGCAAAAATCAATACTATAAAAGAACTCGTTACCAGCATTACTAAATATATTCTCAAATATATCGTCTTTTTTGAAAAATGTTTTATAGCTAATAAGAACTATATTTTTATCATTAAGTAAGCCACTTTCTATAGTAATATTATCTATTAAAGAATAGGGATTTTCTTTATAGCAATAATTTGAAGATAGACAAGTATAGCTATCTTGCGCAATTATCTCACTTATGCGTTGCAGAGTTATATTGCTAACTTCTCTTGCAGTTCCATAAATATAATAATCGTGTTTTGCAGTAGGCAAATAAAACGTAGAAAACTCTTTCGCAAGTGTGCTGAATTTGACATTTTGATTGTCATTTACGTTGCTATCACTATTGCCTCCGCCTCCGCAGCCGACCAATACAAATGCGCTCAGCGCAAAAACAAAAACACAAAATAACTTTCTCATATGCACTCCTTATAAAAAATATAATTGACAATTTATTAAACAAAGTTGCTTACAGCAACCAACAAAATATATAAAAACTTTTTCACATTTTCATTCTATGTAAAAATTTATTATCCAATACAGATAATATTATCTAATTTAGCCTTAAAAATATTTGACAATTAGGATAATTTTCGCTAAAAAGGATAAATCTTGAATGTCGTGGAAAAAATAAATATTTTAATAACAGATAGAGGAATTACGAAACGAGAATTTGCAAAGCAATTAAGAGCGTTGGAACCTCAAATAAGAAGCACGGGAGAAATTCCAAGCGAACAGAGTATTTACCGCTACCTTAATGGTAATCGCGAATTAAAAGTTGAATTAATTCCGTATGTCGCACATGTTCTTGGAGTTTCAACAAGTGAGCTTTTTAGTTTTGATATTGAAGAGGCTTTTGGTTTTGAAACTATTTTGTCTAAGGAAGGGCGTGATATTATGGGACTTTTACCGTATGCACCGGCAAATGTGATACGAAACATCAAAGAGCAATTAGAGAAGTATAAAAAATTATATGAGCAGGTAAATTTGGAGTAATCTTAGATGCAAGTTAGGTAAATTAGCCTAATCGTCCACCTACTACAGATAAAGCGAGTATCATAAATATAAATAGTTTCATAAAGCAAACAGCATATAATAGTATTTTTAGTAGGCTAAGAGTGTATTGGCAGCGATACTTTAGGACTACCACCAACTTCTTTTTAAAAGCAAAATAATATAATAAGGTATGATAATAAATGGGAGATTTAAGATGATAAAGTCGTTTATGTTATCCATATAAATTATGACGATTGTTTTCATATATCTTTTAAACCATTGTTTTGGATGATAATCCATACAAACGCGAGCAGAGAATCAATGACCTATTCACTATAAAAATTTTAGTTTTTTGTTATTTTGATTTTTAATTCAGTTTTTTATAGATTTTTTGATTACAACAGAATACTTATGAAAATATATTTATTTATTATAAATAAATAATAAAACAAAGAGTATTGCATAACGGATAACGTTGATTTTTTTTATTGTGATGCGCGCCTATATAGCTTCCAAGTATACTAAGAATTCTAGCTATAAGCTTTAAAGTTATGAATGTAACTTTTATGCAAAAATATTGCTAATACTGCTATGTTTGAAGATAAACTAATGATTTTTGTGTTGCCTGTAACGATATGAGGAGCCGATAAATCCAAGTGTTAAAAATGTATTGATTCCAGGACCAAAAAATCTATTGTAAAGCCTGACGAAAAATGAAATGAGAGTGGAATAAATAAAAACCTTTTTATGTGATAATTGAGTTGCGAGTGTTGAGATTTTTTATTTTTTAGTATATAAATGGTTATGATTAGAAGCAATATTATCAAGATTTTTTGCAATATCTCCTCATTTATATAAAATGCTAAATAAGTGCCTAAAGTAGAACCTATAAGTGCAACAATTATAGAGGACAGACAATCCAACAAAGCCATTTTTATAATATCTAAGAGCAGCGACAGTCGTGCCTATAGTTGAAGAGAGTTTATTTGTACCGAGCGCGAAATGAGGCGGAAGTCCGGCGAATAAATATGCTGGTATGGAGATAAGTCCGCCCCCGCCGGCAATCGCGTCAATAAATCCTGCTAAAAATACGAGTGGGCAGATGATTAGAAATGTTACGAGTTCAAGTTCTATGCAGACTTTTTATCTTATAATCATCAAATCTTACAAAGAGTCTATACATGTAAGGATGCGGCAAGTGACAGAAAGATTTATAATGGTGCTTTCTCCAATTCCAATCTGTAATAGCAAAAACTTGTAAAACTATATGGACTTTTGGTATGGATAAATTCCACAAAGAGTCGTTTTCAATTTCAAATCCTTGCGGTAAACTTCCTGTTAAAACAGCCAAAGCATTTTTAGCTTGAGCTTCTTGGAGTTCTAAAGATTCGACATTTGATTGCTGCGTTTATCATGTAGAGCAAAATCTGTTTTTTTTATATCTTTTACGCAATCAATTCAACTAAACAGATATTGTCTACATGTAAAGATAATTTACAATTTTTTAAGTTACTCTTGCAAATATTCTTGCAAAGATTTTGGTTCCAATGCATCTTTTTTTTGCAAGCTATTTATCGCTTCTATCGCTACATACGCTTCGGATACTGTCGTAAAATATGGAATGTTGAGTCTTAAAACGCTTTGTCTTATCTTTTTTGCATCATCTTTGCTGGATTTGTTATCGCTTGTGTTAATAACAAGAGCTACATATTTGTTTTTAAGTTTGTCCTCTATATTTGGGCGTTCTTCGCTGATTTTGTAAACAAACTCCGCTTCAAGCCCTGCGTCCATTAGAGCTTTATGGGTACCACCTGTGGCTATTATGGAAAATCCTATTTTTTGAAAACTCTCGCCAAGTTTTTTTGCGAAAACCTTATCGGCATCTGTTAGAGATAAAAAGACTACTCCGCCATTTGGCAACATATTACCCGCAGCTATTTGGCTTTTGGCAAACGAATCCGCAAAACTACCGCTTATGCCCATAACTTCGCCTGTGGATTTCATCTCGGGACCCAAAATAGTATCAGCTCCGGAAAGTTTATTAAACGGAAAAACCGCCTCTTTTACAGCCACATGATTTTTGATTTTGGCTTTCAATATGCCACCATCTTCATAAGTTATGCCATATTTATCATAAAATTTAAGAGCCTCTTTTAAATCCCCTTGGTACATTACGCGCGTGGCAACTTTCGCCATAGGAACGCCCGTAGCTTTACTTACGAAAGGCACTGTTCTGCTGGCTCTTGGATTTACCTCTATCATATAGATGTCATCTTTGTAAACGGCATATTGAATATTCATCAATCCTATTACGCCAAGGTTCAATGCAATTTGTTTCGTTTGATTTTCAACTTTTTTTATAATGCTCTCGTCAAGACTAACGGCAGGTAATGAACATGCGCTATCGCCGCTATGAATGCCCGCTTCTTCTATATGTTGCATTATGCCGCCTATATAAACGTCTTTACCGTCGCTTATAGCATCTACATCTATCTCTATAGCTCTGTCTAAAAATTGGTCTATTAGTACTGGCGATTGGTTGCTTACATTGACGGCTTCATTCATATAAAGTTTTAGTTCGCTCTCGTTGTAAATTATCCTCATAGCGCGTCCTCCAAGCACATAACTTGGTCTTACGAGCGCAGGATAACCTATAATCGCCGCTTTTTCTATCGCTTCCTCTTCGCTCATTGCAGTAGCATTTTTTGGTTGATTTATATTGTTTTGTCTGATAAATTCGGAAAATTTTTCTCTATCTTCAGCTATGTCTATTACGCGTGCGGTCGTACCTATAATTTTCGCGCCTATAGCGGTAAGTTGTTTGGCTAATTTTAAAGGTGTTTGACCGCCGAAGTGGACAATAATACCATCAGGTTGCTCAAGCTCTACAACGCTTCTTACATGTTCAAAATCTATAGGTTCGAAGTACAAAATGTCGCTCGTATCATAATCAGTTGAGACAGTTTCGGGATTGCAGTTGTACATTATAGTTTCAACATTCAAATCTTTCAGGGCATAAGCGGCGTGTACGCAGCAATAATCAAATTCTATCCCTTGTCCTATTCTATTCGGGCCGCCGCCTATTATCATAACCTTGTTTTTTGTCTTTTGAGGGGTTTTTACTAACGCGTTAGAGCTAACGTTAGTTGTGGAATACAGATATGGCGTTAGCGCTTCAAACTCTGCAGCGCAAGTATCTACATTATTGTATTCCAAGCTAATACTCGCCTGTTTTTTAGCATAGCATATATCATTTTCGGTTAGCTGCAAGTTATCTTTTTTGTTGATAAGATAGGCTATCATTTTGTCGGAAAAACCGTAAATTTTTGCTTCTCTTAAAAGCTTCGCATCATTCAAAATATCCATATCTATTCTTTTTTCAAATTCCACAATATCGCTGATTTGCATCAAAAACCAAGGATCTATCTTGCAAAGTTCGTAAATTTCCGATACACTTTTCCCGCGTCTGAAAGCTTCCGCAACATAAAGCAATCTATCGCAATTCGCTCTTCTTATCTCATTGATAAGCTTATCATCCTTACATGTAAGGAAATTAAATCCGAAAAGTCCCGTTTCAAGAGAGCATAAAGCTTTTTGCAAGGATTCTTTAAACGTTCTTCCAATCGCCATAACTTCACCGACACTTTTCATAGATGTAGTAAGAGTTGAATTAGCATAAGGAAATTTTTCAAACGTAAAACGAGGAATTTTTGTAACTATATAATCTATTACCGGTTCAAAACTTGCCGCTGTACCCGTGATGTCATTTTTTATCTCATCCAACGTAAATCCGACAGCTAAAAGCGTTGCCACTTTTGCAATGGGATAACCGGTAGCTTTTGAAGCGAGCGCTGAAGAGCGCGAAACGCGTGGATTCATCTCAATTACCGTCATTCGCCCGGTTTTAGGATTTACGGCAAATTGTACATTGCTTCCGCCCGTGTCCACACCGATTTCTCTCAAGATGGCAAAAGACGCATTTCTCATCTTTTGATACTCTTTATCGGTCAAGGTAAGAGCGGGTGCTATCGTTATGCTATCTCCCGTATGTACACCCATAGGGTCGAGGTTTTCTATGGAGCAAACTATGATGCAGTTATCACATTTATCTCTGATGACCTCCATTTCATACTCTTTCCATCCAAGCAGCGATTCTTCTATAAGTATTTCATTGATGGGACTTATATCAAGTCCCGCAGCAGCAAGTTCTTTGAATTCATCAAAGTTGTAAGCAACTCCGCTTCCGCCGCCTGCTAAAGTATAAGAGGCTCTGATTATAAGCGGAAATCCTATCTCTTCTGCGGCTTTCAAAGCCTCTTCTATAGTATAAGCATATCTACTTTTCGGCAAATCCATGCCTATTTTTATCATGGCTTCCTTGAAAGCTTGTCTATCCTCGCCTTTTTTTATGGCTTCAGGATTTGCGCCTAAAAACTTCACATCTCCTATTTTGCCGTTCTCATATAACTTCATGGCGACATTTAAAGCAGTTTGTCCGCCCATAGTAGGCAATATAGCGTCTACTTTCTCTTTTTTAATAATCTTTTCAATCACATCGGTAGTTATGGGTTCTATATATGTTCTGTCCGCAAATTCGGGATCCGTCATAATAGTAGCCGGATTTGAGTTGATAAGCACTACTCTATATCCAAGCTCTTTTAATGTTTTGGCTGCTTGAGTTCCAGAGTAGTCAAATTCGCAAGCTTGTCCTATGACGATGGGACCTGAACCTATAAGTAAAATAGTATTTATATCGTCGCGCTTAGGCATTAGATTTTTCCTTCTTTTAAATTCACACGAAATTCCTTTTGAAAACCTTTAATCTTTCAACACTATATGAAAAAAATCAGGTATATTAATATTGGCGTAAGGTTCTACAACCGCCATAAAGTATGATTCGTCTTTTTGCACATTTACTACTTTTCCTACTTTTACACCTTCAAAAAATATATTATCAAGACCGCTTGTTACAACTTCATCACCATTTTTCGGTTCTGTCCACAAAGGTATATAGCGCACTTCTATTTTATTATTTGCTCCAAAAGCTATCCCTTTTATCTTTTCGCTGCCTATGTAAACCGAAAAAGTTGATTTCGGGTCATATTGTAAAAGCGCCAACGCTCTTTGATTGCTATTTGTCACTATACCGACAGTATATCCCTCTTGAATAAGTCCGTAAATTTCAGTTGCGTTAAAATCGTCAAAATCAAGCCAAATCTTGTTGTAGTCTCCAAGGTTAGCATATGATAAAGCTCTGACCAATTTTGTTTTAGGGGCATATTTGCTTAAATTAGCCTCTTTTAACATAGCGTTTAGCTTGTCTGACACTGAGGTTAAATTAAGCACTTTTGTTTCTAACTCCATATTTCTTTTTTTTAACGCTACTATTTCATCACGTTGATTAAAGTGCTCGTTTATAGAGCTTGAAAGACTCTCTTTAGAGTTTGCATATATATTGACAATAAATGCAGAAACATCATTGCTAAAGCCTTTCAAACCATTAGCGTAATTTATGGAAATTATCACTAAAAAAGTAATTAATAAGAGAATTTTAAACCTATTACTCATTTTCCGATAACTTTTGTATCTGCTCAAGAGCTTTGCCTGTGCCTTGAGCAACTGCTAAAAGCGGCTCTTCGCCGATGAAAACAGGCAGTTTAACCGCTTCGCTTAAATACTTATCAAGTCCTCGTATCAATGCTCCGCCGCCCGTTAAAACGACCCCGTTTTCTACTATATCGCCCGCAAGGTCTGGAGGAGTGACTTCAAGCACATCTTTCAACGCCTCCGTTATTTCCCTCAAAGGTTCTCTCATGGCTTCTCTTACATCTTCGCTTGTCATCTCGATACGGCTTAAAAGTCCGCTTACTTGGTCGCGTCCTTTAATAGTCATTGAAAGTTCGGGATTTAATGCTATCGCGCTTCCTATTTGTATTTTTATATCTTCTCCAGAACGCTCACCTATTAAGAGGTTATATTTTCTTTTCACATAGTCAACTATCGCCATATCTATCTTGTCGCCCGCTACGCGTATGGATTTACTGATAACCAATCCCCCCAAAGATAAAACGCCGATTTCTGTCGTACCGCCTCCAATATCTACTATCAAACTTCCTTTCGGTTCATCAATCGGCAAACCGGCGCCTATTGCGGCAGCCATGGGTTCTTCAATCAAAAATACTTCTCTTGCTCCAGCGCTCATGGCAGATTCTCTAACCGCTTTTCTCTCCACTTGAGTAAGTCCGTATGGAACGGATATAATAATGCGCGGACGCAAAAAGTTTTTTCTTCTGTGCGCTTTTTCAATGAAGTATCGTATCATTTTCTCCGTCATATCAAAATCGGCGATAACTCCATCCCTCATAGGTCTAATTGCCTCAATATCGCCCGGAGTTTTTCCGACCATATTTTTCGCTTCGCGACCAACCGCCAATATCTCTTGTTTGCCGTATTTATCTCTTCTTACAGCCACAACAGACGGTTCGTTGATTATTATCCCTTTATTGCGCACTAAAACAAGAGTGTTTGCCGTGCCCAAATCTATTCCCATATCGTTTGAAAAAAATCCTATTAATTGGTCCAAAATCACGCTGGCTCTCCTTTACGCGCTTTTTTTATTTTTCTTGATAAAAAGAGGCTTTTGCCCATTTTTTACAACATCTAAAGTGATGACTATTTCATACCCCTTAAAGTCAGGAAGTTCAAACATAATATCAGTCATCAACTCTTCCATAATAGTCCTAAGTCCCCTAGCTCCTGTTTTTCGTTTAATAGCAAGCTCAGCTATTGCTTCAAGCGCTTCCGTTTCAAAACTTAATTTAACTTCGTCTATGGCAAAAAGTTTTTCATACTGTTTGACGATGGAATTTTTAGGTTCCGTTAAAACTTTTACCATATCGCTTTTGTTCAAATTTTGCAATACAGCGTTTACATGTAAGCGCCCTATAAGCTCCGGAATTAGTCCATAATGAATTAAATCTTCAGGTTCCAAAAGATTTAATAGTTCGCTCTCTTTGCTTTTGCCTACTTTTTTCTGGTTAAATCCCAAAATATTTTTGCCTACGCGCCGTTTGATAATCTCTTCAAGTCCATCAAAAGCGCCGCCGCAAACAAAAAGTATATTTGTCGAATCTATCTGTATAAAATCTTGGTTTGGATGTTTGCGTCCCCCCTTTGGCGAAATATTTACAATACTGCCCTCTATTATTTTCAAAAGAGCTTGTTGCACTCCCTCGCCGGAAACATCGCGCGTGATGGAACGATTTTCGCTCATTCTTGAAATTTTATCAATCTCATCTATAAAAACTATACCCTGTTTGCACTTTTCCAAATCCCCGTCGGCAGCTTGCAATAGTCTGGTTAAAATATTTTCCACATCCTCGCCCACATATCCGGCTTCTGTAAGACTTGTGGCATCGCATATTGCTATGGGAACGTCTAAAAATTTAGCTAAAGTTTGCGCCATAAGCGTTTTACCGCTCCCGGTAGGTCCTATTAGTAAGATGTTGGATTTTGAAATCTCGGTGTCGTCATCTTTGACATCCTGCTTAAAAATTCTTTTGTAGTGGTTATATACGCCTACGGAAAATACTTTTTTGGCTCTATCTTGACCTATTACAAACTCGTCTAAAACTTGTTTTAGTTCTTTTGGAGTTAGCAGCTTTCTCTCAGCGTCGTTTCTTTTCACGCGTTCTTCATTCTCTTTCACGACATATTTGTAAATATTGCTAACGCAAAATTCGCATATATAAGCGTTTGTATTCGACTGACCGCTCAATACCGTCACATCATCGGTATAATCTTTTCCGCAGAAACTACACTTTTTCACTATTTGCCCTCTCGTATGGGATTCCCCGTTTTGTATTTATAACAAATTCGCACATAATGCGTACTTTTTCATTGTTTGTTGTTTTCAGAATATCTTCCGCGCTCTGTCTTATCGGATGGTTGCTTTTGAAAAGTTTTTTATATGCACTGCTTAAAGCGTCTATATCCTCTTTGTTTTCACGTCTGCGAAGCCCTACCAAATTCAACCCTCTCAAAGCAGCTCTGTTTCCTTCAGCCAAACAAAACGGCGGAATATCTTGGGAAAGCGCGCTGGCGCCGGCTATCATGCAGCCTTGTCCTATTTTTACAAATTGATGGATAGGCGTCATTCCGCCGACAACCGTATCGGAACCTACCTCTACATGTCCTGCTAAAGTAGCTGAATTTGCCAAAATAACGTTATCGCCTAAAATGCAATCGTGTGCTACATGGCAAAAATTCATAATAAAGCAATTTTTGCCAACCCTTGTAGTAAAATCGCCCTTTTGCGAACCGCCGTTTATTGTTACAAATTCGCGCACCGTCGTATTGTCGCCAATAATTACTCGTGAAGTCTCGCCCACTTTAAATGAAATATCTTGCGGGTCGCCGCCTATAATTGCGTAAGGATATATTCTTACCTCTTTGCCTAAAACAGTGCCGCCAAGTATTTGAGCGCCTTGTCTCACTTCACTTTTATCGCCGATTTTGCTGTTTGCGGAGATAAAAGCGTTAGCTTCAATCACAACGTCTTTACCTAAAACCGCTCCGTTTTCTATTATGGCAGTCGGATGAATCTTGCTCATCTGTTTTTGTCTACTATCATAGCTTTTAATTCGGCTTCCGCGACCAATTTATCGTCCACATACGCCTTGCCCTCTAAAACCCAAATATCGCCTCTATGTTTTAATACGTTTAACTTATACTCTAATCTATCTCCAGGAGTTACGGGAATTCTAAATTTGGCATTATCTATGCTCATAAAATATACTACTTTATTTTCTATAGCTTGCTGGCTGTCTTTGCACATGCTTTTAAATGCCAAAATGCCGCCTGCTTGCGCCATTCCTTCTATTATCATAACACCAGGATATATTGGATGACCGGGAAAATGTCCTTGAAAAATTTGTTCGCCGATAGTTACGTTTTTATATGCTGTTATAGAAATTTGAGGATTTAGCTCCACGACTCTATCTATAAGCAAAAACGGAAAACGGTGAGGAAGAATCTGTTGAATTTCTGTGATATTAATCATCGCAAACCTTAATTTGAAAAATCTGTAAATTTTATCAAAGTATTGCTAAAACTTCTCTAACATCTTGATAACTTATTGATTTTGCTTCTATTTTGTAGGTTGTTTTTTTAATTTTATCAAGTACGATGATAAGCGAATAATCAGATAATTTGTGTTCTATGTCTAAATATTTCGGGCGTGTTATCGGATTATGTATCAAATCTTTTATGTTTTTATAGTTTGTACATGTTATATTATTAAAACACTCCAAATCCAAAAATAGTATATGATTTTTTGTGAAACCAAAGCCGTTTTGTATCTTTGTTACCTCAACTTCCAAAGCGCTACCGTCAAATTTATATTCGCCGATAAAATAGCTATGAACAGCATATCCGTTTTCCAACACCAATCCCCATAAAAGTTGATAATTTTGAAATTCCTCTTTTTCTATTGTAAATTTTTGGTTTTTATCTTCGCATTCGCAAATTTTTTCATATAATTTTATTCGCTCAGCGATTGAGCCTCGCAACATCTCTTTTCCTATAGGATTTATAAGTTCGCTCGCTATTTTGTTTTTAGCCGCTCTTTGTTCGTTTAGCGCATACATACAGCCGCAATAATTTTGACGATAGAGTCTATCTTCGCGCGCTAATTTGAACTGTTCGTTTGTGCCTCCATTTTTTCTAAAATCAAAACACAAAACTTCCAAATTGTATTTTTGACCTATCTTATTTGACACTATGCTTAATTGTTCAAAGGATTTTTTAGGACTCATAAAAAGCGTGGTCGTAATGCTTTTTTCTCCAATTTCTTCAGCTTTTTTTGCTGTAACTTCAAGACGCGTTTCAAAACAAACTTCACATCTTTTGCCTCTCTCTTTTTCCAGTTCAAGCCTTTTTGTAACCATCCACCAATTTTCAATGTCATACTTTCCTTCAATAAGCCTAATGCCGTACTTTTTGCAACTTCTTTTTACATCCGAGAGCCTCAAAATATATTCTTCGTATGGGTGAATATTGGGGTTATAAAAAAAACCTGTAATATGCTCGTTTGGCAAACTTTCGCGAAGTCTTTTTAAAAAATAGTGGCTGTCTACGGAACAGCAGATGTGAACCAACATCGTCCCTCTTTTAGTTTTTCAAAATTATAATATTTTATTTTGATAAAGCCCTTACATGTAAGCTCGAATCTTACTTTGAGCAGCAGCATAATTTTGAAATGCTTTATTTTTTTATCCGCATATATTGCGAACTATAAATTTTACGGATAATTTATCGGATTTATTTGTAATAGTTGAACATAAACGTCGCTTTTGCAAAATTATCTGCTTATGGCAAGACGGAAAACGCTTTGGGGATTTTGATTTTATAGTAAAATTGGATAATATTTTGTATTTATTTTGAATGATAAAAGGTTTAAAAATTGTCCCGTTTTTTACATATTTTGAAAGATATAAACGAACTTATTGTATTTAAGCACTCCGTTTTTGCTCTGCCGTTTATTTTTGTTGCTATGATAGTTGCATCCGAAGAGCTAAACGGTTCTGTGTGGTTTGGTGCAAAACTATTGGTTTTGGGACTTATAGCGGCAATAAGCGCTAGAAGTTTTGCCATGGCGTTTAATAGGCTTGCAGATGAAGATATAGACAAACACAATCCCAGAACGGCAAATCGTCCGAGCGTAGATGGCAGGATAGGACGCAAAAATATGATAATTTTCATATTGTTTAATGCGGCGGTTTTTGTCATAAGCGCATATTTTATAAATAAAGTAGCTTTTTGCGCCTCTTTTGCTATATTATTGGTGCTCACAAGTTACTCGTTTTTCAAGAGATTTTCCGCTTTTGCGCATTTGATTTTGGGGCTTTCATTGGGGCTTGCTCCAATAGCCGGAAGCATAGCCGTTTTACAAACAACTCCGCTTTGGGCATGGCTTTTGTGCATAGGGGTTATATTTTGGGTTGCGGGATTTGATTTGCTGTACTCTTTGCAAGATATAGAGTATGATAAAAAGCATAGCCTTCATTCCATACCTTCACACTATGGATGGAACAAAACTTTTATCATTTCATTTTTATTTCACTGCTTGAGCATTCTATTTTGGCTGCTATTTGTTATCTTTGCAAAATTAGGGGTTTTATCTTACGTTGCAGTTTTGCTAAGCGCGGTAATTTTATTTTTTGAACATAGGATAGTTAGAAAAGATTTTAATAAAATAGATAGGGCTTTTTTTATGTTAAACGGTTATCTTGGAATTATGTTTTTTACATTGGTATTCGCTGATTTGGTCATTGCATAATAGGAGATAAAATGGGGTTGGAGTTATATGTATCGGTCGGGGCTTTGGCAATTTGTATGACTGTCGCTATTTTTGTTATTTATTATAATAAAAGTATCGTGAAAAGACTTATGGCATTAGAGAGTATTATAGACGACCTAAATCATCAAAATCACAAACTCAACAAAGCCGTAAAAGAGCGAAATTTTGAAGAGGATATAAAAAAGATAGTTGAAGACAAGGTCGAACCTTTGACAAAATCTTTAAAAGAGGTAAAAAAGATTGCGGCTGAATATAGAGGTCAAAGGTCAAGTACAGATGATGCTATTGAATTTGAAAGCAAGATTTTAAAACTCTATCTAGACGGTAAAAACGAAAGCGAGATAGCAAATATTTTGGGGGTCAGCGTGAAGCAAATAGAACTCATCTTAGCGCTGAATAATCCCGAATGATAGTTCATGAGAGTTGGAGACAAATAGTCTCAAATGCTTATAACGCTTTGGATAGCGAGTATCGTGCTTTTTTGGAAACAGACAAAGGATATTTTCCCAATTTTTCAAATTTTCTAAACGCTTTTAAGACGCTTCCCAAAAATAAAACAAAAGCCATATTATTCGGACAAGACCCGTATCCAAGAGAAAATAGCGCGATAGGATATGCTTTTATAGATGGCTGCGTGAAAAGTATTTTTGGCGACAAAGGATTGTCAAAAGAGGTAAATCGCGCTACGAGCCTTAGAAATTTTATAAAAATGTTGCTTTTGAGTTCCGATAAATTAACTTCAGCATCTTTAACACAAGAAAATATAGCTAAGCTTAATAAAAGCGAATTTATAAACGGCATTATGGAGTTAAAGGATAATTTTGAAGCAAATGGAATATTGCTTTTGAACACTTCGTTAGTGTTTGTAAATAAGGACGATACGCCTTTGCATGTAAAAGCGTTTGCGCCATTTATGAAAACGCTTTTATCGCAATTATCAAATGATCAAATAGAGTTGATTTTATTCGGCAATATAGCAAAAGAGATAAAAAAACTGCTTCCCTCAAGCCATAATTTTACTCTCATACAAACTTGTCATCCGTACAATCTTGATTTTATAACGGATGAAAAAGTTTTAAACTATTTTGCCCCTATGCGTCTTCTTGAGTTAAGACAATAAACCGTTTCAAAATTTATGCGTAATCTTTTACGTTTTAAATTTGAAATTAGAATGTGATTTACGCGGCGAATTAACAACAGTTTTTGTCGCATTTATTTAAAAATATTAAGGATAAGATCGGTGAAACCGTTATATTTAGCGGAGAGTTTTTTGAGTATTCAAGGCGAAGGCAAGTATGCGGGAGCTCCGTCCGTATTTTTGAGATTTGGCGGTTGCAACCTTACATGTAAGGGTTTTGGATGTAAATTTATCTCTTCGTATGACGGCAGCGAACTCATAGGCTGCGACTCACTTTTTGCCGCCAACGAAAAACATTTCAAAAAAGATTGGCAAGAGCTTTGCGCCGAAGAGTTGTTCGAAAAAGTTCTATTACATGTAAGGGATTTACCGTATAAACCGCATATAGTTATCACGGGCGGAGAGCCTTTGACGCACTACAAACATCGCGAGTTTTATACTCTTTTGAAATTACTTGGCGATTTTTTTGTTTTTATTGAGACAAATGCTACCGTATTTATAGATTTTGAGGCATTTAAACTATATAAAAATGTAAATTTTTGTATGAGTGTGAAACTCTCAAACAGCGGTGAAAAATATACAAAAAGAGTAAATAAAAAAGCTATAGAAGCTATTTGCAACAATGCTAAAGATGCGTTTTTTAAATTTGTGATAGATGAGCGGATGATAAAAGAGGGTGAAGCGCAAAAAGAGATAGAGGACATAACAAAAGATTTTACCGCGCCTATATTTTGCATGCCGCTTGGAAAGAACAAAAAAGAGCTTGAGAAAAATAGCGAAAGCGTAATTTCCTTTTGCATAAAAAACGGATACAATTACACCGATAGAACTCATATTCGTTTGTGGAATGATAAAAGAGGAGTTTAGCGATGATTATACGCAAAGTGTTTAAATTTGAAAATACCCATATAGTACGCAGATGTTCGAGTAAAAAATGCCGCAGCAGTATACACGGACACTCTTATAAAGTTGAGGTTTTGTTTGAATCCGATAGTTTCGACGATGCTCAAATGGTTTATGATTTTGGATTAATGAAAACTCACATGCAAGATTTAGTAGAGTCTTTCGACCATTCTATAACACTTTGGAGCAAAGATGACGAAGGTTATGTGGCGGCTATGAAAAAATATTCGGACAGATGGGTAGAGCTTCCTGTAAATCCAACTGCAGAACAATTTGCAAGAGTAATATTTTTAATGATTGATTTGCTTCTTTCAAGAACTATTTTTACAAACAAAGAGGGAAAAATAAATATCAACAGCGTTATCGTTCACGAAACGGACAGCGGTTATGCTAAGGCAAGCTCAAAAGACGCTTATAGCGAGAGTTTGGGTATGATAAATGCAAATAATATTATTTTTTCAAATGCCGTGAAAGAGGATTGGCGCAATCCTGAGCTTTGGCAAAAAATCTTAGACGGCGAAAATATGGTAAATCCCAAATTAGTATAAAGGAAAAAGATGCAAAATAGACTTTTTTTGATAGCACTATGTTATGTTTTGATAGGTTGCGGCGGCGGTTCGGACAAACAAAGTGAAAAACAAGAACTTTCTGTGCCGCTTGAAAATCTAAATAAAAATACGCAAGACATTACTTCTTCGGTTGCTAACACAACCTTAAAAATTGATGAAGCTGCAAAAGAAGCAATACAAAAAACCGAAGATATATCTCAAAAAGCAGATACTGAAAATATTGAAAAAGCAAACCAAAAAGACAAAGATGCAATGCAAAAAGCAAATGAGACTATTTCACAAACAGTGCAAAAAGCAGCAAGCGCCGCCGCCTCTTCATATGACTTAGAAAATGGTAAAAAAGTTTTTAAAAGATGTATTCCATGCCATGGGGCAAAAGCAAATTTAAACGCAGTCGGCAAAAGTCAAGATATCTCAAAATGGAATAAAGAGAGCATAACAAATGCCCTTAAAGGCTATAAAGAGGGCACATACGGCGGCGCCATGAAGACTACTATGACATCTTTGTTAAAAGTGCTAAATCAACAAGATATAACCGATGTAGCTTCTTATATTTCAACGCTTGGCGAATAGATGCAAGAGAGCATCTCCCTTCTTCACAACATACTTTTATACAGCGTCGTTTGTTTTGCTTTATGTGCATTTACAGGAGTTGTTATATCGTTTAAATCCAAAGAGCATAAAATCTTTAAAAATCGACTATCCCTTCTAAATCCAACATATTATCTGTTTTTCAGCGTTATAACTTTTTCATTTGTGATAACTTTAGCCCTTAAAAAGCGTTTTGCATTAACAGACGCACTTTTTGCGGCATTTTTGATATCTATTTTATTCGGCGGAATAAAAGTATATAAATTTGCTAAAAATAAAACAGCATTTGAAAATTTGATAAATTTTGCAATCAAAAAGTATTGCTTTGATATATTGATTTGCGCAGTTTTTTATCTCCTTATCATAACGGATATCATCTAAATGCGATTTATATATCACGAAAAAAGCGGAGCAAAGACTTTAAAACTTGAAAAAGAGCAGTACAATCATATTTTCAAAGTAAGGCGCGAGGATGTCAAAAAACCGCTTTTTTTTCGCAACTTGCAAGATAAAAATCTTTACATGTATAAGGTTTCGCAAATAGATAAAAAAGAGGCTTTGTGCGAATTGATAAAAATCGAGAAAACATTAACCAAAAAGCCAAAAGAGTTTCAAATCGCGTGGTCTGTCACGGAGCCAAAAACAGTTGAAAAAACATTACCTTTTTTAAATGAACTCAATCTAAAAAAACTCATTTTCGTGTACACAAAATTTTCACAGCGAAATTTTAAATTGGATTTTGAAAGACTGAAAAGAATTGTCATAAATTCATGCGAACAGTGCGGGAGAATCGATTTGATGGAGTTTGAGATTTTTAATTCGCTTGAGGAGTTTTTAAAAATATATGACGATATAGCTGTCGTTGACTTTTCACCCGATAAGTTTAGCTCTCTTTGCGGCATATTGCCTAAAATTTGGCTCGTAGGATGTGAAGGCGGTTTTGAAAAAGAGGAACGAAAACGTCTTGAGAAATTTATACAGGTAGGATTTGATAGTGAAAATATTTTGCGAAGCTCAAGCGCAGTCGCGGCAATCGCTTCAAAATTGTTGCTTTGATATTGAATTATCATAAACTTTTTGATATAATCCCAATCCTTCTAATTGTTTTTCAGTAGATTTATAATTAAAGAGGACGTAACATTTTAAAAAATATAAGGAAAAATTATGAAAAAAGAGATTCATCCGGAGTATGTAAAATGTACCGTAACATGCGCTTGCGGTAATACTTTTACAACCATGTCAAATAAATCGGAAATAAGAATAGACATTTGTAATGCATGTCATCCGTTTTTTACAGGCAGCGAAAAGATTGTCGATTCTGCCGGACGCGTTGAGAAGTTTAAGAAAAAATACAATATGAAATAAATGCTATATTTTATTCCTACTCCAATAGGAAACCTCGAAGATATAACACAGAGGAGTTTAAGACTCCTCTTGAACACTCCGCTTATATTTTGCGAAGATACAAGAGTCGCGAAAAGATTAATCAATCTTTTAAAAGAACGTTTTAGCCAATCAGACAATGTAGAACAAAAATTCATACCGCTTCATTCGCATAACGAACAAAAGGTGATAGACTCTCTAAGTGCGGATATTTTTTCAGCAACTAACGCCGCTTTTGTAAGCGATGCGGGAATGCCGTGCATTAGCGATCCGGGCGCTTTATTGGTGCAATTCGCGCAAAAAAACAACATTCCTTACGAAGTACTGCCGGGAGCAAACGCGCTTTTATTGGCTTTGGTTTCGAGCGGATTTGGCGAAACAAATTTTTATTTTCACGGATTTTTACCGCACAAAAAAGAGGCTAGAGAAAAAGAGTTAAACAGACTCTTATCCCTTACATGTAACGTTGTTTTGTATGAATCTACGCATAGAATTTTAAAACTTTCAAAAGAGTTAGTATCCATAGCAGCTGACAGAGAGTCGTTTTTCATAAAAGAAGCTACTAAAATGTATGAAAAGCGATTTTTTGGAACAACCGAAGAGATTTACGTCAAATTGCAAAACAGCAATCTAAACGGCGAATGGGTTGTCGTCTTGAAAGGCTCTGCAAAAGAAAGCGGCGAGGCTTTGTCTATAGACGACATATCAAATCTTTCTATTCCAAATAAACAAAAAGCAAAACTCCTTTCGAAAATGACGGGCAAAAGCGTTAAAGAGTGGTATGATACATTGAGTTATAAACAGTAAATATTTTTAACAATGTTTGGCTATTTACATGTATAAACAATCACTATAGTTCCGACTCTCACATATATGCATAACCCAATCACCAAATATTCTTACATACACTGCCGAATCGAAACAGGTGTTATTTTAATCCCCTCAAATATCCTTGCATGTATATCTCCACTCTACATGTAACTTTTTTAAAATACTTCCTTTCAAATATCTTCATTATTTTTTTGACATTAATTATGATTTTATATTTATTATATTAAAATGATTCGGTATTTAAATCTTATACTTTGCTAAAGGATTACTCCTATGAAATTTATCATATATTTTTTTAAGTTTATTGTTTTCCTCGCAATCTCTCTCCTTCTTATCTCTTGCGGCAGCAGCGATTATCCGAACGATTC